>CADEFJ010000063.1 GCA_902826575.1 uncultured Pseudomonadota bacterium | reverse complement strand
GCATCGGCTCGGGCACCAACGGCAGCATCGGCTCGGGCACCAACGGCAGCATCGGTTCGGGCACCAACGGCAGCATCGGCTCGGGTAGCTTGTAAGCTAGCAGGCTCGTTTCGCGCGGAGTTCGCGCGCGAACAAGTGTTTCCAAGGCCGCCATTTTGGCGGCCTTCCTATTTGCGTGCCGCGCGCACAGGTAGATCGGCAGCAGTTCCCTGGCTCAACTTTATCTAGGCAATCGCTCGTCAATTCGAGAATGGCCGCGAAATGCGCACCTTTGCATGTTGACCGACGTGCGGGGCCCATGGCACAAATTGAGAGATGGCAGCGCATGTTTGCCGGCAACACTTGGCGTCTCGGCCGCTCCGATGTGACCCAGCCAATCAGATTCACTTGCGATTGCCTAGCTGCATTGGTACCAAGTGACTCGTGGCTAATAGCTTGTCCAATCGAGCCGGCGCGCGGATTGCTTATGAATTGCTCGAGACCCTGATACCGATACTGATCCAGTATCGAGTTACACCCGGACAACTGAATACGGCAGCGCGAGTTCTGCTGGTTCGGGGATTAGCGCAAGAGGCAAGATTGCGGAATGGTCGAGTCAACCAATCGCAGATCGCGGCGGCGACTGGACTGAGTAGAGCGGAGGTAAGGAGGTGCCTTGGCAATACTGTGGCGCAACTTGGCGATGCGCGATCGCTCGCGTCCAGTAAGGCCGAACAGGTCATTCTTGGGTGGATGCATGACAAGCGCTACTGTCTACGTCCAGGCCGGCCAGCTGCATTGCCTTACTCGGGTTCCGGTTCGAGCTTCGTCAGCTTGGTTCGCGAGTATGGTGGTGATGTTCCACCGCGCGCTATGACGCTAGAGCTAAGCAGGCGCGCACTTGTACGGATACGCGCTAATCGCATAAGCCTCTGCACTCGCTCGTTATCAGATTCAGCGAATGCTCACGTCAACATGAGCGCACACCTTGACGCAATTAAGGCGCTGGCCGCATCTATCGGCGTCCCCGCTAAGCAAGGAAGTGCTCCACACGTTAGATTCGTTAGCATTCCTGCGCGCGATGTGTTGGAAGGTGGAGTGATCAGGCGCCGCGCAATAGACATTGTAGATGGCGCTGCAGCCGCCCTGCGCTCGCTCCAGGAGAGCCCGATTGTTGGGCGCAAACGCCAAAAGCGCCTGTCGTCAGATCTGAAGGTGGCGGTAGTTCTATCCGAAGTTCCAATCAAGCGCGGGAAACAGCGTCAGGCCTCTTGACTGAGCAGCGTTGTACCGAGTGCGGAGCAGCGAAATGTCACAAACACGGATGCCGATACAGTCCTATTGCCACGACATTCTGTATGCCGTGCTTCTAGTCATGCTTCGTACAGGAACCTCAATTAAAGATATAACAGCAATCATTTCCGCTGTTCTTGCAGCAGCAGAAAGGCAGCTACACGCTCCGCCCAAGGCGGATCCCGCGCTGTCAGTGGTTGTCGCTGGTGTGCTGCACACTTGGCACCACGATCGCCGCTACTTGGATCGCGACGCCGTGCCGCGTCCTCTGAAGCTACGCTCGAGTCGGCACTCTCTGGCGAGTTTGATACGCAGCGAGAACAGACAGATCGAGGTAACTGATGTCGTGGCTGCAATGAGGCGATTAAAGCTAATTCGTCAACTTACAGATGGGCGTTACCGACCGACTACCCGACTTGCAACGATACAAGAACTTGATCCTGTGCTGGCTGAGCACGTCTGTCACTCACTTGGGCGGCTGCTCATGACCGTAAGCAACAACACCAGAAGTAGAACTAATGGACAGCGGCTTATCGAAAGATCGGCACAGGTTCACGACTTGCCACAAAGTAAGCTGAGCGAGTTCCGGAATTTCGCTAATGCTCAGGGAGAAGCGTTCGTTAGCAACATGAACGACTGGCTGGAATCTCGACGCGCAAGGAATGGTACCCGTGTGCGCTCAAGTGTCGCCCAAGCGGGCATACACCTGTTCGCATTTTCGGATCAAGCCCCGAGGGAGCGGAAGTCACGGCCATCAGTGCGCTAACGCGCTAGCTCGTCCCTCAACCTCCGCCTGAGAATCTTCCCGACATTCGACTTCGGCAGCTCATCGCGAAAATACACGAATTTCGGGACTTTGTAGCCCGTCAGTGACTCGCGCATGAATGAGGTCAGTTCCTGCTCGGTCAGCGCCGGGTCCTTGCGCACCACGAAAAGCGCTACAACTTCGCCCGACTTTTCATCCGCCTTTGCGACTGCTGCGGCTTCGAGCACGCCGGGGTGCTGCGCGGCGACTCCCTCGACTTCGTTCGGGTACACGTTGAACCCCGACACGAGGATCATGTCCTTCTTGCGATCCTCTATATAGACGAAGCCTGCGTCGTCCATGCGCCCGACGTCACCCGTGCGCAACCATCCGTCCGGCAGCATGACCTCTGCGGTTTCGTCCGGGCGATTCCAGTAGCCACGCATGACTTGCGGGCCGCGTACGCAGATTTCGCCGATTGCGCCTATCTGCAGCGCCGCGCCCGCGTCGTCGCGGATCGAGATTTCGGTGGAGGACACCGGCAGGCCGATCGAGCCATTGAAGTCCACGCCGATGGGATTCATGGTTGCGATCGGCGAGGTTTCGGTGAGGCCCCAGCCCTGGCTCAGAACGCAGCCGGTGGCAGCCTTCCACTTCTCGGCGACCGCGGCCTGCACTGCCATGCCGCCGCCCACTGTCCCGATGAGGTTGCTGTGGTCGAGCTCCTTGAAGCCGGGCGTATGCAGCAAGCCGTTGAACAACGTGTTGACGCCCATGAACAGGTTGGGTGGATACTTTCGCAGTGTCTTCACGAAGTTCTTCATGTCCCGCGGATTGGTGATCAGGATGCCGCGGCCGCCGAGCAGCAGGTACATGAGCGCGTTCGCGGTGAGCGAAAAAATATGATAAAGCGGCAATGCAATCACATAAGTGGCGCGCTCGGGCATCGAGCTGCCGAACCACGCCGTGCCCTGCAGCACGTTCGCAACCATGTTCCGGTGGGTCAGCACGGCGCCCTTCGAGACGCCGGTCGTGCCACCGGTGTACTGCAGGAACGCGATGTCTTCGGGAGCCACTGCGACCGGCTGCAGGGCGAGGCTGCGGCCCTTGGCCAGAACCTCGCCAAAACGGTGGGCGCCCGATATCTTCCACGCGGGCACCATCTTCTGCACACGGCGCACGACGAAGTTGACGATTGTGCCCTTGAGGCCGCCGAGCATTTCGCCGATTGATGTGACGATGACAGTCTTCAGCTTGGTACTCGGCAGGGCCTTCTGCACGACGTGTGCAAAATTCTCGAGCACCACGATGATCTCTGCGCCGGAGTCGTTTACCTGGTGTTCGAGTTCGTGCCAGGTATAGAGAGGGTTCACGTTGACGATCGTGAGGCCCGCGCGCAATGCGCCGAACATCGCAATCGGGTATTGCAGCAGGTTGGGCATCATCAGTGCGATGCGCGTGCCGGGTCGCGCGCCGGCCTCATGTTGCAGCCAGGCACCGAATGCAGCTGACTCGCGGTCGAGTTCGCCGAATGTCAGCGCCCGGTCCATCGATACATAGGCATCGCGGTCAGCGTACTTCGCGCAGCACTTCTCGGTGAGCTCTTTCAGCGATGCGTACTGGTTCGGGTCGATTTCGACGGGGACGCCCTTCGGGTATGACTTCAACCAGTACTTTTCCAAGGCAGTCTCCGTTCAGCCGGTGATCATGCGGCGCAGTGCAGGCCAGGCCGTATCGAGCAGCAGCGGCTGCGCGGTAGCGGTGGGATGCAGGCCGTCGGGCTGCATAAGTTGCGGGTCGAGTGCCACTTTCTCCATGAAAAACGGCACCAGCGCCACGTCATACTCTCTGGCGAGATCCGCATATATCTGGTGAAAACCGTCCGCGTAGCGGGCCCCATAGTTCGGTGGCACGCGCATGCCGAGCAGCAGGACCTGGGCGCCTCGCGATTGCGCCGCCTCGATCATGCCCGCGAGGCTGCGCCGCGACAGGTCGAGCGGCAAACCGCGCAGGCCGTCATTGGCGCCGAGCTCGATCACGACGATCTGCGGCTGGTGCAAGCCGAGCGCGCGCGGCAGGCGCGCAATGCCGCCGCTCGTGGTTTCGCCGCTGACGCTGGCGTTAACGACGCGGTATCCGTAACCTTGGGCCGTTAGCCGTTTCTGAAGGAGAGACACCCAACTCTCCTCGGCTTTGAGACCGTAGCCCGCACTGATGCTGTCGCCGAACACGAGTATCGTGCGGTCGGTCGCTTGCGCGAGGTGCGGCACCAGGAGCAGACACAGCACGATGAGCGCCGGCCCGATGACGACTCGAGATATCGTTCTCAAAGCTGAAAACATCACCAAGCAGGTTACCAGCCCCGAAGGGCCATTGACCATTGTGCGCGACGTTTCGCTCGAAATCGTGGCCGGCGAGTCGGTCGCGATCGTGGGGCCGTCAGGTGCTGGAAAATCAACGCTGCTCGCGCTGCTGGCAGGCCTCGATGCGCCGACTTCCGGGCGCGTGTGGCTCGCGGGCCAGGACCTCACGGCGCTCGACGAGGACGGTCGCGCCAGGTTGCGCGCGGAGCGCGTCGGTTTCGTGTTCCAGGCCTTCCACCTGGTGCCCGCGCTTACCGCGCTCGAGAATGTTTCGTTGCCGCTGGAACTCGCGGGCCGCGCCGACGCGCGGCGCCTGGCGTTGGCCACGCTCGATCGGGTCGGCCTGAGTGCGCGCACCGGGCATTATCCACGCCAGCTTTCGGGCGGTGAGCAGCAGCGCGTTGCCCTCGCACGGGCATTCGTGACCCGGCCGGCGGTGCTGTTCGCGGATGAGCCCACCGGAAACCTCGATACGGCCAACGGCACTCGCGTCTGCGATCTGCTGTTCGAACTGAATCGCGACCTGCACACGACCGTGGTGCTCGTGTCGCACGACCAGACGCTCGCGGCACGCTGCACGCGCGCGCTGCACATGGACGACGGCAAGCTCGCCTGAACTGCAACCCTATGCGCGCCGCTATCCTTGCCGTCCGTACTCTTGCCCGTGAATGGCGCTCCGGCGAACTGGGCGTGCTGCTGCTCGCACTCACGATCGCCGTTGCCGCACTCTCGGCGGTCGGCTTCGTCGTCAGTCGCGTCGGCGCGGCCGTTGAGCTGCAGGCGAGCGAGGTTCTGGCCGCCGACCTGCGCCTCGTGTCGGCCAATCCATTGCCCGAAACCTATCTGGACGAGGCCCGGCGACGCGGTCTGGCCACGGCGGGCAGCGTGGGCGTCCTGTCGATCGTGTTCCATGGCGATGCGTCACAGCTCTCGTCACTGCGCGCGGTGAGCCCGGGCTATCCGCTGCGCGGCACGGTGGTCGTCGCCGCCGAGACGTTCGGCGCGCCGGAGAATGCCGCGGGCGGCGTCCCGCCGCGCGGCGAGGTATGGCCGGAGAGCCGCCTGCTTGCGGCGATCGGCGCCGAGGTGGGCGATGAAGTGTCGATCGGGGCGGCGAACTTTCGTGTCGGTCGCGCGCTCGTCACGCGGCCCGACCAGGGTTCCTCATTCGCCGAACTCGCCCCGTCGCTGCTGCTGAACGCCGAGGATTTGCCGGCGACACAGCTGCTCCAGCCCGGCAGCCGCGCGCGCTTCGCGCTGCTGTTCGCAGGTGATCGGGACGAGGTGGAGGCGTTCAAGGCATGGATAGGTGAGCGCAAACAGGCGGGCGAGCGCGTGCTCGACATCACCGAGTCGAGTCCGCAGGTCCGCGACGCGACCGACAGGGCGGGCCGCTTCCTGAGTCTCGCCAGTCTCGTGGCGGTGCTCCTGTGCTCGATCGCGGTTGCGATGGCGGCGCGCCGCTATGTGCAGCGCCATCTCGATTCCGTGGCGCTGATGAAGACACTCGGCGCGACCCGGGCTTTCACCCTCACGGTGAGTCTCGTGCAGCTCGGCCTGCTGGCGTTGATCGCCGCGAGCGTCGGCGCGGCGGCGGGCTTCGTGGCGCAAGCGTGGCTGGTGCGTGCGCTGCGCGGATTGCTGGCGGTCGCCACCCTGCCGCCACCCAGCCTGATGCCAATCGTGATGGCGATCGTCACGGCGTTTGCGGTGCTTGCGGGGTTTGCATTGCCGCCGCTGCTGCAGTTGTCGCGCGTGCCGGCGATCCGCGTGCTGCGCCGGGATGTCGGCCCGCCTCCACTCGTCATCTGGCTGGCGTTCTGGCCTGCCGTGATCGCCATCGTCGGGCTCATCTACTGGGTGGTGCGCGATGTGCCGCTGTTGCTCGGCTTTACCGCGGGTCTCGCCGCATTCGTGGCTGTGCTGGCGCTGTGCGGCGCGCTGCTCGTGCGCCTCACGGGTTCGCTGCGCAGCCGTGTCGGCGTCGCGTGGCGCTATGGCATCGCCAATCTCGCGCGTCGTCGGGCCGAAAGCGTCGTGCAGGTCGTGGCCTTCGGCCTCGGCATCATGGTGCTGCTGCTGCTCGCGCTCGTGCGCCGCGATCTGCTCGAGGACTGGCGTGCGAGCCTGCCGGCGGACGTCCCCAACTTCTTTTTCATCAATATCCCGTCGGCCGAACGCGGGGATTTCCTGTCGTTCATCGATGACGCGGGTGCCGCGACTTCGCGGGCGTTGCCGATGATCCGCGGACGCCTCACGGCGATCAACGACCGCCCGATCGAGGGCCTGTCGTTCGACGACGAGGGACTCGCGACTCGCGAGCAGAATCTCACCTGGACGAGCGAACTCGGCGACGACAACCAGATCGTCGAAGGTGGCTGGTGGCGGCCGCAGGACACGGGCCAGCCGCTCGTGTCGATCGCCACGGAGTTCCGTGACTCGGTGGGCGTGAAGCTCGGCGACCGACTTACCTTCGATATCGCGGGCGAGACCTATGTGGTCACGGTTGCCAGCATCCGGCAGGTGAAATGGGACAGCTTCCAGCCGAACTTCTTCCTGGTATTTCCGCCAGGCCTGCTCGATGCGACCGCGGGCACCTGGATGACGAGCGCGTACTTTGCGCCAGGCAAGCCACGGCCGATCGCGCAGCTCGTGCGGCGCTTCCCGAGCGTTTCGGTGTTCGACATGGACTCCATCCTTGGCCAGGTTCGCGGTGTGATCGACAAGGCGGCGGTCGCGGTGCAGAGCGTGTTCTTCTTCACGCTGCTTGCGGGCCTGACCGTGTTGCTTGCGGCAGTGCAGGCAAGCCGCGATGAACGGCGCTTCGAGAGCGCAATCCTGCGCACGCTGGGCGCGAGCCGGCGCACGGTGCGCGCGGGCGTGCTGGCCGAGTTCATCACCCTCGGCTTGCTGGCGGGATTGCTCGCCGCGCTCGGTGCGAGCATCGGCGGTTACCTGATCGCAAAGTACGTACTGGAAGTGAAGTACACGTTCGACGTGTGGGTGTGGGTCTGGGGCCTCGGAGCCGGCGCGGTTCTGGTGGCGGGCGGCGGCTGGCTCGCGACCCGCTCGGTGGTGGGCCAGTCGCCCATCCTGACCTTGCGGGGCGGCTGATGGAGCGCACGCGCAAGCCCGCGAAGATGGTGGGCTGGTTCGATCCGCGCGTGGCGACGCAGACGGCGATCCACATGGCGACGGCCAACATTTTCGGCCGCCACTCCGATCCGCGGCTGATCGAAGCGCTGGCCAACCAGCCGCAGAGCTACTTCGACTATTCGGCAACCGAAGGTGGGGTGTGGCTCGACTACGTCGCCGACACCGGCGATGGCTGGAATCCGGTGCATGCGATCGCCGACGCGCTGGCGCGGCCCGCCCTCGATGTCGCGGCGGCCAGCGGCGGGCCAACCGAACCGACACGATCCAGCCAGGTGCTCGTGTTCGGCGGCGATGAGGTGTATCCCTGGCCCTCGAGGCAGGCCTATGCGTGGCGCACCGAATGGCCTTACGAGGACGCGTTCGCTGCGCACGGCACGCGTCCCGACATTTTCGCGATCCCGGGCAACCATGACTGGTTCGACAGCCTGGTCGCCTTCTCGCGCACGTTCTGCCGGCCCGAGCGCGGCTTCGCGGGCTGCCGCACCCAACAGACGCGCAGCTACTTCGCGCTGAGCCTGCCGGCCAACTGGTGGCTGGTCGCGATCGACCTGCAGCTCGGCACGGAACTCGATGAGCCGCAGGTGCAGTACCTGAAGCGCGTCGCCGCGGCCATGGATCCGCAGGCGCAAGTGGTCCTGTGCGTGCCGGAGCCGCAGTGGATATTCGAGGAGGCCTACCCGGACCATCCGGCGTACACCGGCGGCATGCTCGCGACCCTGGAGCGCGACATCCTGCAGCGGCCGGTGCGCGTGTTCCTCGCCGGCGATCTGCATCATTACCGGAGGCATGAGGGCCCCGGAGGAGTCCAGAAGATCATCTCCGGCGGCGGCGGCGCTTTCCTGCATCCCACCCACGCGCCACGGCCGCGCGACCTGCCGGGCGGATTCGAGGAGCGCGCGGTCTATCCCGATCGCGCGACGTCGCGGCGACTCGCATGGCGCAATCTCGACTTCCCGCGCCTCAATCCCCAGGGCCTGGTGCTGCCGGCAGTGCTCTATACGCTGTCGGCGTGGTTCGCGTCGGCGAGCCTCGGTCCCGAGGACATTGCAACGTTCGGTGGCACGGTCGCGGCAAGCCTTGCGAGTGCGCTGCGCGATCCGGTGAACGGCCTGTGGCTGCTCGCGGTCATCGGCGGGTTCGTGTTCTTCACGGACACGCATGTGCGCTGGTACCGCCTGATCGGTGGCATTTCACACGCGCTCTCGCATCTGATGGCCGCGCTCGGGCTCGCGTGGCTTGCGGCACTGTTCACGACCGAGGTGCTCGGGCTCGGATTCGGCACCATTGCGCAACTGCTGATCGCCGGCGCGCTGACTTTCGTTACCGGAGGCGTCGGCGGCGGCCTGCTGATCGGTCTGTACCTGCTGATCTCGGTGCAGGTGTTCGGGCGCCACGCGAACGAGGCGTTCTCCTCGTTGCGCATCGAGGACTACAAGCAGTGGCTCAGGATGCACTTTGCGCCGGACGGCACTCTGACGCTCCATGCGATCGGCATCGATCGCGTGCCGCGTACACGCGCGGATTCCCGCGCGACGCCGCCTCACCTGATCGAGAAGCTTGTCCTCAGGCGCTGACGGGCCCGCCTGTCAGCGTTGCACGCCGATCGTCGCCCAGGCCTGCGCCACGGGTTCGCCGCGCCAGTTCACGCCCTGGATCGTCAGGTCGTAGTTGCCGGGCCCGAATGCCGAGGTGTTGAAGGCGAGGCGCAGGTGGCCGTTCGAGTCCTTCTTCACGTTGTGCAGGACCGCGACACGGCCCTGGCCGGCGCGATCGATCGTGATCCGGAAGGTGTCGAACTTCGACCACGCGAGGTCGATCTTGAAGTCGGCGAATTGCACCGTGCCGGCACCGACCACCACCGCCGGCGAACTCGTCGGCCCGCCGCGCGCCGGCACGAGCTTGATCGCGCGAGTGGAGGTGGCGGGTGCGAGCACCTGTTCCGCGACCTGCTTCTCGAGCGCGGCAATGCGATCGCCGCGCTGGCCGAGTTGGGATGCGAGCACCACGGAAATGACCAGCAGTGCGAGCGCGAGTGCGGCGGCACCGATCACGACCGGCGGCTTCTGCCAGAAAGGGACGGCCTTGTCGGCCCACGGTTCGGGCTTGCCGCCCACCTCGAGCAGGCGCAAGCCGGCGTTCACGCGCGCAGGCAGGCCGATCGTGTCGAGGAGGTCAGGGTGTTGCGTGCAAAAGCGTTCGAACTCGAGGGCTCCGCGGGGCGGCAGGCGCCCCGAAAGGTAGCGCTCGACGATCTGGTTACGCTCGATGAAGTTGCGGTCCATGGCCGGTGCAGCCCACGCAGCGCCCTGGACGCCCTGGCCTGCGGCAGGGGCGGCGTTCGGCAGTCCGGCGGGGCCGGCAGCACGGCGTGGCGGTGGTGCGTCCGTCAGCGGCACCTCCGGCAGCATCTGGGTGGCGGCATCCATGACCCCATCGTGCCCTCCCGCCCGTTCATACGCATGGCACTGCTCACAGTTCTGTCAACCCGGCCGAAAAGCGCGACACGGGTCGCATTTTCGGGAACCATATCGGCCCCGTCGGAGGACCCCCAAAATGCACCAGAAGACGTTTTCCCGCACCCTGCTTGCCGCTGGACTCACTCTTGCCGCCGGTGCGCACGCTGCCGACACCGGCGGCACCGCGATCACGATCTACAGCTCGGCCCAGCCCGGTGCGGTGCCGGTCGAGTTCTACCGGCCGATCCCGGGTGGTGGCACGCCGGGCGGGATGGCGGTGCCAGGCTACGCGATGGTGCGCGATACGCGCCCGATGACGCTCGCGGCGGGGCGCTCGACCGTACGGTTCACCGACGTGGCGGCGCTGATCGATCCGACCACCGTGACTTTCCAGTCGCTCAGTGATCCGGGAACCCGGGTGCTGGAGCAGAACTACCAGTTCGACCTGATCGGCATGGACAAGCTCCTGCAGCGCTACATCGACAAGCCGGTCACCGTCGATCGTGCCGGCAGCGCGCAAGCGGGCCCGGCCACGAGCGGCACGCTGCTGTCCGCAGGCGATGGCCTCGTGCTGCGCGGTGCCGATGGCTCGATCCACGCACTGCGCGACTATGGCGCGGTGCATTTCGCGGAGCTGCCGGGCGGACTCATCACGCGGCCGACGCTCGTGTGGGACGTGAACGCGTCGCGCGGCGGCGAGCACCAGACGCGGGTCACCTACCAGACGGCAGGCATCACCTGGTGGGCCGATTACAACCTGATCTTCACCGAAGGTCGCGACGCCAACAGCGGCACCGTTGACCTCGGTGCGTGGGTCAGCATCGTCAATCAGTCGGGTGCGAGCTATGACAATGCGCGCCTTAAGCTGATTGCCGGCGACGTGCATCGCGTCGAGCCGCCGCAGCGGGTGTACATGCAGAAGCGCGCGATGGAGATGGCCGCGGTCGCCGATTCCGGGGCCGGCTTCGAGGAGAAGGCGTTCTTCGAGTTCCATCTCTACACGCTCGGACGCCGCACCACGCTCGCCGACAACTCGACCAAGCAGATCGAGCTGTTCGAGCAGACCAAGTCGATCCCCGCGAAGAAGCACCTCGTCTACTACGGTGCGCCCGCGTACGCGGCGTACGGCGGGCCCTACACCGAGCGCGATATCGGTTCTCCGGCCAACAAGAAGGTCGACGTCTACCTCGAGTTCCGCAACGACAAGGCGAAGGGGCTGGGTGTACCGCTGCCCGCAGGTCGCGTGCGGGTCTCGAAGCTCGACAGCGCGGACGACAGCCTCGAGTTCATCGGCGAGGACGTGATCGATCACACGCCGAAGGACGAGGATGTGCGCATCAAGCTCGGCTCGGCCTTCGATGTCGTCGGCGAGCGCCGGCAGGTCGACTTCTCGATCGACACCAAGGCGCGCCTGATGGAAGAGGAGATCGAGGTGAAGCTGCGCAACCACAAGGACCAGTCGGTCGAGGTGGTGGTGCGCGAAACGCTCTATCGCTGGAGCGACTGGTCGGTGCTGACGCAGTCGCACCAGTTCACCAAAGAGGACGCGCGCACGATCCACTTCCCGGTGCGGATCGCGAAGGACGGCGAGGCGACGGTGCGCTACCGGGTGCGATACCGCTGGTAGCGACGAGCCGTGCGGGCGCTGCGGTGAGCCGCTAGCACGGCAGGGCGGGACGACCATCCAACGGTGGACAATTGCGTCGCGGAGGACGCGTGAATTTCACCAGGATGGCGTTACATAACCCCGCGGGTGTCGCGGTGGCGGTCTTGCTTGCCTGCCTGCTCGGCGTGCTGGCGTTGTTCAAGCTGCCGGTGCAGCTGTTTCCGGACATCGACGAGCCGGTCATCAGCGTCGCCACGGGCTGGCGGGCCGCGGCGCCGAGCGAAGTCGAATCGGAGATCCTCGAGCCGCAGGAGCGCGCGCTCGAGGGTCTTGCCGGCCTGAAGGAGCTCAACAGTTTCGCGGCGCCGGGTGGCGCATTCCTCAACCTGCGCTTTGCCATCGGCACCGACATGCAGGCGACGCTGATCGAAGTGATCAGCCGCATGAACCAGCTCCCGCCGATGCCGCGCGACGCCACGGCGCCGCGCATCGCGCTCGGCGACGACGGTGGCGGTGGCGCCAACCAGATGCTGTCGTTCTTCTTCGTGCAGCTGCTGCCGGGCACACCGGGCCCGGTCGAGGACTACCGGCGCCCGATCGAGGAAATGGTGCGCGCACGGATCGAGACGATTCCGGGCGTCGCCACCGTGCAGGTGAATGCGGGCGCACCGGAAGAACTGCAGATCGTGTTCGACCCGCAGCGCGCCGCGGAGCTCGGTATCCAGTTGCCGCGGGTCGCCGCGGTGGCCGGCAATGCCACCGACATGTCCGGGGGCTTCGTCGACATGGGACGGCGCCAGTACACGATGCGTTTTGCCGGGCGCTATACGCCCGACGAACTCGCCGATCTCGTGCTCGAATGGCGCGACGGGCGTCCGGTGCGACTCGGCGACATCGCAACCGTCGAAGTGCGTCGCGGTGATCGCACCGATCTTGCGATGCAGAACGGCAACCCGGCGATCGGGCTGCGTGTGCTGAAGGAGAATGGCGCAAACGTCCTCGATACGCTGAACGCGGTCAAGGCCGAATTCGCGCTGATGCGCGACGGCCCGCTGAAGGACATGGGCCTCACCGTGGCCCAGTCGTTCGATCCTTCGCTGTTCATCAACCAGGCCTTGCGCATGGTGAGCGGCAACCTGGTCGCGGGCGTGATCCTTGCGGTCCTCGTGCTGTGGTTCTTCCTGCGCGACATCCGCACGACGCTGCTGGTCGGCATCGTGATCCCGGTATGCCTGCTGGTCGCGCTCGCCGTGCTGATGCTGACCGGGCGCACGCTCAACGTGATCTCGATCGCCGGCCTCGCCTTCGGGGTCGGTATGACCACCGACGCGGCGGTGGTCGTGATCGAGAGCATCGCGCAGCGGCGCGAGCAGGGCGTGCCGATGCTGCAGGCCGCCCTCGAGGGCACGACTCGTGTGTGGCCGGCGCTGTTCGCTTCCACGGCCGCGACCATCGTCGTGTTCATGCCGGTGGTGTTCATGCAGGACGCGGCCGGGCAGCTGTTCGCGGACCTCTCCCTCACGGTGGTGATCGCGGTGGCGACCTCGCTGCTGGTTGCCGTCACGATGCTGCCGCTGCTCGCCTCGCGCTGGCTGAAGCCGCTCACCTCGAGCGCGACGTCGGATGCGCGCTGGCGGCACATGGCCGAGACGCTGGTGCGCTGGACCGACACGCCCAGGCGCCGCTACGCGATCATCGGCACGCTGCTCGTGGTGCCGGCGAGCCTGACCTGGCTGCTGCTGCCGCCGCTCGATTACCTGCCGCCGGTGAAACGCGCCGCGATCGACGGCTATTTCCAGTTCCCGCCGGGCGCCAGCATGGACACGATCGACAACGAGATCGTGCAGGTGATGGCGCGGCGCATGGCGCCCTACATGAGTGGCGAGAAGGAGCCTGCGCTGCGCAACTATTATGTGCTGGTGTGGCCCGGCGGCGGCACGATCGGCGCGCGTCCGCTCGACGTCGACAAAATGGATCTGCTCGACAAGGTCGTCAACGAGGAAATCATCAGCGGCTTCCCCGACACGCAGGCGTTTGCGGCGCAGGGCAATCTGTTCGGCGGCTTCGGCGACGGGCGCAACATCGACTTCCAGCTGCAGTCATCGGACCTCGAAGCTCTGTTTCCGGTCGCGCGCCGCGCGCAGGAGCTGATCCTCGAGAAGCTGCCCGGCTCGCAAGTGCAGGCCTTCCAGGGCCTCGAGCTCGCCGAGCCCGAACTGCGCGTGACGCCGGACGACCGGCGACTGAGCGAGGTCGGCTGGTCGCGCGGCGACGTGGGCACGGTGGTGCGTGCGCTCGGCGACGGCGCGTGGGTGGGCGAGTACTTCGATGGCGAGCGGCGCCTGCCGATGTTCCTGCGGGCCGAGGCCTGGGACAGTCCGGAGGCACTTGCGGCAGTGCCGGTGGCGACACCGAGCGGCGCCATCGTGCCGCTCGGCGAACTCGCCCGGATCGACACCACGGTGGGGCCGAGCGGCCTGCGGCGCGTCGACGGGCGGCGCACGGTCGGCCTCAACATCAATCCGCCGAAGGGCATGTCGTTGCAGCAGGCGATCGATGTCGTCAAGCGCGATGTCGAGCCCGGGATCGCGGCGCTGCTGCCCGCGGATGGCGCGATCCGCTATGCCGGAAATGCCGGCAACCTGCGCACGGCCCTCGACAACATGCGCTTCAATATAGGCATCGCGATGCTGGTGCTGTTCCTGCTGGTCGCAGCCCTCGTGCGCTCGGCGAAGGACAGTTTCATCATGATGCTGACGATACCGCTCGCGAGTTTCGGCGGCGTGCTCGCGATCTGGCTGCTGCGCGCGTTCACGAGCCAGACGCTCGACCTGCTCACGATGATCGGCTTCATCATCCTGATGGGCATGGTCGTCAACAACGCGATCCTGCTGATCGACGAGACACGCAGCGGCGAGCGCGGCGGTCTCGCGCGACGCGAGGCCATTTCGGCCGCTCTGCGCACCCGTACCCGCCCGATCTTCTCGACCACGCTGTCCGGCATCTTCGGCATGCTGCCGCTTGCGGTCGTGCCGGGGGCCGGCAGCGCGCTCTATCGCGGCCTCGGCGCCGTGATCGTCGGCGGCATGATCGTCAACACCGTCTTCACCCTCGTGCTGCTGCCGGCGCTGCTGCGCCTCGGCGAGGCGGCGCCGGAGCCTGTCCCTGCAAAGGATCCAGCATGGTCGCCACCCACTTTCGCATCCCGCTGATCTTCGCGCTGCTGCTGAAGTTCCTGTTCGGCTGGGACCTCGCCGGCGCCGCCGAGGAAGCCCCTGCCGTGCCGGTGGTGATCGCCACCGCCAAGGCGGAAGAGCGCGCACCACGCACGCTCGCCACCGGCACGGTCGTCAGCCGCGCCGATGCGCGGCTGTCCGCCGAAGTGGCGGCACCGATCGACTGGATTGCCGAACCGGGCACGATCGTCGCCAAGGGCGACGTGATCGCGCGGCTCGACACCGCGCGCATCGCACTCACGGTGCGCGACAACGAGGCGGCGGTGAAGCGCCTCGAGGCGAACGCGGAGCTGCTGCGTACGCAGCGCGACCGGTTGCAGACACTCGCCGCGCAGCAGATCGCCTCGCGCAACCAGATCGACGAGGCGCAGTCGCGCCTCGCGATGGCCGACCAGGAAGTCGAACAGGCCCGGGTCGCACGCGATCGCGCCCGGCTCGAACTCGCGCGGGCCGCGATCCGCGCGCCGTTCGCCGGCCAGGTCGCGGAGCGCCTGCGCATGACGGGCGAGTTCGTCGCGATGGGCGAGCCGCTCCTGCGGCTCGTCGACACGGGTAATGTCGAGGTGATCGCGCGTGCGCCGCTGGCGGCCGCCGGGGCGCTCGCGCGTGGCCAGCAGGTGCGGGTGCTCGATGGCGGACGCGAGGTGATGAGCGAAATCCGCTCGATCGTGCCGGTGGGCGATGAACGCTCGCGCATGCTCGAGGTGCGCGTGGCGCTGGCCCCGCAAGCCTGGCCGATCGGTGCGGCGGTGCAGGTCGAGTTGCCGAGCGGCCTCGCGCAGCGCGCGGTGACCGTGCCGCGCGATGCCGTGGTCCTGCGCCAGGGCGCGGCTTACGTCTATCGGATTGGCACCGGGGAGACGGCGGAACGCATCCCCGTGACGCCGGGCGCGGGTCGCGCCGATCGCATCGAGGTAAGCGGCGACCTCGCCGCGGGCGATCGCATCGTGGTGCGCGGCGCGGAGCGCCTGCAGCCCGGACAGCGCGTGACGATCCAGGGTGGCGACGCCGAGGTGCTTGCGGAAAGCAAGGGACCGAGAACGCGGGCGAGCTGAAATGCGGGCGCGTTGGAA
>CADEFJ010000062.1 GCA_902826575.1 uncultured Pseudomonadota bacterium | reverse complement strand
GGCCGAGCTGGAAGATCTTGTCGGTCTCGGCGAGGATCGAACGCGCGAGCTGGCCGATCGGTCCGCGATGATCGACACCGCCCGCGAGGCCATCGATCAGTACAGCGAACTCGTCGCCGGCGAGCCGCCCGACCACCGAGTCCTTCGGCAGCACGCGCGTGAGGCGCTCGGTCAGGATCTCGAGCGTGCGATCGCCGGCGGCGTGGCCGAAGGTGTCGTTCACTTCCTTGAAGTGATCGACATCAAGATACAGCAGCGCCACCGACTGGTTGTTGCGCAGCGCACGCGCGATCGCCTGCTGCAGCAGATGCTGGAACTGCATCCGGTTCGGCACTTTCGTCAGCGCGTCGTAGCGGGCGAGGTAACGGATGCGCCGCTCGGCGCGTTTCCTGTCGGTGATGTTGCGCGCGACGAAAATGCAGCCCTGGAACTGCGGGTCGTCGGTGGCGATGGCCGAGCCGGTGAGCGAAACCGGGATCGTCTGGCCCTTGCGTGTGCGCACTACCGCCTCGCGCGTCTCGTTCGACGCCTGCAGCACGTCGAAATTCTCGCGATCGGGGCCGTCGAGCAGCGAGACGACGCTGCGGCCGTTCAGGTCGTCCTCGCCATAGCCGAGCAGGCGCTGCGCGGCCTGGTTCGCGACGCGGATGACGCCCTCTGGCGAAGTCACGAACACCGCGTCGGTCATGCCGGTGAGCACGCTGTTCAGGTAGTTCTTGGTGATCGTGGTCTGGCGCAGCTTGTGGCGCATGCGCTCGAGCGCCTGCTGCAGTTCGCCCAGCTCGTCCTGGCGGGCCACGTCGGTGGGGCGCGACAGGTCGCCCTGGCCGATGCGATCCGCGGAGCGGATCAACGCCGAAATCGGCCGCTCGATGCCGCGCGCGGCCCACCACGCGAGCGCCACTGCGGTGACGAGTCCGAGCGCCAGGATGACTGCGAGCCCGAGCAGCGCGCGGTTCAGCATCGAGCGCCCGGCGGCGGCGACCGGTGCGCCGACATCGGCCGGTGAGGTATCGCGCGTCGCGAGCGTGACGCGCACCGTGCCCACGATCTGCGCGGCGGTCGAGCCGGAATAGCTCGGCAGCATCGCCCTGATCGGCTGCGTGTGGCTGCGTGTGATCACCGCCTCGCCGGCCACTGCAGCGCGGCGCAGAAGGTAGAGCGTGTCGCCGTCGCTGTCGATGACCTCGATCCCGGTGATCGACGCGTCGCCGTCGAAGTCCTTCATGCCCTCGAAGAGCGTGGCCCGATTGCGTGCGCGGACCGCGGGAGCTGCGACGTCGGCAACATGCAGGGCGACCGCCTTGGCACGTGCGGCGAGTTCGTTGCCGATCGCATTGCGATGCTCGTCGGTGGCGATGGCGGAGACGAGCTGCGATTCCGCGCGCGCATGCCACAACAGCAGGGCGCCCAGCAACACGGTCGCGACCAGCATCGCCGCAACGGCGACGGCCACGTACTTCAGCTTCAGGCTGCGGCGATTCACGATGCTGCAGCCGGTGCCGAATGAACGGACCGACCGCATATCCCCTTGTATTTACTGCGCTCGGGTATCTTACCCTGCCCGATGGCGGGCGGCCTAGAATCGCGATGCAAGGAGGTCCAGGTGCTGATAGAGGTGTTTTCGGACACGGTGTGTCCCTGGTGTTATGTCGGCAAGCACCGGTTCGAGCAGGCGCTCGCCGAGCGGCCCCACTTGGCGGTCGAGGTGCGCTGGCTGCCGTTCGAGCTCAACCCGGCCATGCCCGCCTGCGGCGCGGATCGGGCCGAGTACCTCACCGCGAAGTTCGGCACCCCGGACCGTTTCGCCGACGCCCAGCGCGCGTTGCGCGACCTGGGTCCGGCCGTCGGTATCGATTTCCACTTCGAGCGGATCACCCGCATGCCGAATACCCGCCGTTCGCATGCGCTGATCGCGTGGGCGGGCGGGGCGAGCCCGGCGGCGCAGTCCGCCGTCAAGGAGCGGGTGCTGGGCGCCTATTTCAGCGAGGGGCGCGACATCGGCGCACCCGACGTGCTGGTGGACATCGCAAGGGCTGCCGGGCTCGATGCCGAGGCCGCCCGCGCGGCGATCGACGATCCGCAGTTGCATGGGCAGATCGCGGCTCTCGAGGCGCAGGCGCAATCCTGGGGCATCAGTGGCGTGCCCGCGTTCGTGTTCGAGCGTCGCTATCTCATCTCCGGTGCCCAGGAGCCGCAGGCCTTCCTGCAGGTCCTGGACCGGGTAGTCACGGAGGGTGCCGCGAGCACATGAATGCGCTCGAGCTGACCGGGCGCACCCGCACCCATGTGCTCGAGGTGCCGGAACTGCGCTGCACCGTGCATCGCGATGTCGTGGCGGCACTGCACGCGCTGTGCGCGGCGGCGCACATCGAGGCGGGCATCGAGCTCGCGCCCGTGTCCTCGTTCCGCGACTTCGAGCGCCAGCGCGACATCTGGAATGCGAAATACCGCGGCGAGCGGGCGCTGCTCGATCGCCGGGGCGAGCCGCTCGATGCGCTCGCGCTCGAGCCCGATGCGCGCATCGACGCGATCCTCGCGTGGTCGGCGCTGCCGGGCGCGAGCCGCCATCACTGGGGCACCGACATCGACGTGATCGATCGCGCCGCGCTGCCTGCGGGCTACCGGCCGCGGCTCATTCCGCAGGAGTACGCGCCCGGCGGCATTTTCTCGCGCCTCGACGCGTGGCTCGCGGCGTCGATGCAGCGCTTCGGTTTTTTTCGGCCGTACACGCAGGATCACGATGGCGTGCAGCCCGAGCCCTGGCACCTGAGCTACGCGGCGATCGCGCGTCCCGCCTGCGCGGCGTTGACCGTCGAGGTCATGCGCGAGGCGCTCGAGGGCGCCGGCGTGGAAGGCGAGGAACTGCTGATCGGGCGACTGGCGCAGCTGCGCCAGCGTTACGTCGAGGAGCGCTGAACGCCTGGTGTGGCGAGCGCCTACTGCGCCCAGGCGCGGCGGATATAGCCCATGGCGAGCCCGCGCATCGTGCCCATCGGATCGTCTCCCGCGGCGAACACCGGCGGGTTCCGGCGCAGCATGCGCCAGCTTTCACTGCGCAGGATCTGGTTGAGGAACGCGAGGTTGCGGTCGATCGCTTCCATGTAGGGATTGCGCCCCTCGAACAGCACATCGAGGTGGCGATAGGCCGACGCGAACGCGCCGTCGAGGCGCTTCATGCGTGTCTCGGCGACGAACTGCGGCGTCTGGCGCAGCAAGTCGAGGCCCGAGGCGTATTTCACCTGCCGGCTGCCCTGGTTCGACAGCGGCAAGGCATAGCCGCCGAGGACGAACTCCGGATACAGCCGGTCGCGGCATTTCTCGAGGTAACAGCGGTCGGCCATCTGCGCGATCATGTCGGCGGTGCCGAGCAGATGGCCGAGCTTGCGGTCGCGCTCATCGAACACCTGGATCGCATCGAGCGGCACTTCATAACCGGTGAAGTGGATGATCTGGGTCGCGATCGCCACCCAGTCTTCGAAGCCGGCGGTGGGCAGGTATTTCTCGAGGAAACGTGCACCGCGCGCGACATGGGTGGCCGTGAGTTCGGCGCCATTTTGCGTCACGGTGTCGCTGCGTTCACGCAGGTAGCCCACATCATGAAAGAGTGCGACCAGCAGGCCGACGGTGGCGCGCTCGGCACCGAGTGCGCGGCCCGGCGGCGCTTCGCGCTCGTAGCCTGCGCACAGCCGCGCCATCGCAAGGGTGATATCGAGCGTGTGCTGCGTATCGTGGTAGACGGTGTCGAGCGCGTGGTATTCGGGATCGCGCCCGGAGAAAACTTCCTCGAGGCGATCGAAGCCGCGCACCACCGGATCGAACGGCGCACCCGGCCAAGTGGCCGTGAACAGCTTCTTGACTGCTTCGCAAACGTCACCGGGCGAACTGACCTGCACGGTGTTCGTCACGTCGAAGTCGCTACGCCTGTTGTTGTGCATCGGCCGAGGTGACGCAAGTATTCGGAGAAGTCTAGGCAGCGGCTGGTCAAAAAACCAGCGACGCACCGCACACTTTGGGGCGCTTAAGGGTGCGCCTTATATGTCAAAGCTCGCCGAGGCAGGCGCATGGTCCGAGGGTCGTTCGGCGCGACGCGGTTCACGATCGATGGACGCCTGGCGACAGCGCTCCGTGAGCGCCGTCGACGTCAGCAGCAGGTCGATGCGCAGGCCCGCGTTGCGGCGAAACGCCCCCTGGCGATAGTCCCACCAGCTGAAGCTGTCCTGCGGTTGCTCGAACAGGCGAAAGCTGTCGGTGAGGCCTAGCGCGAGCAGCGCGCGCAGCGCTGCGCGTTCCGGCTCGCTGACATGCACCGAGCCTTCCCAGGCGGCCGGATCGTGCACGTCGCGGTCTTCCGGCGCGATGTTGAAGTCGCCAAGCACGATGAGCTGCGGATGTTGCGCGAGTTCGGCGGCGAGCCAGTCACGCGCTGCCGCAAGCCAGCGCAGCTTGTAGGCATACTTTTCCGAACCGACCGCCTGGCCGTTCGGAACATAGAGGTTCACCACGCGCACACCCTCGACAGTCGCGGCGAGCACGCGGCGTTGCGGGTCCTCGAAACCCGGCATGTCGGTCAGCACGTCGGTGAGCGGCGCGCGCGACAGGGTCGCAACGCCGTTGTAGGTCCGCTGACCGCTGAAGGCGACCTGGTAGCCGAGCGCTTCGATCTGCGCGCGCGGGAATGACTTGTCCTCGAGCTTGGTTTCCTGCAGAGCGATCGTGTGCACGGGATTCGAGGCGAGCCATTCGGCGAGTTGCGGCAGGCGCACCCGCAGCGAATTCACGTTCCAGGTCGTGATCGCGCGCATCGCCGCTACGCCGCGATCCCGTGCTGGCGCAGCAGCGGCGCGATGTCGGGCTTGCGGCCGCGGAACTCGACGAATGCCTCGAGCGGATCGCGGCTGCCGCCGCGCGACAGGATCGAGTCGAGGAAGCGCGCTGCGGTGGCGCGATCGAACACGCCGGCTTCCTCGAAGGCTGCAAAGGCATCGGCGGCGAGCACCTCGGCCCACTTGTAGCTGTAGTAACCGGCCGCGTAGCCGCCGGCGAACACGTGGCCGAAGCTGTGCGGGAAGCGGTTCCACGCGGGCACCGGCACGACCCCGACCTCCTGGCGCACCTCCGCGAGAGTCTGCGCGACCCGGCCACCGCGCGCCGGGTCGTACTCGGCGTGCATGCGGAAATCGAACAGCGAGAACTCCACCTGGCGCATGGTCGCAAGTCCCGCGTGGAAGCTGCGGGTGGCCATCAGCTGGCGCTGGCGCTCGGCGGCCAGCGGCGCACCGGTCGTGTGGTGCACGGCGATGGTCCGCAGCACGTCCCCGTTCCAGGCGTAGTTCTCGAAGAACTGGCTCGGCAGCTCGACGGCGTCCCACGCGACGCCATTGATGCCCGAGACACTCGGGTAGGCGATGCGGGTCAGCATGTGGTGCAGGCCGTGGCCGAATTCGTGGAACAGCGTGACGACGTCGTCATGCGTGAGCAATGCCGGCTGGGTGCCGTTCGGCGGCAGGAAATTGCACACCAGGTAGGCGACCGGGTTGGTGACGCCGCTGGAATCGACCTTGCGCCCTACGCAGTCGTCCATCCACGCCCCGCTGCGCTTGTTCGGGCGGGCATAAGGGTCGAGATAGAAGCTGCCGACCGCCGCGCCCCTTGCGTCGTTGATCTCGAAATAGCGTGCGTCCGGATGCCAGGTGGCGACGCCGCTTCTCTCCGTGATGCGCACGCCGAACAGGCGCTCGGCCACGTCGAAGAGGCCGGTGAGCACGCGCGGCAGCGCAAAGTAAGGCCGCAGATCTTCCTGGGAAACGGAGAAGCGGCTGCGCTGCAGGCGCTCGGACCAGTAAGTGACATCCCAGGCCTCGAGTCTGGCGCCGGCAAACTGCTCGAGTTCGGCGAACTCGCGCGCGGCGGCCGGGCGCGCGGCGCGCGCGAGCTCGCGCAGGAAGTCGATCACTTCGGGCACGCTCTTCGCCATGCGCGTCGCGAGCGCGTACTCGGCGAAGTTGGCGAAGCCGAGGAGCGTGGCGGCCTCGTGCCGCAAGCGCAGGATATCGTCCATCACCTGCGTGTTGTCCCAGCGGCCGGCGAGCGGTCCCTGGTCGGAAGCGCGCGTACTCCACGCCTCGTAATACGCGCGCCGCAGCTCGCCCGATTCGGCGTCGGTGATCACCGCGACGTAGGTGGGCTGGTCGAGGGTCAGCAGCCAGCCCTCGGTGCGCTTCTCGTGTGCCCGCCGGCGTGCCTGCTCGACGATGCCTTCGTTGAGACCGACCAGTTCGGCCGGATCGGTGACATGGCGGCTCCAGGCATTGGTGGCGTCGAGCACGTTCTCCTCGAACTTCGACTGCAGTGTCGTCAGTTCGAGCATCACGGCCTTGAAGCGGTCCTTGCGGGCGGCTTCGAGCGCCACGCCGGCGAGGTGGAAGTCGCGCAACATGTTGTCGACGACGCGCCGCTGCACCGGGTCGAGCGTGGCCGCCTCGCGTTGCGCCACCGCGGTACAGGCCTTGTACAGCGGTTCACTCTGCGCGAGATCGGTGTGGTAGTCGGTCAGCAGCGGCAGGCACAGGTTGTACTGTTCGCGCAGCGGTGCCGAATTCACCACGGCATTCAGATGGCTCACCGGCGACCATGCGCGCTGCAGGCGATGGTTCATTTCCTCCACGGACACGACGACGCCCGCGAAAGTGGGCGCATCGCTCGCCGCGATCTGCGCCAGGCAGGCGCGGTTGGCATCGAGCAGGCCGCGTATCGCGGGTTCCACGTGCTCCGGGCGGATCGCGTCGAACCGGGGCAGCAACTGGTCCGTGAGAAGCGGGTTGGTCATGTGCTCATTGTACCGGGGTGTAAAATGGGAAATGCCTGAAAAATACGACCTTGCGGTGGTGGGCGGCGGCAGCGGCGGGCTCGCCTGCGCGCAGCGCGCGGCCGAGTACGGCGCCCGCGCCGTCGTCATCGAATCCGGCCGCCTGGGCGGCACCTGCGTGAATGTCGGTTGCGTGCCGAAGAAAGTCATGTGGAACGCCGCCGAGCTCGCCACGGGCCTGCACGATGCGCTGGACTACGGTTTCGCGCTCGATGCGCGCGGCCTCGATTTCGCCACGCTCAAGGCGAAGCGCGACGCGTACATCGTGCGCCTGAACGGGATCTACGCGCGCAACCTCGACAAGCGGGGCGTCACGCTGGTCCGCGGCCGCGCGCAGTTCATCGGGCCCCACGAGGTCCGCGTCGGCGACGAGACCGTGGTCGCCGAGCGCATCGTCATCGCGACCGGCGGGCGCCCGTCGCGCCCGCGGCTGCCCGGCCAGGAACTCGGCATCGACTCCGACGGCTTCTTCGAGCTTGCGGCACTGCCGCCCCGCGCGCTGGTTGTCGGCAGCGGTTATATCGCGGTCGAACTCGCCGGTATCCTCGCCGGGCTCGGCTCGCAGGTCACCCTCGCGATCCGCCGCGAGCGGGTGCTGCGCTCCTTCGATGAGATGCTGGGCGAGGGCGCGATGCGCGCGCTGCGCGAATCGGGTATCGAGATTCACACCGGGGCGATTCCGGCGGCGCTCGCGCGCAACGGCGAGGCGCTCGAGCTCACGCTCGAAGACGGCAGCGCGCTGTCCCCGGTCGACTGTGTGCTGTGGGCGATAGGCCGCGATCCGATGGTCCAGGACCTCGGGCTGGATCGTGCCGGCGTGGCGCTTGGCGCGGACGGTTTCATTGCCGTCGACAAGTACGAGCAAACGAACGTGCCGCACATCTTCGCGATCGGCGACGTCACGGGGCGCCTGCCGCTTACCCCGGTCGCGATTGCCGCCGGGCGGCGCCTGTCGGATCGCGTGTTCGGCGGCATGGAGGGTCGCCATCTCGACTACGACAACGTGCCGACCGTGATCTTCACGCATCCGCCGATCGGCACCGTTGGCCTGACCGAAGCCGAGGCGCGCGTGCGCCACGGCGATGGCGCGGTGAAGACCTACACGTCGGGCTTCGTACCGCTCTACCACGCGCTCACGACCCGCAAGCCGCGCGCGGAAATGAAACTGGTGGTCGCAGGCCCGCAGGAGCGCATCGTGGGGCTGCACGTGATCGGCGAAGGCGCTGACGAGATGCTGCAGGGATTCGCGGTGGCAGTGAAAATGGGCGCCACCAAGCGCGACTTCGACGACACGGTGGCCATCCACCCGACCAGCGCCGAAGAATTCGTCACGATGAGGTAAGAGCTGGTGCCGGGTTTTCGGTATTTCGGTTACTGCGGCTCAGCCGCGCAATAACCGAAATACCGAAAACCCGGCACCGTGTCTTACCGTGTCAGTACCTCGAGCACCGGGCGGGTGTCGGGCCGCACGCCGCGCCATAGAAAGAACGACTCCGCAGCCTGCTCGACCAGCATGCCCCATCCGAGGTGTGCGGCCGAAGCGCCTTCCGCCAGCGCCCAGTTCAGGAACGGCGTGGGCTCGCGGCCGTAGGCCAGGTCATAACACACGGTATGCGACGCGATGATCGTCGGCGAGACCTCGGGCCGCGCGCCGGTGAGGCTCGCGGCGGTGGCGTTGATCACGAGATCCCACGGGCGCGCATCGATCTCCTGGAATCCGCAGCCCTTGACCGGGCCCAGGTCGGCGAAACTCGCCGCGACCACGCGCGCGCGATCGGCGCTGCGGTTCGCGATCAGCAGTTGCGCGGGCGCGAGATCGAGCAGCGGCGCGACGATGCCGCGGGTGGCGCCGCCCGCACCGAGGATCAGCACGCGCAGCCCCGTGACCACGAGGGCCAGGTTGACAGTCAGGTCGCGCACCAGCCCGATGCCATCGGTGTTGTCGCCGAGTATCGTGCCGTCCGCCTGCAGCGCGAGCGTGTTGGCGGCGCGGGCCTGCTCGGCGCGCGGTGTCAGCGTGCTGGCGAAGTTGGCCGCAGCAGGCTTGTGCGGGATCGTGACATTGAGGCCGCGCCCGCCGCCGGCGAAGAAGCCGGTGACATGATTGATGAAGTCCTCGGGAAGCACGTCGAACAGCCGGTAGGCCATGCGCTCGCCGGTCTGCTTGGCAAACAGCCCATGGATGAACGGCGAGCGGCTTTGCGCGACGGGGTGACCCACGATCCCGTAGGAGTCTGCTGCGGATTGCAGTTCGGCCGCCATGGCCGCCGAGCTTACCGGCTTTCGCCGACGAGTGAGACGACGCGCGTGCCGCCGGTGCCGGCCGGGTCCAGCAGCGCTCGTAGCGCGGCCTGCCAGATGTCGCAGCGATCGGCGAACAGATAAGGCGGATTGACGATGGCGAGCCCGGAGCCGTTCAGGCCCGCGCGCGAGTCGGGCGGGTGGATCCACAGTTCGGCGGCCAGTGCCGGGCGGGGCAGGTCGCGCGCCAGCTCCTGCAACCAGCGGTCGGTGTCGCGGGCGTCCTTCACCGGATACCAGATCGCGATCACGCAGCCCTCGAAACGGGTCAACGCATCGCGGCTGGCCTGGATCGCCGCGCGGAAGTCGCCCCGCGTGTCCTCGTAAGGCGCATCGATCAGCACGAGTCCGCGGCGTGACGCCGGGGGCAGCAGCGCGCGCAGGCGCTGGTAGCCGTCGCCGTGCTCTGCAATGACGCGCGAGTGGCGGCCCAGCGCCTTGCGCAGGGCCTCGAACTCGGCCGGCTGGGATTCGATCGCGCGCGCCTGGTCCTGCGGACGCAGCAATTGTGCGGCGATGATCGGCGAGCCGGGGTAGTCGTGGCGGGCATCCGCGGCGCGGCGCCAGGTATCGATGACGGCGCCGTAGTCGACGAGTTCCTCCGGGGCGCTGCCGCTGCCCCGCAGCGCCGCCAGCACCGCGACGGCGCCGGACTGCGCCTCACCGCTGTCGCGCGCAGGTCCGCTGCCCAGGGCATAACGCCCGCGACCGGCGTGCGTGTCGACGTAGAGGAAGCCCTTTTCCTTGCGTTGCAGGGCGCGCAGCAGCGCGATCAGCGCGACGTGCTTGTGCACGTCCGCGAAGTTGCCGGCGTGGTATGCGTGCCGATACTTCATCGGCGCTCGCCCTCAGGCCGACTTCTTTTTCGCCGGCGCTTTCTTCTTTGCGGCAGCCTTCTTTCTCGCAGCCGCCGGCTTCTTCGACGCAGCCTTCTTCTTTGCCGCAGGTTTCGCCGTGGCGCCCGCTTCGGCACCACCCTCGGCAGCCGCGGGAGCTGCCGCTGCCTTCTTGCCCTTCGCAGCGGCGCCACGTCGGCCAAAGCGGCCACCGCGTTCCGGCGCGGCCGCGAGCATCGCGCGACACTCCTCGAGCGTGAGCGTTTTCGGATCGCGCTCCTTCGGGATCTTGGCGTTCTTTTTCTTGTCGGTGATGTACGGGCCGTAGCGACCGTTGAGCACCTGGATGTCGTCGACGCCGAAGTCCTGGATGATGCGATTCGCATCCGCGAGCTTCTTCGCCTCGATCACCTCGAGCGCGCGCTCGAGCGTGATCGTGTACGGATCGTCCTCTTTAAGCGAGGCGTATTTGGCGCCGTACTTCACGTACGGGCCGAAGCGGCCGATGTTGGCCTGCACGGGCTCGCCGTCGGCGGTCGAGCCGAGGTTGCGCGGCAGCTTGAACAGCTCCATCGCCTCCCCGTAGGTGATCTTGTCCATCTTCTGGCCAGGGCGCAGGCCGGCAAAGCGCGGCTTTTCCTCGTCGTCCTTGGTGCCGATCTGCACGAACGGCCCGAAGCGACCCATGCGCACGGTGACCGGCTTGCCGCTCGCCGGGTCCTTGCCGAGCTCGCGTGCCTGCGCGACTTCGTCGCGCGAGACGTTCTTCTCGGTGTGCTCGACGAGATCGATGAACGGCTTCCAGAACTTCTTCAGCGGCTGGGTCCAGTCCTCCTCGCCGCGCGATACCGCGTCGAGCTCGTCCTCCATCGCCGCAGTGAAGCCGTACTCGACGTAGCGATGGAAATGCTTCGACAGGAAGCCATTGACGATCTTGCCGATGTCGGTCGGGATGAATCGCCGGTTGTCCATGTCGACGTACTCGCGATCCTTGAGCGTCGAGATGATCGACGCGTAGGTCGACGGGCGCCCGATGCCGTGCTCTTCCAGTGCCTTGACGAGCGAGGCCTCCGAATAGCGCGGCGGCGGCTCGGTGAAGTGCTGCTCGGGGTGGATCGCGACGAGGTTCACCGTGTCGCCTTCCTGCATCGGGGGCAGCACGTGGTCGGAATCGTCGTCGACCGCATCGTCACGCCCTTCCTGGTACACGGCGATGTAGCCGGGTTTGACCAGTGTTGAACCGTTGGCGCGCAGCGTATGCGGGCCGGCCTGCATGTCGATCGCGACGGTATCGAACAGCGCATGCGCCATCTGGCACGCGACCGCGCGCTTCCAGATGAGCGAGTAGAGCTTCCACTGGTCGGCGTCGATGCGGCCTTCGATCAGCTGTGGCGTGATGGCCGCCGAGGTCGGGCGCACTGCTTCGTGCGCTTCCTGCGCGTTGCGCGACTTGGTCTTGTAGACGCGCACTTCCTCGGCGACGGATTCCTTGCCGTAGAGCTGGGCGATGACGCTGCGGATATCGGCGATGGCTTCGGCCGCCAGCGACACCGAATCGGTACGCATGTAGGTGATGAGGCCGGTGCTGCCCTCGCCGTAATCGACACCTTCATAGAGCTGCTGCGCGAGGCGCATCGTGCGCTGCGCGGAGAACCCGAGCTTGCGGGCCGCCTCCTGTTGCAGCGTGGAGGTGGTGAACGGCGGCGCGGGATTCCTGCGGCGCTGCTTGCGGTCGATGCGCGCGACGGTGAGCTGGCCCGCGCTGCCCTCCGCGAGTGCTCGCCCGCCGCCCGCCGCGGTGCGCAGTGCCTGCTCGACCGCATGCGCGACCCCGGCGCTCGTGAAGCTGAACTGCTCCACCTTTCGACCGTCATACTCAACCAGCTTCAGCGGAAACTGCTGCCCGCTGTGTTCGCCCTCGGCGTCGATCGTCCAGTATTCTTGCGCCTGGAAGCGCTGGATCTCCTCTTCACGCTCGCAGATCATGCGCAGCGCCGGGCTTTGCACGCGACCGGCGGACAGGCCGCGCCGCACTTTCTTCCACAGCAGCGGCGAGAGGTTGAAACCGACCAGGTAATCGAGCGCGCGTCGCGCCTGCTGCGCGTTGACGAGGTCCATCGACAGGCCCCGAGGCTGCTCGATGGCCTGGCGGATCGCATTCTTCGTCACCTCGTAGAACGCGACGCGGTGCACGTCCTTGCCGTCGAGCGCGCCGCGCTCGCGCAGCAGTTCACTCAGGTGCCAGGAAATCGCCTCGCCCTCGCGGTCCGGGTCGGTCGCGAGGTACAGGTTGTCGGCCTTCTTCAGCGCGCGCGCGATGGCATCGACGTGTTTCTCGTTTTTCTCGAGCACGCGATACTGCATCGCGAACTTCTTGTCGGGATCGACCGCGCCTTCCTTGGGCACGAGATCGCGTACGTGGCCGTAGGAGGCGAGCACCTCGAAATCCTTGCCGAGGTACTTCTTGATGGTGCGCGCTTTCGCGGGCGATTCGACGATGACGAGGTTGGATGCCATGCGGGACTGGTCAGGGTTGATTCAGGGTGTCCAGAAACGACAATCCGCGGACGGGCCGCGGACGCCAAGGATCGCGCGCGCTGTGGATGTTCAATGCGGTGCGGAACCGTCGGCATCGAACACGAGGTCTTCCATGCGTGCGTAGGCCTGTTCCTGGCCAGGCTGGCTCGAGAGGACCATCAGCACCACCCACTTCAGCTGATCGATCGTCAGCTCGTCGCTGTCGAGCGCGAGCAGCCGGTCGATGACGATTTCGCGTTGCGCGGCGGTCAGGATGCCGGTGCGCTCGAGCGTGAGCAGGAAGCCGCGCGATTCGGTCGACATGCGCGCGAGTTCGCCCTCGGCATACACGCGGATCGCCCGCTTGCCCATCGCGAAATCAGGGCGGTGGCGCTCGCCGGCGAGGTCCGCGAGCCAGTCGAGCGCGCGCTCGACGTTGGGCGCGGAAAAGCCCGCCTCCTCGAGGTCCTGCGCCAGGGCCTCGCGCTCGGGCACGTCGGGTGTGTCTTCGAGCATGTAGTGGTCGAAAACGTAGATCAGGATGTCGAGAACGCTGCCAGTGATCATGCTTTCTTCTGCAGGAGGCCATAGCGGCCGCCGGGGTAAGGGGCAATGAGGCCCTCGAGTTCGAGGATGAGGAGCATCGAGGCGACCGAATCGGCCGGCAACCCTGTCCGCTCGACGATCGTATCGACGCCCGTCGGGTCAAAGCCGAGGGCATCTAACAGGATTTTGTATTCCTTGTCCAACCGAGGGGCTGCCGCGGCCGCTTCCGACGCGGGGGTCTCGGATGCCATAAGTGATTGTCTGGAAAAGGGAATTTTCAGCTCCTCCAGGATGTCGCTGGCGGCCTCCACGAGCTTCGAGCCGCTCTTGATCAACTGGTGGCACCCCCGGGTCAGCGGGTTGTGGATCGAACCGGGGATGGCGAAGGTCTCCCGGCCCTGTTCACCGGCGTGCCGGGCGGTGCTCAGCGAGCCGCTGCGGCGGGCCGCCTCGACGACCAGCACCCCGAGCGACAGGCCGCTGATGACCCGGTTGCGCTGCGGGAAGTTCGCCGGCAGCGGGGGTACGCGGGGCGCGAACTCCGACACGACGGCCCCCGTGGCGGCGATCTCCGCGACCAGCGCCTCGTGCTCGCGGGGATACACCACATCGAGTCCGGCACCGCACACGGCGATGGTGCGCCCGCCAGCCTTGAGTGCGCCGCGGTGCGCGGCGCTGTCGATCCCGAGGGCGAGGCCGCTCGTGATGGTGAGGCCGGCACTGGCGAGATAGCGCGCGAACTCGAAGGCGTCGGAACGACCGCCCGCTGTGGGATTGCGGCTGCCGACGATCGCGAGCTGGACCGATGACAGCAGCCCCACGTCGCCGAGTACGTACAGGAAGGCCGGTGCGTGTTTGACCTCGCGCAGCAGCGGGGGGTAGTCGGCGGCGAAGCAGGACACGAGCCGCGCACCGCTGCCCGCGAGCCAGGCGGCGTCGCGATCGACCTCGGCCGGATCGGGCGCGAGCGCCCAGGCGAGCGCGGCATCGCGCCAGCCGCACTCGCGCAGCCGCGCCTCGCCGAGGCGCAGTATGCGCGCTGGTTCGTTGCCCGCGCGCGTGAGCGCGGCCGAGAGCTGTTCGACAGTGAGGCCGGGGCAGCGGGCAAGCGACAACGTGCTGGAGTCGGGGAGCATTCGTGCACCAGAATACTGCGCGCGCAACGGACGCGCCGCGCCTGTTTCGGGGCGATGCACGCCGATTCTGCCGCAAGGAGCCCGCATGAGACTGCACACCTACTGGCGCAGCAGCGCCGCCTATCGCGCCCGCATCGCGCTCAACCTGAAGGGCGTCGAGTATCAACAGGTATCGCATCACCTGGCGCGCGGCGAGCAACGGGGCGGGGACTATCTCGCGCTGAATCCGCAGGGCTTCGTGCCGGCGCTCGAAACCGGCGGCGAGGTGCTCACGCAGTCAATGGCGATCATCGAGTACCTGGACGAGACGATTCCCGATCCGCCACTGCTGCCGCGCGAACCGCGCGCCCGGGCGCAGGTGCGCGCGATGGCGCTCGCCGTCGCCTGCGACATCCATCCGCTCAATAACCTGCGTGTGGTGAATTACCTGCGCAGCGAACTCGCGCAGCCCGAGCCCGAAGTGGAGCGGTGGATGCGGCACTGGATCGAGGCGGGCTTTGCCGCGCTCGAGGTGGCGGTGCGCCGCCATACCCGGGGCGGCCGACATTGCCATGGCGATGCGGTGACGATGGCCGACGTGTTTCTGGCGCCGCAGATGTACAACGCGCGGCGCTTCAATTGCGATCTGGCGGGCATGCCGACACTGGTCGGCATCGACGCGGCGCTCATGGCACTGCCGGCATTTGCCGCCGCAGCACCAGAGCGCCAGCCTGACGCGGTAACCTGAGGCCTGGCGCCTCAGGGCCTGCGGACGATGTCAGCGACGCGAATCGGCTCGGAGGCGCCGACGACGATCGCGAAGCTCATGCGGTCATAGCTCTTGAACACGAGCGCCGTGCCGGCGCGCTCGCTGGGCAGTTCGACCTTGTCGGCGAAGGTACTGTTGTAGCCGAGCCGGCCTTCCGCGCGGCGGCCGCGATCGCGCACGGTGAGTCCCGCGCGGTCGATCGCGAGCACATGGCCGGGGCCGACGCCGTGGCGCGTACCGCGGTTCAGCGCGATGACCTGGTAAGTACCGATCAGCGTCGTGTCGTCCAGCACCGAGATGATCGAACCGTTGATGTCCGCGTTCGGCACGCGCACTTCGAAGGTGAGCGGCACGTCGGCGTCATTGGCGATCAGGATGTCGCCCTCGAGCGTCTCGCGCGTGGCATCGAGCAAGGTGGCGGTGAGCGGGTCGCCGGGGCGCGTCACGCGTGCGGTGGCCGTATATACGCCCTGGTAGCCGAGCACGTCGCCGGTTTCCGGATCGCGCAGCTTCTGGGCGGGATGGATGACCGCGAAGCGCGCGTCGACCGGCGCGGCGAGGTTGCGCACATAGATCTGCTGGCCGGTGCCGCCGATCATGTGTTCATCGCGGAACGCGAGCACGTGCGGCGCGTCCTCTATCTGCTCGGACGACAGCAACGATGGGCGCGACAGGAATGCCGCGATCGCGCTGTACGGGATGGTCGCGATCGGGCCATCGCCCGGTGTGCTGCGCAGGCGCGGATTCAGGCGCGCGGCGCCACCCTGCTCGAGGCTGATCTGCGGGCGCCCGTCGGCGCCATAGGCGAGGGCGAGCACGTCACCTGGATAGATGAGATGCGGGTTCTCGACCTGGGGATTGACGATCCAGATCTCGGGCCACAGCCACGGATCGCGGAGGAAAAGGCTCGAGATGTCCCACAGCGTGTCGCCGCGCTTGACCGTGTAACGGCTGGGCGCGTCGGGCCGCACGGCATCGGAGGTGATGGTGGAGCCGGACGAGGCCGAACCCTCGCTCAGGATCGTGGCCGCCTCGGTGGCGGTCAGGTCCTGGTCCGCACCGCCCGGCACGGGGGCGTCGGACACATATTGCTGCTGCGGCGCCTCATGGACGACCGGCTCTGAAGTCGAGCAGGCCGTGGCCAGCGCGGCACAGGTAAAGACGGCCACGCGCGACCAGACAGCCGCGGGGCTAACTGTTTGATTCGAAAACATCCCTCACTCCTCTGCACCGGGTGGGGCAAGCGACCCCGCTGTTATAATCGCTACGGGAACCGGCGCACACGGCT
>CADEFJ010000061.1:6548-16413 GCA_902826575.1 uncultured Pseudomonadota bacterium | reverse complement strand
CTCCGGGACGTCGAGGAGCGCGGCGCCTCGGCCTGGGTGCAGTGGACCAGTGCACGTGAACGCCGCGAGCTGATTGAGAACACGCTGCTGCCACAGGCGGACGCCACCTACCAGTCCGCGCTGGCCAGCTACCAGGTCGGCGAAGTCGACTTTGGGACGCTGCTCGAAGCACTCAATGAGTGGCAGGGCGCCGACCTCGCCCGGGTCGATGCGTTGCGTGACGAACTATTGGGCGCCGCCGCCATGCGCGCCATCGAAGGAGACATCCGGTGACCCGTGTCCAGACCCTGTCGCTCGCAACCGGCGTCGCCCTCGCCGCCCTGGTCGTTGGCTGGATGGCCGGCCGCGCCACGCACGCCCCCGCGCCCGTCGGCACCTCCGTAGGCGGGCCGGCCGCAGAACGGCAGGTGCTCTATTACCGCCATCCCATGGGCCTGCCGGACACCTCGCCGGTGCCCAAGAAGGACGCGATGGGCATGGACTACGTCCCGGTCTATGCAGATGACGAAGCACCGGCGACGCCGGGCACGGTGGTGCTGCCACCGGACAAGGTGCAGGCGCTGGGCGTGCGCACCGAAGAGGTCAAGCGCGGCGCGTTAACCCGCACCGTGCGCACCAGCGGCACGGTCGAGGTGGACGAGACCCGGCAGTACGTGATCGCGCCGCGCTTCGAGGGCTGGGTGGAGCGGCTGTACGCAAACCAGACCGGTATGCGCGTCCGCGCGGGACAGCCCCTGCTATCCGTCTACAGCCCGCAGCTGGCCGCGGCGCAGCAGGAATACCGGCTTGCCGATGAGACCGCTCGCAGGTTGGCAGAGTCCGATCCCGCGAGCGCGGCGTCGATGGCCCGGCTGCGTGATGCGGCCCGCGCCCGCCTGCGCAACTGGGAAATCCGTGACGCGCAGCTGGGCGATAACGGCCTGGTCCTCACGGCCCCGGCGGACGCGGTCGTAATCGAGAAGCCGGTGGTCCAGGGAGCGCGGTTCGAGCCCGGCGAGACGATCCTGCGGCTGGCCGACCTGTCCACGGTCTGGGTCATCGCCAAGGTACCGGCGGCGCAGGCTGCGGGAATCAAGGTGGGGCAGCCGGGCCGCTTTGAAACCGTGGCCCTGCCAGGCCAGGTGGCCCTGGGCGAGGTCACGTTCGTGCAGCCGGTCATCGATGCGCAGACGCGCACCGTGGACGTGCGCATCGCCCTGCCCAACCCCGCCGGCGAGCTGCGCCCGGGCCTCTATGGAACGGTGTTGCTCGATGAGTCTGAGGCCGGACCGGTCCTGACCGTTCCACGCTCGGCCGTGCTCGACAGCGGTACGCGCCAGGTGGTGCTGGTTGAAACCGGTCCCGGGCGCTTTGCCCCGCGCGACGTCAGCCTGGGGCGGCGCGGCGGCGATCGCATCGAGATCCTGGGCGGGCTCGCCGAGGGCGAGCAGGTCGTGGTCTCGGCGAATTTCCTGATCGACGCCGAAAGCAACCTGCAGTCGGCGCTCGAGGGTCTTGGCGGTCATGCAGGGCACGGCACGCCTTCGGGCGCGAGCGAGGATCCACAACCCGAGCCCAGCGATGACGACTCCGACCCGCACGCAGGCCACGCCATGCCGGCTGCGCCGGAGGAGACTCCGGCCTCCACCACCGGCCACAAGGGGCACTGACATGCTCGGGCGCCTCATCGAATGGTCGGTTCGCAATATCTTCCTCGTGCTGGTGATGACGCTGGCGATCGTGGCCGGCGGCGTCTACGCACTGATGCAGACCCCGCTGGACGCGCAACCGGACCTGTCGGACGTCCAGGTGATCGTGTTCACCGAGTACCCGGGGCAAGCGCCCCAGGTGGTCGAGGACCAGGTGACGTATCCGCTGACCAGCGCCCTGCTCTCGGTGCCGAAGTCAAAGGACGTCCGAGGCTTCTCTTTCTTTGGCGCGTCCTTCATCTACGTCATCTTCGAGGAGGGGACAGACCTCTACTGGGCGCGCTCGCGCGTGCTGGAGAACCTGAACGTCGCGTCCAAGAACCTCCCGGCCGGCGTGGCACCCGCACTGGGCCCCGACGCCACGGGCGTGGGCTGGGTCTACCAGTACGTCCTCAAGAGCGAGCGCCATTCGCTGGACGAACTGCGCGCCATGCAGGACTGGTACTTGCGATACCAGCTGACCACCGCCCCGGGCGTCGCCGAGGTCGCCAGCGTCGGTGGCTTCGTGCGCCAGTACTCGGTGACCGTCGATCCGGTCCGCTTGCGAGAGTTCGACATTCCGATTTCGCGTGTCTCCGAAGTGATCGCCGATGGCAACCGGGACGTTGGCGGCCGCGTGATCGAGATGGGCGAGACCGAGTACATGGTGCGCGGGCGCGGCTACTTGCGCGGCATCGCAGACATCGAGAGCCTCGTGCTGCGCGCCGAGGGCGGCGCCCCGGTGCTGATCGGGGACGTCGCCCGGGTAGAGCTGGTGCCCGACGAGCGTCGCGGCATCGCCGACCTGGACGGCCAGGGTGATGTCGTGGCCGGGATCGTCATTGCGCGATTTGGCGAGAACGCCCTGGCCGTGATCGGGGGGGTGAAGGACAAGATCGCGGAACTTGCACGAGGCTTGCCCGAAGGCGTCAGTATCCAGGCGGTCTACGACCGGTCCGACCTGATCGTGCGCGCCATCAAGACCCTGCGCACGACATTGCTCGAGGAGAGCCTGATCGTCGCGCTGGTGTGCCTGGTGTTCCTGTTCCATGCGCGCAGCGCGCTGGTCGCGATCGTCATGCTGCCGATCGGCGTGCTGATCGCGGTCATCGCGATGCGTGCGCTCGGCATGAACTCCAACATCATGAGCCTGGGCGGCATCGCGATTTCGATCGGCGTGATGGTCGACGCGGCGATCGTGATGATCGAGAACGCGCACAAGCACATCGAACGTACCGACGGCTCCCGCAGCCGTACCCAGTTGATCATCGACGCCTGTCGCGAGGTCGGGCCGGCGCTGTTCTTCAGCCTGATGATCATCACCGTCTCGTTCCTGCCGGTCTTCGCGCTGGAGGCCCAGGAAGGTCGCCTGTTCAAGCCGCTGGCGTTCACCAAGACGTTCGCCATGGCCGGCGGCGCGCTGCTTTCGGTGACGCTCGTGCCGGTGCTCATGCTCCTGTTCGTGCGCGGCAAGATCGTCCCTGAGCAGAAGAACCCGGTGAACCGGTTCCTGGTCGCAGCCTACCGACCCGTGATCGACATCGTGCTGCGGAATCGCATGGCCACGATCGCGATCGCGCTCGTCGCCCTGTTCGCCAGCGTGTGGCCCGCGTCACGACTGGGCAGCGAGTTCATGCCGACGCTCAATGAGGGCACGCTGCTGTACATGCCCGCATCGCTCCCCGGCATGTCGGTGACCAAGGCGTCCGAGCTGCTGCAGCAGCAGGACCGGATCATCAAGGGCTTCCCGGAGGTGGAGTCGGTGTTCGGCAAGGCGGGTCGTGCCCTGACGGCCACCGATCCCGCACCGCTGGAGATGTTCGAAACCGTCATCAACCTCAAGCCCGAAGACCAGTGGCGGCACGGCATGACCACCGACAAGCTCATCGCCGAGATGGACAAGGCGCTGAAGTTCCCGGGCGTCGCCAACTCCTGGACGATGCCGATCAAGGCACGCACCGACATGCTGGCCACCGGCATCCGCACGCCGGTAGGGATCAAGGTCTTCGGCAACGACCTGAAGCAGTTGGACGCCCTGGCCACCGAGATCGAGGGGGTCGTCCGCGGCGTACCGGGAACGACCAGTGCCTTCGCCGAGCGTCTGACCGGCGCCTACTACCTGGACATCACTCCGGACCTGCTCAGCCTGGCCCAGTACGGCGTCAGCCTGGGCGAGGTGCAGGACCTGGTGGCGGCTGCGCTGGGCGGCACGATGGTCACTACGATCCTCCAGGGCCGGGAGCGCTTCAGCGCCATCGTGCGCTATCCGCGCGAGTTGCGTGACGACCCGCACCGCATCGGCACCCAGGTCCTGGTGCCGGTGCCCGGCGGCGCCCAGGTACCCCTCGGCGAGATGGCGCGGATCGAGGTCACGAAGGGGGCGCCGAGCATCCGCACCGAGAACGCGATGCTGGCGGCCTACATCTACGTTGATACGCGCGAAAGCGATCTGGGCCGCTATGTGAAGGCGGCCCAGGAAGCAGTCGCCGAGCAGGTGCAGTTCCCGCCGGGTTACTACGTAAGCTGGAGCGGGCAATACGAGTACATGCAACGCGCCGCCGAAAAGATGCGCGTCGTCATCCCGGTGACGCTGGCTTTGATCTTCCTGCTTCTGTATCTCAACTTCCGTCGCGTCACCGAGTCGTTGATCGTGATGCTGTCGGTACCATTCGCGCTGGTCGGCGGCATCTGGCTGATGTGGATGCTCGACTACAACCTTAGCGTCGCGGTGATTGTCGGATTCATCGCCCTTGCGGGGGTGGCTGCGGAAACAGGCGTGGTCATGCTGATCTACCTCGACCACGCACTGGAGGCACGCACCGCACAGCGCCAGGCCGAGGGCCGCTCGCTGGATGCACGCGATCTGCGCGGAGCGATCATCGAGGGGGCGGTCGATCGGGTGCGGCCGAAGATGATGACCGTGGTCGCGATCATGGCCGGTCTGCTGCCGATCATGTGGAGCACCGGCACCGGCTCGGAGGTGATGCGCCGCATCGCCGCGCCGATGGTCGGCGGCATGGTGTCTTCCACAATACTCACACTGATCGTGATTCCTGCTCTCTATTCGCTCGTGAAGCAGCGCATGCTTGAGCGCAGACGGTCACAACCTGCACCCGCTCAGGAGCGGCGGGCATGATATGGCGATCGCTGATCACGATGGCATCGGCTCCACAGAGGGCATTGCCTCCACAATCGGTCGCTCTTGGTTGCGGTGGACCAGGCGAAAAAGTGCCGGCAACACCAGCAACGTCAGCAGCGTCGAGGAGATGATGCCGCCGATGACGACGGTGGCGAGCGGGCGCTGCACCTCGGCGCCCGTACCGACGTTGACGGCCATCGGTACAAAGCCCAGGCTGGCCACCAGTGCAGTCATCAGCACCGGGCGCAGCCGTGTCCGGGCGCCATTGACAATGGCCTCATGCAGCGGTGCTCCCTGATCGAGCAACCTGCGGATGAAACTCGCCATCACCAGACCGTTGAGCACCGCCACGCCGGATAGCGCGATGAAGCCCACGCCGGCCGAGATCGAGAAGGGAATCCCGCGCAGCCACAGAGCGGCCACGCCGCCGGTCAGGGCCAACGGTATTCCCGTGAACACGATCGCCGCGTCCCGGGCTGATCTGCATCAGGGCTTTCCAGAGCCGGCCCGGTACAGAATGGAAGCGTGGGCACAGGCTGCCCCCACCCCGCGACATTCAGAATCGGAGTCGTAACCGTGAATATCATCAACCGCCTTGCTTCCGCCGCCCGATCCCTGGGCGCGCTACTCGTCCAACCCGCCTTCGCCCACTGCGACACTGAGGACGGGCCCGCCGTGCAGGACGGCCACCGGGCTCTGGAGACCGGCAACGTCAACTACGCGCTGAAGTGGGTCTTCCTGGAGGGAGAGCGCGAGGTGCGGGCAGCCTACGACGCCGCGCAGGCCAGCCGCGCCGGCGGCCAGGCCGCAACCGCCGACCGCCATTTCCTGGAAACGCTGGTGCGGGTCCACCGTCAGGGCGAAGGCGCCGGCTACGAGGGCATCAAGCCCACGGGTACCGAGCTGCCTCCAGAGGTGGCCGCCGCGGACGCCGCGCTGGAGACCGGTACGATCGATCCCCTGCGCGGGCTGATCGCCGAGGATCGCTGGGACGAACTGGAGAAGCGCTTCAATATCGCGCTGGGAAAGAAGGACTTCGACATCGACGACCTCACCGCCGCGCGCGATTACGTCGCCGCCTACGTCAGCTACTTCAAGTACGCCGAGGGCGAGGACGAGCACCATCACCACGGTGGGCACGACCACGGGCATCACCACTGACACCCAATGCGGTCACGGCGATGTCCCGCAGCCTTCCATTGTGGCTGACGCGGGTGCTGTCGAACTCGATGGCACCCGGGCTTCGCGACGGGCAGCTCGTCCTGACCCTCAGGCCCCGGCGCAGGCATCGCTTCCGCCGGGGTTCGGTGGTTGCGGTTGACTCTCGCGAGGCCGGTCGGCGGATCGTCAAGCGCATCATTGGACTGTCTGGCGAGCGGGTCAGGATGGAGGGTGGGCAGGTCTGGGTGGATGGGGAACACCTGGTGGAACCGTACGTGTCCCCGTCCGCCTCCGCCTACCAGGGCACGTTCGACGTGCCCGAAGGCCACTACCTGATTCTGGGCGACAACCGGGACGCGTCCAGCGACTCGCGCAATTGGCGCAACCCGTATGTCGGTCGAGGTGAGATCGCAGGCATCCTCCTCCGAAAGTGCGATCAGTGAAATCGGGATCGGCGCGGCGTCACTCAGACCAACGGGCCTCCGGAACTCCCGGGGCGTTTCACCTGGGAGGAAGATCAAATTTCTGCGGCTGGCGTCGTGAGTACCGCTGCAAATCCTCCGCCGGGTGTACGCATGTTCGTGGTCTGGCCTTGGTAGAGCCTGGCCGCGAACAGCAAAACGCCGCAGCCGGACGCAAAACAGCGCACATCGGCTTTGAGGGACTGGCCCCCGTGCACGATTCGCGCGCTCGGTGGCGCGAAAGCCTGCGCGACGTACGTTGCCGACGCCATCGACTCCCAGGTCCGTCGAGTGAGCTTATCGCCGCGATAGCTCCCCCGACTGCCGAAGCCTGCCGCGGGCTTGAAGAAATAGTCGCTGCGCCCAGCCCACAACGCATCCCGGTTGCCCGGTATGAGTTCGACCGTGTGCGGGATCACCTGTGCCAGTCGGACCGCTGGGTCCGCGTCGACCGCGAAACTGCTCAGTAAGTCGGAATCTCCCAGAACCGAAAGGTTGCGCTTGTCCGCGAACAACGCGTGCGCCCGCGGATGCGGAGTCAACGCCAGCGTCCGCGCCAGGTAGGCTTGGCGCAGAGCTGCGTGCGAAGTGTCCGCGAGCGCGAAATCGGTCAACCGGTTGTAGACCGTGTCGATCCGGCCTTCGGAATCCTCGAGCCCGTCGGGGCCCGGCGACAAGTCCTCGGGCGCGCGTATCACGCAGTCCACGCCATGGTCCCGAAATCCCTTCACGTACAGCTCGAACTCCGGGTACAGGAACTGCTCCCGCGGGGCACTGTCCACGATGGCCAAGCGCGCCGGCGTGTGCCCTGATTGCTGCCTCGCATCGTCCAACCATGCCGATATGGCAGCGCCCTGTGCCAGGGTTGCGTTTGTCCAGGTGACCCACGTGGTCTGCGCGCATGACTGGACGGCATCGAGCACCAGGGCATTGAGCAGCAGCCCGCCTGGATTGGTATTGATCTCGATCAACCGCGGTCCATCGACCGTCAGGTGAAAGTCCAGACCCAGGACCCCACCCGCCGAACCCGGATCATGGCGTGCAATGCCGGGCGCCCATTGCAGGACCCGCTGGATGTATCCCGGATTTCCCGCAACTTCGAACAGGGCTGCCGCGACTCGTTCCATGGCGTCCAACGCGGACCGGTCGACGAACAGGGCATAGGGTGAGAACAGGTTCGCATGCAAGGCCGGATCAATCGCGCGGCAATCCGCAACGCCGCCCCACATGGCCTCGCGCAGGCGGGTGACATCGACCACTTCACACGTACATTGCTGGTTGAGTGGCGCCTCGCCCGCCGTGGCACAGTCGATGTCGCAATTCGCTTGCTCATTCATCACCGGAGTTTCCCTGGGCTGGGACCAGCTGCGACATCGACCTTGCTGCCGGCCTCCGCCGCCTCCGCGCGCTGCGCGCGCAGCACTTTCTTGTCGACCTTGCCGGTTGCCCCGAGTGGAATGGCCTCGACGAACTCCACGGTCGCCGGCATCCACCATCGTGGAATCCTGCCCTCGAGGTGCTGCAGGAACTCCTGCGGCGTGGCCGTCACGCCGCTCTTCAATTGCACGAGCAGGAGCGGGCGCTCGCCCCATTTGGCATCGGGCACGCCGACGACCGCCGCGAGCGCCGCCTTGGCATGTGCCACGGCGGCATTCTCGATTTCGATCGAGCTGATCCACTCGCCGCCCGACTTGATCACGTCCTTCGCGCGGTCGGTGATCTGCAGAAATCCCGCGGGATCGATCGTGGCGATGTCGCCGGTATCGAAGTAGCCGTCGGCATCGAGCAGTTCTTCGTCCTCGCGCCGGAAGTAGCGCCGCACCACTGAATGGCCGCGCACCTTGAGGCGACCGAAAGTCCGGCCGTCGAACGGCACCGGGCGTCCGTCGTCGTCGACGAGCGTCATGTCGATGCCGCAGGGCACCCGGCCGGGCTTGAGCGCAAGTTCATCCAGGCTCGCCGGCGGGTTGAGCGTGCCGATTGGCGACATTTCCGTCATGCCCCAGGCATGGCGGACCTCGATGCCATATCGCTGCTGGTAGGCGCGCAGCAGCGATTCGGGGCAGGCCGAACCGCCACAGATGATGCGTCGCAGACTCGAGAAACGCAGACCCTCGCGCTCGACATGCTGCAGCAGGCCTTGCCATACGGTGGGCACGCCCGCCGCGATGGTGACCGATTCCTTCTCCAGCAATTCGTAGACCGACGCACCGTCGAGGCATGCCCCGGGCAGCACGAATCGCGCGCCGACCGCGGGCACCGCAAACGCAAGTCCCCACGCATTGGCGTGGAACATCGGCACGATGGCGAGCACGGTATCCCGCGCTGAAATGCCGAGGATGTCGGGCATGACGGACAACAGCATGTGCAGATAGTTCGAGCGGTGCGAATACATCACGCCCTTCGGCTCGCCGGTCGTGCCCGACGTGTAGCACAGGCCTGCCGGGGACTCCTCGGAAAAGCCACCCCATTTGCAGTCGGCGCCGTACCGACCGATCCAGCTTTCGTAGGCGAGTGCCTCGAAGTCCGCCGGCATGTGCGCCTCGTCGGTCAGCAGGATGACCTGCCGCACGCCCGGGCAACGCGGCAGGATCGCGCGCAGCAGCGGCACGCACACGGTGTCGGCAAGCAGCACCTGGTCTTGCGCATGGTTGACGATGTAGACGAGCTGTTCGATGAACAGGCGTGGATTGAGCGTGTGGCAGACGCCGCCGGCGCCCATGATCGCGTACCAAGCCTCCAGATGGCGCGAGGTATTGAAGGCGAGAGTCGCAACCCGCTCGCCGGGCCGGATGCCGAGGTCGAGGAGTGCGTTCGACATCTGGCGCGCGCGCCGGTGGATGTCGGCATAGCCGCAGCGGGTGATCGGCCCTTCGATCGAGCGCGTGACTATTTCGCGATCGCCATGCCAGCGCTGCGCGTGCTCGAGGATCCTGTCGAGCGTCAGCGGCCAGTCCTGCATGAGTCCGGACATGGGCTTCATTACAGCACGAAGTGTCGGGCAGCTGACAGAAGGGGCCCGGCGGCGACGCTACCGTCGCCACATGGACGGCACACATCGACTGAACGGATTCGAGCGCGGCCTCTCGCTGTGCACGAGAGTCGAGCCCGGCGACGGCCGTCGCGTGGCCGCGCTCGGTCTTCAGGCGCTGACGCTGATGGTCGCCTACTACCTCGTCCGCCCCGTGCGCGAAGCGCTGATCCTCACCGAAGGCAATGCCGAGCTGCGCAGCTACGCGGTCGGGCTGCAGGCGCTGCTCCTGATTGCGCTCGTCCCCTTCTACGGCGCCCTCGTCCGCAGGGTCGGTGCACGGCGCGTCCTCGGTGTCCTTGCCCTGCTCGCCGCGCTGCAGCTCGCGCTCTTCTGCGGGTTCGGCCTCGCGGGCTGCCGGGTCGGCTTTGTGTTCTTCGTGTGGGTCGGGATCCTGGGCGTCCTG
>CADEFJ010000061.1:0-6538 GCA_902826575.1 uncultured Pseudomonadota bacterium | reverse complement strand
GAGTACTCCATCGCGAGTACCGCCTCGGCGATCAGCTCGCCGGCCATCGGCCCGATGATGTGCACGCCGAGGATTTCGTCATCGTCGGCGGCGGAAACGATTTTCGCGAACCCGGCAGTGGCTTCCATCGCGCGCGCGCGCCCGCTCGCCAGGAACGGGAACACGCCGGTCTTGTAGGGGCGGCCGCTCGCCTTCACCTGTTCCTCGGTGGCGCCGACCCACGCGATTTCCGGTGCGGTATAGATCACCGACGGCACGGTCTTGTAGTTCACCTCTCCGTAGAGGCCGGCGATCAGGTCGGCGACCATGACGCCCTCTTCCTTTGCCTTGTGGGCAAGCATCGGGCCACGGACGAGATCGCCCACCGCCCAGACATTCTCGACGCCGGTGCGGCACGAGTGGTCGACCACGACGAAACCACGCTCGTCGACCTTCACGCCGCTGCCCTGCGCCAGCACCTCGCGCGAGTTCGGACGGCGCCCGACGGCGACCACCAGCGTATCGACCGTGACGTTCTGTACCGCGCCCTGCCCGTCGGTGTAGGCCACCTCGACCGCATTCTTCGCGACGGTCGCGCCCGTGACCTTCGTACCGAGGCGGATATCGAGGCCAAGCTTCCTGCAATGCTTCAGCGCTTCCTTCGCCACGGCGCCGTCCACCATCGGCAGGAAATCCGCCAGCGCCTCGAGCACCACGACTTCGGCGCCGAGCCGGCGCCAGACACTGCCGAGTTCCAGGCCAATCACGCCGGCGCCGATCACGCCGAGCCGCCGGGGAACCGCCTCGAGTTCGAGCGCGCCCCAGGAATCGATCACGTGCTTGCCGTCGAACGGCACGCTCTTCAGTTCCACGGGCACCGAGCCCGCCGCGAGAACCACGTGTTTGGCCGCGATTTCGCGCTTCTTGCCGTCGTGCGCGGTGAACTCTACGCGCCCCGGGGCGAGCAGCTTGCCATGGCCCGCAAGTGCGGTGACGCCCGCCGCCTTGAACAGGCCCGCGATACCCTGCGTCATGCCCTTGACGATGCTGGCGCGACGCTTCTGCATTGCCGCGAGATCGACTGCGACGTCGCCGACGCGGATGCCGTGGGCCGCGAATTCATGCTGCGCGCGATGCAGCAGCTCGGTCGATTCGAGCAGCGCCTTCGACGGAATGCAGCCCGCGTTCAGGCAGGTGCCGCCGAGGGCGGTGCTGCCGTCGCGGTTCTTCCACTCGTCGATGCAGGCAACGCTCAGTTTGTTCTGCGCGGCGCGCAGCGCCGCCGGATAACCCGCGGGCCCACCGCCGATGACGACAACGTCGAATTGGTCAGCCATGTTGGTTCCTCAGATGCCGAGCAGCATGCGTGCCGGATCCTCGAGCGCATCCTTGATCGCGACGAGGAACTGCACCGCCTCGCGCCCGTCGATGATGCGGTGATCGTAGGTGACCGCGAGATACATCATCGGCCGCACGACCACCTGGCCGCCGACGACCACCGGACGATCCTGCGTCTTGTGCATGCCGAGGATCGCGCTCTGGGGCGCATTCACGATCGGCGTGGACAACAACGAGCCGAACACGCCGCCATTGGTGATCGTGAAGGTGCCGCCGGTCAGGTCCTCGATCGAGATCGTGCCCTCGCGAGCCTTGAGCGCGTAGTCGCCGATCTCTTTTTCGATGTCGGCGAGGCTCTTCAGGTCGGCGTCGCGCACCACCGGCACCATCAGGCCGCGATCGGTGGATACCGCGACACCGATGTCGTAGTACTCGTGGTAGACGATGTCGGTGCATTCGACCGAGGCATTGACTGCCGGGAACTTCTTCAGCGCCTCGATCGACGCCTTGACGAACAGGCCCATGAAGCCGAGCTTCACGCCAAGTTCCTTCTCGAAGCGGTCCTTGTAGCGCGAACGCAGCGCCAGCACAGCGCTCAGATCGACTTCGTTGAATGTGGTGAGCAATGCCTGCGAGGACTGCGCCTGCACCAGCCGCTCGGCAATGCGCTGGCGCAGCCGGGTCATTGGTACCCGCTGATCGACGCGCCCCGCCCGCGCGCCACCCGTACCCGTGGCGGGCGCGGAAGCCGGCACCGCCGGCGCCCTGGCGACAGCAGGCGCGGCGGCGCGCTTGTCGAGGTACTCGACGACATCCGCCTTGGTGATGCGCCCGTCCTTGCCTGAGGCCGGAATTTCACCCGGATCGAGCTGGTTCTCTTCGACCAAGCGGCGCACCGACGGGCTGAGTTTCGCGGCATCTGCAGCGGCTGTCGGCGACTCCGTCATTGCGACGGCGGCGGGTGCGGCTGCGGCCATGGCGGCCGGCGCAGCGCCTGCCTCGATGATCGCCAGCACCTGTCCACTGGTGACGGTGGAGCCGCCCTCGATGCGGATCTCCTTCAGCACACCGTTGGTCGGCGCCGGCACTTCGAGCACGACCTTGTCGGTCTCGAGGTCCGCGAGATTCTCGTCGCGGCTCACCGTATCGCCCGCTTTGCGGTGCCAGGCCACCAGTGTGGCATCGGCCACTGATTCCGGCAGTTGCGGCACCTTGATCTCGATCGTCATGACATCTTCCTTATTCCGGTAGCGGTGAGGCGCGTGGTGACGCTGCCTGCGCCTTCTGTCCACTGCGAGCGCAGCGCGGCCTCGATCAACGCGGCCTGCTCCACTTCGTGGATCTTCAGGATGCCGGTCGCGGGCGCGGCGGCATGCGGGCGGCCTGCGTACAGCAGTTCATGCCGGGCGCCGAGGCGCTCCTGCAGGCGGTGGCGGACCTGGTACCAGGCGCCCTGGTTCTGCGGCTCCTCCTGGCACCAGACGATTTCGCGCGCTTCCGGGTAACGCGCCAGCACGGCCTCGTATTCGTCGGCCGGAAACGGATAGAGCTGCTCGATGCGCACGATCGCCACGGCTCCGTTGTCGTCCTTGCGACGCGCCTTGAGCAGGTCGAAGTAAACCTTGCCGCTGCAGAACACCACGCGGCGCACGCCGGCGACCGGCAAGTCATCGACTTCGTCGATCACGTTCGCGAACGACCCGCGCGCCAGATCGTCGAGCGAGGACACCGACAGGTCGTGGCGCAGCAGGCTCTTTGGCGTCATCACGATCAGCGGCTTCCTGAAATTGCGCAGCTGCTGGCGGCGAATCATGTGGAACATCTGCGCCGGCGTCGACGGCACGCAAACCTGCATGTTGTTCTCGGCGCACAGCTGCAGGAAGCGCTCGAGCCGGGCCGACGAATGCTCGGGTCCCTGGCCTTCGTAGCCGTGCGGCAGGAACAGCGCGAGCCCGCACAGGCGTCCCCACTTCGCCTCGCCCGAGCTGATGAACTGGTCGATCACGACCTGGGCGCCGTTCATGAAGTCGCCGAACTGCGCCTCCCAGATCACGAGCGCCTGCGGCTCGGTGGTCGAGTAGCCGTACTCGAAGGCCATGACGGCTTCCTCGGACAGCACGGAATCGATGACCTCGAAACGCGGCTGTGTCGCGGTCACATGCTGCAAAGGCACGTAGGTTTCGCTGCTCGCAACCTCGTGCAGCACCGCATGGCGATGGAAGAATGTGCCGCGGCCGGAGTCCTGGCCACTGATGCGCACCGGATAGCCATCCTCGAGGATCGACGCGTAGGCGAGCGTTTCCGCGCAGCCCCAGTCGAGCGGCAGGTCGCCGGCCAGCATCTTCACCCGGTTCGCAATCACCTGCGCAACGCGCGGATGGAGCTTGAAGCCCTCCGGAAGCGCGGTGATGCGTGCGCCGAGCGCCTTCAGTCGCTCGATGCCGACCGCCGGGACCTTCTCCTGCCAGTTGACGACCGCGTACTTGCTCCAGTCGACGGTGTACTGGTTGCCGATCATGCCGAGCGACGCGCGCGCCTGCGGGCGCCCCTCGTCGAGTCCGGTGCGATACTCCTCCACCGGCGCGGCGGCCGCGGCCGCGGTCAGCACGCCTTCGGCGACCAGGCGGTCGGCGTAAATGCTGCGCGCGGTCGGATGCTTGCGGATCGCCTGGTACATGACCGGCTGGGTCGCTGCCGGCTCATCGGCTTCGTTGTGGCCGTGGCGGCGATAGCAGACGAGATCGATCACGACGTCCTTCCGGAAGCGCATGCGGTACGCGAGCGCCAGCCTCGTCACGAACACCACCGCTTCCGGGTCGTCGGCGTTGACGTGGAAGATCGGCGCTTCGAGCATCTTGGCGATATCGCTGCAATACATCGTCGAGCGCATGTCACGCGGGTTCGAAGTCGTGAAGCCGACCTGGTTGTTGATGACGATGTGCACGGTGCCGCCGGTGGCAAACCCGCGTGCCTGCGAAAGCTGCAGCGTTTCCATCACCACGCCCTGGCCGGCGAAGGCGGCATCGCCGTGCAGCAGCACCGGCAATACCCGCGCGCCGCGCGTATCGCCGCGACGTTCCTGGCGGGCACGCACCGAGCCTTCCACGACCGGACCGACGATTTCGAGGTGCGAGGGGTTGAACGCGAGTGCCACGTGCAGGTTGCCGCCGGCGGTGCGCAGGTCGGCCGAGAAGCCCTTGTGGTACTTGACGTCGCCCGAGCCCTGCAAGTGCCCGATGTCGTACTGTCCCTCGAACTCCGAGAACAGCACCGACGGCGACTTGCCGAGCACATTGACCAGCACATTGAGGCGGCCGCGATGCGCCATGCCGATGATGCATTCCTCGATGCCCTCGCTGCCGCCCCGCTGCAGCAGGTCGTCGAGCAACGGAATCAGCGCATCGCCGCCCTCGAGCGAAAAACGCTTCTGGCCGACATACTTGGTGTGCAGGTAACGCTCGAGGCCTTCGGCGGCGGTGAGCTGCCAGAGGATGTTCTGCTTCTCGGTGGCGCTCAGCTTGCCGTGCACGCGACCGGACTGGAATTCGTCCTGCAGCCACAGCCGCTCTTCGGTGTCCGACACATGTGCGAACTCGGCGCCGATCGGCCCACCGTAAATGTGCTGCAACTGCGCGATGATCGCGCGCAGCGGCATGCGTTGCGCGATCGAGCCCGAGCGACTGCCGGTGAAGAACTCGGTGTCGAGATCGGCCTCGGAGAGGCCGAAATAATCGAGCTGCAGCACGCGCGGCATCGGGCGCTCGAGCAGGCCGAGCGGATCGAGCCTGGCGACCAGATGGCCGCGATTCGCCCAGATCTGCACGAGGCGCGACACCGCACCCTGCTTGGCGCTCGCGATGTTCGCGTCGGCCTCGCCGGCGGGTGGCGCGGCGAGCATGCGCGGACGCTGCGCGCGGCGCGCAATCGCCTCGACCAGCGGTGCATGCGGCTGCTCACCCTGGCGACCCGGTCCCAGTTGCGCGAACCACTCGCGCCAGGTGGCGTCGACGCTCGCGGGATCGCGCAGATACTGCTCGTAAAGGGGCTCGATGTAAGCGGCATTGCTGCCGTACAGCGGGCTGCTGGCAATCAGTTCGGAAAGTGTGGTGCTCACGCGGCAGGCAAAGCAGGAAAAACAGCAGGCAAGTCTAGCGGATCGACACAAGGTGGTCGAGCAACCACAACTCGTATCCGACCAGTACTACATAGCCCGTGGCGGCCGCATACAAGATGGCCCCGGCAGGATAGAAACCAAAGGCGCGGATGCGCACCAGAATCGTGAGCACGATCACGCCACTTGCGGTGAGCAGTAGTTTCCACAATGCAAATGCCCGCCCTGAACCGTGTACCAGCGGCATCATGACCGGGTTGATTTCGGTCGCGCCGTGCTGGAGCAACACGAGTGTCAGGAAGGCATCGGCACACGACAGCAGCAGGATCACGAGCGCCACCGCGAGCCATTGCGGATGATGGCGGTCGACCGCGGCGAGCGATTGATCGCCGCCGCGCCGCGGGCCCTGCCGGCGTGAACGCGCCCCGCCGCTCATCAATCCGTGCAGCGTGCGTTGCCGGCGGTCGAGGCCACCTCGCCGCCGCTCGCCCGTGATGCCCGCTTCGTTGTCCATCGCGGCCAGAGTGTAAGCCGCACGACCACCCCGGGGCGCGAAGCAGAGCGTGAGCACGGTCACAGTGCGCCTCGCGCGCGGTTAAGATGTCGCCATGCCCGACGTGCAGATCACCGGCATTGCCACCGCGCTCGGCATCGGCCTGATGATCGGCATCGAGCGCGAGCGCGCGCACGCGGGCGAGATCGTGCAGGCCGGCGTGCGCACCTATACGCTAGTGGCCCTGCTCGGCGCACTTGCCGTGCTGCTCGAGTCGACCCTCGGACTGCTGGCCTTCGCGCTCATCGTCGCGGGCTTCTCCGCCCTCTCCTATCGCCACACGAGCGCGACCGATCCCGGCCTCACGACCGAAGTGGCGCTCGTCGTGACTTACCTGCTGGGCGTGCTGGCCATGACCCAGCCGATCCTGGCCGGGGGCATCGGGGTGCTGGTGACGATCCTGCTCGCCTCGCGTTCGCGCCTGCACGGCTTCGTGCTCGACACGCTCACGGAGCAGGAGGTCCATGACGGGCTGCTGCTCGCCGCCGCGGCGCTGCTTGTGCTGCCGCTGCTGCCCGACCGCGCCGTCGCTCCTTGGGGCGTGCTCACCCCGCGCC
>CADEFJ010000060.1 GCA_902826575.1 uncultured Pseudomonadota bacterium | reverse complement strand
TCGACGAGCGGCCCGAGGAAGTCACCGAGATGCAGCGCACGGTGAAGGGCGAAGTGGTTTCCAGTACGTTCGACGAACCCGCGAGCCGCCACGTGCAGGTCGCGGAAATGGTGATCGAGAAGGCCAAGCGCCTGGTCGAGCACAAGAAGGATGTCGTGATCCTGCTCGATTCGATTACGCGCCTCGCGCGCGCGTACAACACCGTGGTGCCGAGCTCCGGCAAGGTGCTCACCGGTGGTGTCGACGCAAACGCGCTGCAGCGTCCGAAGCGTTTCTTCGGCGCCGCACGCAACATCGAGGAGGGCGGTTCGCTCACGATCCTCGCCACCGCGCTGATCGACACCGGCACCAAGATGGACGAACTCATCTACGAAGAATTCAAGGGCACGGGCAACAGCGAAATCCATCTCGACCGGCGCATCGCGGAGAAGCGGGTGTTCCCGGCCGTGAACATCAATCGCTCCGGCACCCGCAAGGAAGAGCTGATCACCGAGCAGGGCGAGCTCGCCAAGATCTGGATCCTGCGCAAGCTCCTGCACCCGATGGACGAACTCGCGTCGATCGAGTTCCTGCTCGACAAGATGAAGGACACCAAGACCAATGGCGAGTTCTTCGAGGCGATGAAGCGCTGAGCTGGTGCCGGGTTTTCGGTATTTCGGTTATTGCCGGCCGCGCAGCGGCACCAATAACCGAAATACCGAAAACCCGGCACCGATCCGAACTGTGCCGCGCGTCACGTTCGGCGCCGTCGCTTCGTGGCGACGCTGGCGGCTCGCATGCGGATACGCGATGATCCCCGCGCTTGCATCGCCAGCTTTCGCAGGAGTCCTGCATGTCGCGCATTGCCGCCCTCGTGACGGCGATCCTCGTTCCCTTCGCGCCGTTCGCCGGCGCGGCGGAGCGTGATCTCGCCTCCGATACGCTGGCACGGTCGCTGCCCCCGCCGGCAAGTCCGGCCACCGACCGCTTCGCGCTGCGCGCCAGCTATTACCGCGGCAGCGTCGATACCCAGGTGCGCATCGACGCCGATGCGCTCACGCCCGGCACGCTGGTCGATGCCGAGGAAACGCTCGGTCTCGACGACGCGGTCGACCAGGGGCGCATGGAACTCTACCTGCGCATGGGGCAGCGATTCCGGCTGCGCTTCGACTACTTCAAGCTGAACCGTTATGCGGCGACCGTGCTCGACGAGGACCTCGTCTTCGGCGACGAGATCTTCCTCACTGGCGAGAACATCGAATCGTCGCTCGACTACCGCTCGCTGTCGTTCACTTTCCTGTACTCGTTCCTGCGCCGCGAGAACTTCGAAGTGGCCGCCGGCCTGGGCGTGAACCTGCTCGAGGCGGAGGCCGCCGGCGAGGCGGTCGACCGCAACGCGCGCGAGGAGGAATCGGGCGTGGCGCCATTGCCCACGCTCGCGCTCGATGGAAGCTGGCGTTTCGCGCGTCGCTGGTCGGTGAATGCGCGCGGGCAGTATTTCAGCGCGACCTACGACGACATCGACGGCACGCTGAGCGAATGGCATCTCGATGTGCAGTACCGCTGGAAGCCCAACCTCGCGATCGGGCTCGGTTACACGCTGCTCGACGTCGACGTGAATATCGACCCGAACGCCGACCACGATTTCCCGGGCCTGTTCCGCCTGCAGACCGACGGCCCGGAGCTGTTCATCCGCGCGAGTTTCTGACCAGGAAGTCGACGATCGTCGCAATGGCCTGCGGGTCGCGCAGCGCGCCGCTGTGGCCGAACCCGCCGGTCGTCATGAGTTGCCCGTGCGCAAGCTTCGGCAGCAGCGCCTGCGCATGTGCGAACGGCGCGACGTCGTCCGCGCGGTCGTGCACGAGGAGCACGGGTATTGCGATCCGCGCGGCGACGGCATGCGCGGAATAGTCGGCCGGTGGCCTGCCGTAGCGCCGCGTGAAGGCGGCGATCAGCGCCGACCGGGTGCGAGCATCGAGTTCCAGCGCACCGGCGAACGAATCCATCATCAAGGCGACGTCGCGAGGCATGCCGACCAGCGCCACGGCTTGCACGTGTTCGGGGGGCGCCTCCGCCAGCTGCCACACGGTCGCGCTCGCGCCCATCGAGTGCGCGACAATGCCGAGGACAGGACCGCGCGCGGCGATCACGGCATTCAGCGCGGCGCGAAACAGCTCGAGTGTCGCCTGGCGTCCGCTCGACTTGCCATGCGCCGGCGCATCCACGGCAATGACGCGATAGCCGGCGGCGAGCAGCGGATCCACGAAAGCCCCGAAGCGCGGGGCGTGCGATCCCCAGCCGTGCAGCAGCAATACCGCGCGCTGTTGTTCACCCCATTCGTAGACCTGCAGTTCATGCGCCGCCAGCCCGATGCGCGACATCCGGGCGCGTGCCAGCACCGGCGCGTCGACGGGATCCAGCCGGCGGCGCGCGGGCAGCAGGAACAGTTCGAGTGCAAAACGGGCGGCGAGCCGCGGGCTCACGCGCGACAGCCAGTGGAATGTGCGTACGAGGCGCAGTCGCGTTGCGGGCGTGAGGCCGGGCGGCAGGCGAGGCGCTGGCGGCGTCAAACTGGTGCGGGAGCGGACGCCCGACCGTAGGTGGCGGTGAACTCCGGCGGCATGCGCGTGGCGCGGCCGGTGTCGAGGTTGAGGCAGACGTAGATCGTGACCGCCCGGGCGAGCACTGCGTCATCCGCAAGGCGACTGACCACGAACCGGCGCGTGCAGCGCAGGCGGTCGTCGCAGTCCTCAATCCATGTTGCGACCCGGACCCGGTCACCGGCGAGTGCGGCGCGCTCGTAGTCGATCTCGGTGCGCAGTGCCGCCATGCCCCGGCGCAGCGCGACGCAGCGCTCGAGCGACATGCCGAGGGCGGCCGAATGGCTCCACGCGGCGCGATCGAGCCAGGTGAGGTACACGGCGTTGTTGACGTGCGCGTACTCGTCGATGTCGTCGCCCTGCACGTCGAGTTCGATCGAATGTGCACTCCCCGGGAGGGTCACAGCGGGTAGACCAGGCAGGTGGTGGTGCCGTGCGCGATGCGCCGGCCGGTCGAGTCGACGATCTCGCCCTCGGCGAAGCCGCTGCGCCGCCCCACATGCAGGGTGCGGCCGATGGCGCGCACCACGCCGGTCGTGTGCGACATCGCCCGCAGGTAGCTCACCTTCAGCTCGAGCGTGACATAGCCCATGCCGGCCTCGACATGGGTCATCACCGCGCAGCCCATGCACGAATCGAGCAGCGTCGCGGCGTAGCCGCCGTGGATCAGGCCGAGCGGATTGTAGGCCTTCGCGCCGGGGCGGCCCTCGAAAGTCACGACGCCGCGCTCGACGCTCACGACATTGAAGTCGAGCGTGACCGCGATGGGTGGGGGCGGAATCTCCCCGGCGACGAGGCGCTGCATGAACTCGAGGCCCGCGAGCGACTTCAGCACTTCGGGTGGGGCAACACCGCTGCCCGGCGGGTACAGGGGGTTCATGGGCCCGCAGTCTACCCGATCAGTTGGTGGCGCCCGACTGCTCGCGTGCGATGGCGCGATGGCCGATATCGTGCCGGTACTGCATGCCAGGCCAGCGGATCGCCGCGACGAGCGCATAGGCATCGCGCTGGGCGGCGGCGACGGTGTCGCCGAGGCCCACGGCACACAGCACCCGCCCGCCGTTCGCCACGATCGCCTCGCCCCGACGGGCGGTGCCGGCATGGAACACCTTGCCGGGCAGTCGCGCGGCGTGCTCGAGGCCTTCGATCGGATCGCCCTTGCGCACCGTGTCGGGATAGCCGTGCGCGGCAAGCACCACGCCCACCGCGGCGCGCGGATCCCACTCGGCGCTCACCTTGTCGAGACGGCGGTCGAGGGCTGCGTCGCACAGGGCCACCAGGTCCGAGCGCAGGCGCGCGAGGATGGGCTGTGTTTCCGGGTCACCGAAACGGCAGTTGAACTCGAGGACGTTCGGGGTGCCGTCGGGTGCGATCATGATGCCGGCGTACAGGAAGCCCGTGTAGGGCATGCCGTCGGCGGCGAGCCCGCGGATGGTCGGCTCGATCACCTCGCGCATGATGCGCTCGTGCATCGCCGCAGTAACCACCGGTGCCGGCGAGTACGCACCCATGCCGCCGGTGTTCGGACCGGTGTCGCCATCGCCGAGTCGCTTGTGGTCCTGCGAAGTGGCGAGCGGCAGGATGTGTTCACCATCGGCCATCACGATGAAGCTTGCTTCTTCGCCCTCGAGGAATTCCTCGATCACCACTTCATCGCCGGCGGCGCCGAAACGCCCGTCGAACATCGCCTGCGCGGTGGCGATCGCCTCATCCGCACTGGCGGCGATCACGACGCCTTTGCCGGCGGCGAGCCCGCTCGCCTTGACGACGATGGGCGCGCGCTGCGCGCGTACCCACCCGGCATCGAAATTCGCCCGCGTGAAAGTGGCGTAGGCCGCGGTCGGTATGCCGTGGCGGCGCAGGAATTCCTTGGTGAAGGCCTTCGAGCCCTCGAGCTGCGCCGGCGCGCGGCGTGGACCGAAGCAGCGCAGCCCCGCGGCGAGAAATGCATCGACGACTCCCAGCACCAGCGGCGCCTCGGGGCCGATGATGGTGAGTGCGACCTGCTCCCGGCGTGCGAGCGCCACCAGCGCCTCGATGTCCTCGGCCGCCACCGCGACGTTGCGCACTCTCGGCTCGAGCGCCGTGCCGGCATTGCCCGGTGCGACCAGAACCTCGGTGACGCGCGAGGACTGCGTGCATTTCCACGCGAGCGCGTGCTCGCGTCCACCCGCGCCGACGACCAGGACCTTCATGGCCGCGCGATCCGCATCAGTGGCGGAAGTGGCGCATGCCGGTGAACACCATGGCGATGCCGTGCTCGTCGGCCGCCGCGATGACTTCATCGTCGCGCTTCGAGCCGCCCGGCTGGATGACGGCGGCAATGCCGTACCCGGCGGCGACATCGAGGCCGTCGCGGAACGGGAAGAAGGCGTCGGACGCCATCGCGGCGCCTCGCACTTCGAGCTTCTCGTCGGCCGCCTTCATCGCGGCGACGCGCGTCGAGTAAACGCGACTCATCTGGCCGGCGCCCACCCCGATGGTCATGTGATCGCGGGCAAACACGATCGCATTCGACTTCACGTACTTGCACACTGTCCACGCGAACAGCAGGTCGGCGACCTGTGCCTCGGTCGGCTTGCGCTGCGTGACCACCTTGAGATCGGCGGCTGCGATCGCGCCCTGGTCGCGTGCCTGCACTAGCAGGCCGCCGCCGACACTCCTGTACTCGACGTCGTTGCCGATCGAGCGGCCGAGGTCGCCTACCGCCAGCACGCGAATGCTGCTCTTGGTGGCGAGTACCGCAAGTGCGTCGGGCGCGATGGCAGGCGCGGCGATCACTTCGACGAACTGGCGCGCAACGATCGCGCCGGCCGTTGCCGCGTCGAGTTCGCGGTTGAAGGCGATGATGCCGCCGAAGGCCGAGGTCGGATCGGTGCGGTAGGCTCTTTGGTATGCCGCCAGCGGGCCATCGGCCGTGGCCACGCCGCAGGGGTTCGCGTGCTTGACAATCACGCAGGCGGGTGGCCCGAACTGGCGCACGCATTCGATCGCGGTGTCGGCGTCGGCGATGTTGTTGTACGAGAGCTCCTTGCCCTGCACGAAGGTCGCGGTGGCGATCGAGGCGCCGCGCGCCGCGACTTCACGGTAGAAAGCGCCACCCTGGTGCGGATTCTCACCGTAGCGCAGGTCGCGCAGCTTGTCGTAGACGAGCGGCAGGGTGTCGGGGAAGCGCTCGGCCTGCTCCCGGCGCAGCAGGTAGCCCGACACCATGGTGTCGTAGCGCGCGGTGTGCGCGAAGGCCTTCGCCGCAAGCTGCGAGCGAGTGTCGATGCTCGAGCTGCCGTCGTTTGCGTCGAGCTCGGCGATCAGGCCGGGATAGTCGGCCGGGTCGACGACGACAGTGACCGAATGATGATTCTTGGCCGCCGCGCGCAGCATCGCCGGCCCGCCGATGTCGATGTTCTCGATCGCCTCGTCGTAGGTGCAGTTCGGTCTGGCCACGGTTTCCGCGAACGGATAGAGATTGACGATCAGCAGGTCGATCGGCGGAATGTCATGCAGGCGCATGACGGCGTCGTCGACGCCGCGCCGACCGAGCAGGCCGCCGTGGATGCGCGGGTGCAGGGTCTTGACGCGCCCGTCCATGATCTCGGGAAAGCCCGTGTAGGCCGACACTTCGGTGACCGTGATGCCGTGCTCGCGCAGCAGCCGCGCGGTACCGCCGGTGGACAGGATTTCGATGTCGCGCTGCGCCAGCGCGCGCGCGATATCCACCAGTCCGGTCTTGTCCGAGACGGAAAGCAGCGCCCGGCGGATTTCAACGCGCATGATGCGGCAGCGACCGGATCAGGCCGTGAGCCCGAACTGGCGCAGCTTCTTTCGCAAGGTGCCGCGGGTGATGCCGAGAATGCCGGCAGCACGACTCTGGTTGCCCTCGGCGTAGTCGAGCACGACGCGAAACAGCGGCTCTTCTACTTCGCGCAGCACCATGTCGTAGAGCCGCGCCGGCCGATGACCGTTCAGCGTGGCGAAGTAATCGGCTAGCGCCTGCTCGGCGTGGTCCCGCAGCGGCAAGGTCTTGCCGTTCGCGCGCGCGGTTGGCTCGGCGCGCGACCTCAGGGTTTTCTTCGCAGGCATCAGCAGTCCCCGACGCAGCAATCTGTTGTTGTGATCAGGCCGCGTTCGCGGTCCCGTCGACCCAGCGGTCGAGCCATGCACTTGCGTATGCAAACTGCCTCGCGGAAGTTTCCTGGGACATCAGTCCGCGCCGATCGTCTTGTGTGCCGAGCAGCTCCGCGAAATACCAGCCGAGGTGTTTGCGCGCGAAACGGACCCCGTCGCCTTCTCCGTAGAAGTGATACAGATCCGTCAGGTGCGAGCGGATGATATCACGCACGTCGGCGCGCGCGAGCGCAGCGGGAAATTTCCCGCTCGACAGAAATTCGTTGACATCACGAAAAATCCACGGTGATCCATGCGCCGCGCGGCCGAGCATTACGCCGTCTGCGCGGGTGAAATCAAGTACTGCGCGCGCCTTTTGCGCCGAATCGATATCGCCATTGGCAAACACCGGAATCGATATCGCCCGCTTGATATCGCGAATCGTTGCGTATTCCACGCTGCCCGCGTAGTGGTCCGCGCGCGTGCGGCCGTGCACCGCAAGTGCAGCAATGCCACTCGCGACAGCGATGCGTGCAATGTTCACGCCGTTGCGGTGTTGCGGATCCACACCGGTGCGCATCTTGAGCGTTACCGGAACGGCGACTGCCGCCACCACCGCCTCGAGAATGCGCGCGACGAGCGGCTCATCGGCAAGCAGCGCCGAGCCGCAGTGGCGATTCACGACTTTCTTCGCCGGGCAGCCCATGTTGATGTCGATGATCTGCGCCCCGAGATCGACATTGAGGCGCGCGGCCTCGGCGAGCGCCTGCGGATCAGCGCCCGCCAGCTGCACGATGCGTGGCGAGGGTTCGCCTTCGTGGTTCATGCGGCGCTGTGATTTGCGACTGCGCCACAGGCGGGTGTCGGCGGTCAGCATTTCCGATGCGGCGATACCCGCGCCGAGGCGGCGGCACAGCACGCGAAACGGGCGGTCGGTGACACCCGCCATCGGCGCGAGCGCAATCGCTGCGGGCAGGACATGGGGACCGATCTGCATGGTGGCGCTGCGGGTCGGGATCAGCGCGAGGCGCGCGAGTCACTGGCGCAGGCGACTGCGCCCTGGCCATTCGGCAGGCAGGCATCGACTTCGAAGCCGACGGCATTGCTGCCCGGGTCGAGGACCGCGACCTCGGCATCGACACGCTGGCCGGCGGCCAGGAAATCGCGCTCGCCAGCGCGTTCGCCGAGATATTCGCGCGGCGTGAGGTCGCGGCTCGCGATCCGCTTGCCGTAGCGGTCCTGCAGCGTGAGCCGCAGCAGCGGCATCGGCTGCGCGCGCGACGCTTCGTTGCGGATGCTGGCGCGCACCAGCAGCTGGCCGCTCGCGTCGGCTTCGGCAATGGCGCCGAGCTGGCGCACGTCGAGCGCCGCCGGATCCCAGCGCGGAGCGAGCGGCGCCCCGAGCGCGCCGTACAGCGACGTGAGCGGACCATGCAGCGCGGGGCTCGAGGCGAGATCGTTGCGATTGCGATGCACGATCTGCGCGAGCAGCAACACCGCGAGCACACCTGCGGCAATGCCGTACCACAGGCTGGCGCGCGCGTGCCGTTCCGGCTCCTCGAAGGCATCGATGTCCTCGGTGCGCGCGTAATAAGGTCCGGCGAGCCGCTCGGCAGCGGGTGCCGCCGTCGACAACTGCAGCGCCTCGGACTGCTGCGTCGCCGAGCCGGGGTCGGCGACGGCGTCGCGGGCCACCCGCGCGATCCGCTCGAGCTCGGCCTCGGCCGCTTCGAGCTCGCGGGTCAGGTTGTCGATCGCCTCATCGGCATCCGCATCGTTGAACTCCCCTTCGAGCACGATCGACTCGAACGTGCCCGACGCGGCCGCGCCTTCGGGCACCTCGGGTGCGACAAAGATCTGCGCGAGATCGGCACTGCCGAGCGCGAACTCCATGGTGTCCGGCGCCGCTTCCGTCTCGCTGTCGGGCTCCGCGGTCACCGGCAGCTCCATCATCAGCGGCGGTGGGGGCGGTGACGGGGTGGCCGCGCGCCGGTCGGCCGGGGCCGAGGAGTCCGCCTCGTCGCGGCGCGCTTCCTCGTGCAGCGCCACCAGGGCGTTGAACACGCTCGCGCAACGCCCGCAGCGCACGTAACCCTGCCCGACGCGCAGGTCTGCCGCGGTGACCGCGAGGGTCAGGGCGCACTTGGGGCAGACGGTGAACATGATGGGATCTTAAGGCGAACAGCGAGCCGCGAACAGATTGCAGCCAGGCGAGCGATCAGCGAACGGCTTGGAGCTTACAGCCAGAGGCGCGAGCCCACCGCTCTGGCTGTACTCTGTTCGCGGCTCGCCGTTCGCTACCCAAGTTGTCCCGCAAGTACTTGCCAACCATCCCGTTCCCCGGCGGCGAGCAAGTCGAGCCAAGGCCGATAGGCTGCCGCGACCTCCTCGGCCTGTGTAGCGAGCAGGCCCGCGAGGACCAGACGGCCGCGCGGCTTGATGAGTGCGGCGAGTTTCGGTGCAAGCTCGATCAGCGGGCCCGAGAGGATGTTGGCGAGCAACACGTCGGCGCCCGCCGGCAATGTGTCGATCCCGGTGTGCGTCACGACGCGATCGGCGACGTTGTTGGCGAGCGCGTTGTCGCGCGTCGCAGTGAGCGCCTGCGCGTCGATGTCATAGGCATCGGCTCGTGCGGCGCCGAGCTTTACGGCGGCAATCGCGAGGATGCCCGAACCGCAGCCGAAATCGATCACGGTCTCGCCCGGCAACAGGTGCGCATCGAGCCACTCGAGGCACAGCGCCGTGGTGGCATGGGTGCCGGTGCCGAAGGCGAGGCCGGGGTCGAGCGCAACGACGACGGCGCCGGGCTCGGTCACGCGCTCATGTGTCGGGCAGACATGGAGACGGCGACCAAAGCGCATCGCATGAAAGTCCGCGAGCCACTCGCGCTCCCAGGCACGATCGGCAACCGCCTTCACGGTGAGCCGCGAGGCCGGCACGCCCAGTGCCGCGGCCAGCGCCGCCACGGTGCCCGCAGCGGCGTCATCCTGCGCGAAAGTCGCCTCGAGTCGCGTGGCCGGCCACAGCCGAATTTCGCCCGGTGCCGGCTCGAGCACCGCGTCATCGCGCCGATCGGTCAGGGTGACGGCAAGGGCGCCGGCCGCGAAGCAAGCCGCTTCCGCGGCATCCACCTCGTCTCGGTCCAGGTCGATGGTGATGGAGAGGAAGGGCATGGGGGGAAGAGCTTACGGCTTGCGGCGAACAGCTGACAGCCAGAGCGCTCGAGCCGAGCGCGCCGCGGGCTGACATGTTTCACGGGCACCTTAATCTTTCACGACAGCGCTCGCTTCCATGAGCGGACGCCGGGCGAGTCCTGGAGCTGAGAGCCAGAAGGCTTGCGGTGAGCCGTGGGCAGCGCCTCTGGCTGCAAGCTGTCAGCCGTTCGCCGTTCGCCGTTCCTACTTCAGCCCAAGGCGTCGTTCCAGGTAATGGATATCAAGACCACCGGACCGGAAAGCGGCGTGGTTGAATATCTCGCGATGGAGCGCAGCGTTGGTCTTTATGCCCTCCACCACCATTTCCGCCAGCGCCATCTTCATGCGCGCGATCGCGGTGTCGCGCGTGTCGCCATAGGCGATCACCTTGCCGATCAGTGAGTCGTAATTCGGCGGCACGTTGTAGCCCGAGTACAGGTGGCTGTCGACGCGGATGCCCGGGCCGCCCGGCGCATGCCACAGCTTCACCGGCCCCGGTGAGGGCATGAATGTCTTGGCGTCCTCGGCGTTGAGGCGCGCTTCGATGGCGTGGCCGCGGAACACGATGTCCTTCTGCGCGTAGGGCAGTTTCTCGCCGGCGGCGATCAGCAATTGCGCCTTGACGAGGTCGATGCCCGTGATCGCCTCGGTGACGGGGTGCTCGACCTGGATGCGCGTGTTCATCTCGATGAAATAGAACTCGCCGTCCTGGTACAGGAACTCGAGCGTGCCGGCGCTGCGATAACCCACCGCTGCACAGGCAGCCACCACGCGCTCGCCCATTTCACGTCGCTGCTTGTCGGTGATGCCGGGGGCAGGCGCCTCCTCGATCACCTTCTGGTGGCGGCGCTGCATGGAGCAATCGCGCTCGCCGAGGTGCACCACATTGCCGTGGTTGTCCGCGAGCACCTGGAATTCGATGTGGCGCGGGCGCTCGAGGAACTTCTCCATGTAGACCTGTTCGTTGCCGAAGGCCGCGCGGGCCTCCGCCTGCGTCAGCGCCACCGCGTTGAGCAGCGCGCCCTCGCTGTGCACGACCCGCATGCCGCGGCCGCCGCCGCCACCCGATGCCTTGATGATCACCGGGTAGCCGATCGAGCGCGCGATGCGCAGGTTTTCGTCGTTGTCGCGCCCGAGCGGTCCGTCCGAGCCGGGTACGCAGGGCACGCCGTGGCTTTTCATGACCTTGATCGCGGAGACCTTGTCGCCCATCAGCCGGATCACTTCGGAGCTCGGGCCGACGAAGGTGAAGCCGCTCTTTTCGACCCGTTCGGCGAAGTCGGCGTTCTCGGACAGGAAGCCGTAGCCGGGATGGATCGCGACGGCGTCGGTCACCTCGGCCGCGCTGATGATCGCCGGCATATTGAGGTAGCTCTGCGGCGAGGGCGGCGGGCCGATGCACACCGATTCATCGGCGAGCAGCACGTGCTTGAGGTTCGAATCGACGGTGGAGTGCACCGCGACGGTCTTGATGTCGAGTTCGCGGCAAGCGCGCAGGATGCGCAGCGCAATCTCGCCGCGGTTTGCGATCAGTACTTTATCGAGCATGGATCACTCGATCGTGTAGAGCGGTTGGCCGAATTCCACCGGCTCGCCGTTCTGCACCATCACCGAGGTGATGCGCCCCGCCTTGTCGCTCTCGATCTGGTTCATCATCTTCATCGCCTCGATGATGCAGAGCACCTGGCCGACCTTGACCTCGTCGCCGATGTCGACGAAAGGTTTGGCACCTGGGGAGGCAGAGGCGTAGAAGGTGCCGACCATCGGCGCCGTCACCACGTATTCATTCGACTTGGGTGGCGCTGGCGCGGCTGGCGCAGGGGCCGCGGCGGCCTGGGGCATCGGCGCGGCGTGTGGCGCGGCGGCATAAATCTGCTGCACCGGGCCGGTGGGTCCGCGGCTGATGCGCACGGACTCTTCGCCTTCCTTGATCTCGATCTCGGCGATGCCCGACTCCTCGAGCAACTCGATCAGTTTCTTGACCTTGCGAATGTCCATGGTGGCCCCGTACAGGTAGTTATTTGCCGCTGCGCGCGGCCAGCTGCTCGGCAGCGGCGCGAACGGCGAGTTCGTAACCGGCGCCGCCGAGGCCGAATATGGCGCCCACGGCAATGTCGGAAAAATAGGAGTGGTGGCGGAATGTCTCACGCGCAAAGACGTTGGAGAGGTGCACTTCGATGAACGGCACCGCGACCGCGAGCAGGGCATCGCGCAGTGCGATGCTGGTGTGCGTGAACGCGCCGGGATTCAGGATGATGAAGGCGGTGCCGTCGCTGCGCGCGGCCTGCACGCGCCCGACCAGTTCGTGCTCCGCGTTGCTCTGGAACGCGGCGAGTTCGTGTCCCGCAGTGCGCGCCGCGGCCGCGGCACGGGCCACCAGCTGCTCGAGCGTGGCGGAGCCGTAGGTTTCCGGCTCGCGCTGGCCGAGCAGGTTAAGGTTGGGGCCGTTCAGCAGCAGAAGACTCGCCATGGGCCGCGAAATGTACCGGATTTGCGCCGATAGGGATACTTCGGCGCATGATCGCGGCACGATCGACGCAATTCTGCGGCTTTAACCGGGGACTTGGGCCCTTTTCGCAGCCAGCTCGCGCAGCTCGTCGGCAATCTGCTGCTGTGCAACAGCGAGTTCGACGCGGTCGGCACCCACTTCCCGGACGCGTTCGAGGATGAACGCTGCCTCGTCCGCATGCAACTCCCCGACGCGTACCGCCACGATGCGGCCTTGGGCGTCCGAGAAGATCGAAAACGGAAATACGGGGTCGACGCCGAATGCCGCCGCCGCATCGAGGCCGTCCTGCTCGCCGATCAGGAGCGGGTACTCGAGGCCGATGTCCTGCGCGTACTTCAGCACGTCCTCGCGAAAGTCGACGGCGATGCCGATGACCTCGAGGCCGTCAGCGGCGTACTGCCGGCGCAGCGAGGTGAGCAGCGGAATCTCGCGCCGGCACGGGGCGCACCAGGTCGCCCAGAAATTCACCAGCAGCGGGCGGCCGGCCCAGTGTGCGAGCGTGCGCGGCACGCCATCGCGATCCGCCAGCGTGAACTCGGGCAGCCGCTCGGGGATCACGCGCGCGGGACGCGTCGGGAGCGGATCCGACCCGTTCGCGGCGGCCGGCGACGCCGCATCAGGCGCGGCCGATGCCACGGGTCCGGTGGCGCCGCTCATCGAGCGGTAGCCGAGAAAGCCCGCGAGGCCCGCGAGCAGCAGGATGGCCGCAAGGGCGAGGAAACGCTGCATGCCGTTCATGGCTCGAGTGTGCCATGTGCAGGCGCTCGTTGCGCGCGGTTAGACTGGGTCATGACTCACCCTGACTGCCGTTTTCCCGCGGCCGCGATCGCGGTGCTGATGTTGGCGGCCTGTGGACGCACGCAGCTCGACCTGCCCGCAACGATGCCGGCCGAGCCCGTGCGCGTCACCGCCAGTGCCAACGGCTTCGAGGGCGAAATCACGATCGACGGCGGCATCGTCGCGGTGCCGCGCCTGCACGAACTCATCGAGCCGCGGATGCGCGGCCTGCTCGCGGAGACCCAGGTCAATGCGCAGCTCAACACCGCGGCGCGCGGCGCGGCGACGGCGGAAGGCCTGTTCTTCAAGGCCGACTGGACCAGCCGGCCGGCCGGCAAGCGCTATCTCAATGTGCGCGGACTCATCTCGCAGTTCGCCGGTGGCGCGCACCCGATGACGGCCTACGACGCTTTCGTCTGGGACCGCCTGGGCCAGCGTCGACTCGCGCTCGCGGACCTGCTGCGCGATCCAGCACCGGGCTCCGAGGCTGTCACCGCACTGGCGGCGGCGGCGCGCGCCGCGCTCATCGAGGTCAAGCGCAGCCGCGTCCCCGACTACGCGCCCGACGCGGACAGTTTCATCGCGGCCGAAGGTGACGGACCCTTCGTGCCGGACCTGCTGCGCTTCGCACAGAACTTCCAGCTGATGCCCGCCGACGAGCTGGGGCAGGGCGGCGGCATCGAACTGCTGTTTTCGCCCTACGACGTCGGTCCCTATTCCGAGGGGAAGTTCGAAGTGCTGGTACCGGCCGCGGCGGTGGCGGCATTCCTGAAGCCCGACGCCGCGCGCGTGCTCGCACCGCGCGACTGATCCGCCGTCAGGGCGCGATCGCCTCGCGCGCGAGCGCTGCGAACTCCGCAGCCTTCATGTAGCCGACGACGCGGTAGTTGCGTCGCTCGATGCCGTCCGGACCGTAAAAGGCGATGGTCGGCGGTCCGAATATGCCAAAGTGCTTCAGCAGCGCCTGGTCGCGCTCGTTGTTGGCCGTGACATCGGCCTGCAGCAGCACGGCGTCGGCGAGCGCCTCGCGCACGGCGGCGTCGGTGAAGGTGTATTTCTCCATTTCCTTGCACGACACGCACCAGTCGGCATAGAAATCGAGCATCACGGGGCGCGAGGCATCACGCGCAACAGCTACTTCACGCTCGAGTTCCTCGATCGACGCGATGCGCTTGAACAGGAGTTCCTCGTGTTTCGCGGCGAGCTGCGGGATCGGCGCGAGCGGATCGCTGCCGCCGAGCGCCGCCCCGGCCAGCAGCACGACACCATAGGCTCCAGTCACGGCCGCCGCGGTGCGCCACCAGGGCCGACCGCGGCGTGCGCGCTTCGCTGCGTTGAAGCACACCCATGCGGCGGCGAGGGCCGGCACGGCCCACAGCAGCAGCGCCATCGGTCCCGGCACGAGGCGCGCCAGCATCCAGGCCGCCACCAGCAGGAAGAGGACGCCGAAGAGCTGCTTGACCGTGTCCATCCATGGGCCGGCCTTCGGGAGCAGCTTGCCGGCGGATGCGCCCACTGCGAGCAGCGGCGCGCCCATGCCGAGGCTCATCGAGAAGAGAGCCAGCCCGCCGCGCACCACATTGCCGCTCTGGCCGATGACCGCGAGCGTGGCGACGAGCGCCGGGGCGACACAGGTGGTGACGATGAGCGCCGAGAGTGCACCCATGACGGCGACACCGCCGAAAGTACCCGCGCGCTGGCGGTTGCTCGCATCGGCGAGGCGCGTCTGGATCGCGGCCGGCATCTGGATGGTGAAAAGGCCGAACATCGATAGCGCGAGCACGACGAACAGCAGCGCGAACACCGTGACGATCCACGGTTTCTGGAACACCGCCTGTACCTGCGCACCGGCCGCGGCCGCGACGATGCCGGCCAGCGTGTAGGTGAGCGCCATGCCAAGCACGTAGCTCAACGAGAGGAAGAACGCGCGGCGCGTGGTGACGTTCGGGCCCTGGCCGGCGATGATGCCCGAGAGGATCGGCACCATCGGCAGCACGCACGGTGTGAAGGCGAGCAGCAGCCCCGCGCCGAAGAAAAAGCCGATGACGAGCAGCAGGTTGCCCGAGCGGATGAACGCGGCCATCTTGTCCTGTTTGGACACGAAGCCGCCGGCGGCCGCAGACATTGTTCCGCCGGCGGGTAAATCGACATTCAGGGTCTTGGTGATCGGCGGATAACACAGGCCCGCATCGGCGCAGCCCTGGTAGGTGACGTCGAGCGCCACGGTCATCGCGGTGCCGCCAACGCGCGCCACCGGCACGGTGGCCACGAGTTCGCCGCGGTACACCTCCTGCTCGCCGAAATACTCGTCGCTGTGCACTTCGCCGGTCGGCAGCACCAGCTGGCCGACACTCGCCGCACTGCTCGTACGGACGGCCAGTTTGTCGCGGTACAGGTAGTAATCCGGGGCGATTTCCCAGGTGAGGCGTACGCGATCCGGACCGTCGGCAATCGCCCCGAGGCGAAAGGCGACGTCGGGGTCGAGGAACTCATCGCCCCCCGCACCGAAGCCGCCGGTGCGCGCCTGTGCGATCAGGGCATCGAGACCGGCCGCCCCCGGTGCGCCGCCCCCGCCGGCGGCGGGTACCGTGACAGTGGTGTCCCAGGAAGTGGGCGGATAGCACAGGCCTGCGTCGGCGCAGCCCTGCAGCTTCAGCGTGATCGGAATGTCGCGCGCCGCGCCGGGCGCGAGGGTGATCGGAACCGTGACGTCGAACCGGCCGCGAAAGACCACCTGCTCGCCGAAATACTCGTCGGTATGTACCTCGCCTTGCGGGTAGACGGGCTCACCGAGTGTGACGCCCTCGGCGCTCGAGGCAACGCCCATGCGCTTCAGGTAGAGGTAGTAGCCGGGCGCCACGTCCCAATGGATGCGGACCTGGTGCCCGTCGCTGTCGAGGCTGTAACGGAAGGCCTGTTCGGGGGGCAGGAAGTCGTCCGCGAGCGCGCTGGCGGCGGGGGAAAGCAGCAGCAAGGCCAGCGCGAGCCGTCGCGCAAGGGGGAACCGGTGGGTCATCCCGCAATCCTAAGCGAGCCAGGCAAGTCCGTGCTTGGGGCCAGCGCCCCATTTAGGCTTTCCATCGGTTGCATTATGTAAAGAAAACAGCGCCTGAGCCTTGAATTCCCGGTGCCTGTCCCTATCATTAGCAGCCAGCGAGGGAGAGTGCTAACACTCTCATTGCCACAACCCGAAACCAATTTACCAAGCAACTGCTTCCAAGGAGCGAATTCCATGAAGATCCGTCCGCTTCATGACCGCGTAATCGTGAAGCGCCTGGAGGAGGAACGTACCTCCCCGGGCGGCATCGTGATTCCCGATAGCGCGGCCGAAAAGCCCATCCAGGGCAAGGTCGTCGCCATCGGCAAAGGCAAGATTCTCGAAGATGGCAAGGTCCGTCCGCTCGACGTCAAGGTCGGCGACAAGATTCTGTTCGGCAAGTACAGCGGCACTGAGGTCAAGGTCGATGGCGAGGATCTGCTCGTCATGCGCGAAGAAGACGTCATGGCCGTGATCGAGGGTAAATAACATGGCTGCCAAAGAAATTCGTTTCAGCGACGACGCACGCGCGAGGATGTTCCGCGGCGTGAATGTCCTCGCCAACGCCGTCAAGGCGACGCTCGGCCCCAAGGGCCGCAACGCGGTGCTCGAGAAGAGCTTCGGCGCCCCCACCGTCACCAAGGACGGCGTGTCGGTCGCGAAGGAAATCGAGCTGAAGGACAAGTTCGAGAACATGGGCGCGCAGATGGT
>CADEFJ010000059.1 GCA_902826575.1 uncultured Pseudomonadota bacterium | reverse complement strand
CGGCGTAGGTCTCGAACAGGTCGGCCGCCATGCCGGCGCAGTCGCCGACGTTGTCACCGACGTTGTCGGCGATCACGGCGGGGTTGCGCGGGTCGTCTTCCGGAATGCCGGCTTCGACCTTGCCGACGAGATCCGCGCCGACGTCCGCGCCCTTGGTGAAGATGCCGCCGCCGAGGCGCGCGAAAATCGAGATCAGCGAGCCGCCGAAAGCGAGGCCCACCAGCGCGTGCAGCGCTCCGTCCTGGCCGATCGCCGGGGCAAGCAGCGCGTAGTAGCCCGCCACGCCGAGCAGCGCGAGGCCCACGACCAGCATGCCGGTGATCGCGCCGCCGCGGAATGCCACCGACAGCGCGGCGTTCAGGCCCTGGTGCGCGGCCTGCGCGGTGCGCACGTTGGCGCGCACGGAGATGTTCATGCCGATGTAGCCGGTGGCTCCCGAGAGCAGCGCGCCGACGGCGAAGCCGCCCGCGGTCGGCCAGCCGAGCGCGAGCCCGAGCACGACGAACAACACGACACCGACTACGCCGATCGCCGTGTACTGGCGGTTGAGGTAGGCCTTGGCGCCGGCCTGGATGGCGGCGGCAATCTCCTGCATGCGGGCATTGCCCGCCGGAAGGCCGAGGACGGAAACGGTGGATATCACGCCGTACAGGACGGCAATCACGCCCGCGGCGACGGCGAGCCAGAGCCACATCGTGGCATCCATCAGGAGACCTCCAAAAAAATCATGAAATCAACGTGTTATGTGTGTTCTGACCACCGGCACGGAGCACGGCGGCTGCCCTGGAAGGCCGCGAACTATATCACACGGGCGAGGAACGCCGCCCACAGCACGGCGAGCAGCACCGAGCTGCCCGCATAGGTGAGGAAGCGATGCATCACGCGGTTGTAGGTGCAGTGGATCAGCGAATGCACCCCGCGCAGCACGACATAAGCCCAGGCACCGTTGACCAGGAACGGGGTGGCGACGCCAACCGACACCACGGCGAGGCACAGCGCATAGAACAGCACCGGCATTTCGAACAGGTTGCGCAGGTTGTCGGAGGCCTGGGTGCGGGTCAGGAGCTCGCCGATCGCGCGCGCGCTCGTCAAGCGCTGCGCGTCGATGCGCCGCTCGCGCATCTCGCTGATGCGCACGACATACAGGCGCAGCCAGACGATGAAGGTGAGCGCCACGAGTGCCACCATCGGCATCAGCATCGCGACGGGGGACAGTGCGTTCATGGCCGGCTCCGCGTGGTGGCTGCTATCAACTGTTGGGATGCGCTTTGCGGCCGCCGCGCTCGACGGAGGCGCGCGCCGCGGGATCGGCGAGGAGCTGTCGCGAGGTCGCGCAGGCGCGCTCGACCAACGCCCGGCTTCCCTCGCGCAGATCCTCGCTCGCCTGCACATAGGCGACATTGCGCTCCATGTCTTCCGCGGTCCAGCCGAGCGAATGCGCGACGAACGGGAACGGCGGGAACACGAATCCGAGCTCGCCGAAGAAGCCGAGTTGCTGGCCGACGACGGCCTGCACGTTGTCCTGGCCGCCCGTCACGATGAACGCCGCGACCTTGGCGCGGATCAGTACCCGATTGGCGATCGTGATCTGGTTCTGGATGCAGTTCATCCGCTCGGCCATCTTGAAATAGAGCGAACTCGCCGCGCCCCAGCGGATCGGAGTCGCGATAAGCAGCACGTCGGCCCAATGCACGAGCGCCTCGTACACCACATCCATGCGGTCGTTCGCGTCCATCGCGGTGATCGAACAGGGCCAGGTGCAGGCTTTCGCGGCGCGCGAGTAGTAACCCTCGCAATGCCGGAATGCCAGTTCGCGCAGGCGGATCAACTGCGTCTCGGCGCCGAGTGCGGTCGCGGCGTGCGCGAGCGCGCATTCGAGCAACGCCTCGGAGGTGGAATAACGCGGGTAGCCCGGTTGCATGATCGTGGTCGAGATTCCCGCGACGCGCAGCCTGCCCGGTGCGCGCACGGGTTCGCGGGCCAGCGGATGCGGCTCGTGCGGCAGGTGGGCGCGCCTGGTCACGGGCCGCGCCGAGACGAGTACGCGACCGTCCTCGACCTTCACCGCAAAGGAAGGTACGCGATCCCCCTCGTAGCCGGGCTCACCGGCGCCGGTCAGGCGGTGGAACCGGTACTGGTGCCAGGGGCACACGACGTAATCGCCCTCGAGTGTGCCCTGTGCGAGCGGACCGCCGACATGGTTGCAGACACCGGAGATCGCGCCGAACTCGCCGGCCCTGCAGGTGATCGCGACGCGCGCGTCGCCGACCTTCACCTCGTGAAGCGGGGCCTTCGCGAGCGCTTGCGCGCTGCCTGCATCCACCCAGTCCACGGCTCAGAGCTCGTAACGGCTCTTGAGCTTCCTCTTCACGGCCGCTCCCTTGATGCGCACGTAATCCGGCAGCCCGTTGCGGTACGGCGGATAGTCCTCGCCCGCGATCAGGGGCTCGAGATAGCGGCGGCAGGCCGCGGTGATGCCGAAACCGTCGGCGGTGATGAAATTGCGCGGCATCTTCTTTTCGACGTTCGCCACCTTTTCGAGCGGCACCGCCTTGATGGTCCACTTGTACGGCTTCGACGACTTGCGAACGATCGCCGGCATCACGGCATTGCGCCCCTCGAGCGCGAACTCGACCGCAGCCTTGCCGACGGCATAGGCCTGGGCGACGTCTGTCTTCGAGGCGATGTGGCGCGCGGCGCGCTGCAGGTAGTCGGCCACGGCCCAGTGGTACTTGTAGCCGAGATGCTCGCGCACCATGCCCGCGACCAGCGGGGCGGCGCCGCCGAGTTGCGTGTGGCCGAACGCGTCCCTGGTGCCTGCGTCGGCGAGGAAGCGCCCGTCGGCGTAATGCGCACCTTCCGACACCACGATCACGCAGTAGCCGTAGTCGGTGACGCTTTGCTTGACGCGCTCGAGGAAGCGCTGCTGCTCGAACGGGATCTCCGGGAACAGGATGACGTGCGGCGCCTCGTTCGCGTTGCGGCCCGCGAGGCCGGCGGCGGCGGCAATCCACCCCGCATGGCGGCCCATTACCTCGAGCACGAACACCTTGGTGGAGGTGCGCGCCATCGAGGCGACGTCGAGCGCCGCCTCACGCGTCGAGACCGCAACGTACTTGGCCACCGAACCGAAGCCCGGGCAGCAGTCGGTGAGCGGCAGGTCGTTGTCGACGGTCTTCGGCACACCGACGCACACGAGCGGATAGCCCATCTGGCTGCCGATCTGCGACAGCTTGAGGGCCGTGTCCATCGAGTCGCCGCCACCGTTGTAGAAGAAATAACCGATGTCGTGGGCCCGGAAGACCTCGATCAGGCGCTCGTACTCGGCGCGATTCTGGTCGATGCCCTTCAGCTTGAAGCGCGCCGACCCGAATGCGCCCGCGGGTGTGTGGCGCAGTCCGCGCAGCGTGGCGCGGCTTTCCTTCGTCACGTCGATCAGGTCCTCGGTGAGGGCACCGACGATGCCGTCGCGCCCGGCGTAGATCTTGCCGATCCGGGATCCACTCCGCAGGCAGGCGTCGATCACGCCGGCGGCCGAGGCGTTGATGACCGCGGTAACTCCGCCCGACTGCGCGTATAGCGCGTTCTTTTTGGTGGCTTTTTTCATATTTGGGCAAGGATAGCTCATTTGACCGCGGGTGCATCGCCCGGTACTGTGCGCGGCTTCCACGGGGGACCTTCTCGAGTTTCAGCAAAGCATGCGCATCGTCCTTCTCGGCGCGCCCGGTTCAGGCAAGGGCACGCAATCCCAACGACTGGTTGAGCGACACGGCATACCGCAGGTTTCCACCGGCGATCTGCTGCGCGCCGCGGTCAAGGCCGGCACGCCGCTCGGCGTACACGCCAAGGCCATCATGGACGCGGGCAAGCTGGTCGACGACGCGACGATGCTCGGCATCATCCGCGAGCGCCTCGGCGAGGCCGATGCGCGACAGGGTTTCATCCTCGACGGGTTCCCGCGCACGCTCGCGCAGGCCGCGGGACTCGAACAGCTGCTGCAGGCCCTGGGCACGCCGCTCGACGCCGTCGTGTTGATGGAGGTCGACTACGACAAGCTCGTCAAGCGCATTTCGGGGCGCCGCAGCTGCACCAACTGCGGACGCGTGTTCAACATCCACACTGCGCCGCCGCCGCCCGAGGGCTGCTGCGCAGCGCCGCAACTGGTGCAGCGCCCCGACGACAAGGAAGAGACGGTCGCGAAGCGCCTCAAGGTGTACGACGAGCAGACGAAGCCGCTCGTCGAGCATTACGCCGCGCTTGGGCTGCTGCGCATGATCGATGCCGATGCGGGAGTGGATGAGGTGACCAATCGGCTGGAGGCGTCGCTGGTGCCGCGCGGGAGCGAAGGCATCGACGTGGTGGAGAGTGTTCAGGGCTGAGGGCTCGGAGATTAGGGCGTAGAGCCAGAAGCCGCAGGCGGTTCGGAGTCGCCCAGGGCGTTCAGGAGCGCCCCGCCTACCACCTTTCGGCGCCAGCCTGCGACTACTGCCACATCACGTGCGCCGGCTGCCAGTCGTTCGAGTTCGCGTCGCGGGGCCAACACTTCGGCGCTGATGCCGGTGTCGCTGGCGGCCTCGCGTGTCAGCTCCGCGAGGCGCTTCACCATCGCGGTGACTTCGGGGTCCGGACGGCCGCGCGCCGGCAGCGGCGGTGGCGGATCGGCAATCGCGGCCGCACCCACCAGGCCCAGGATCTCGGCGCCGGAACGCTGCGCCACGCCCGCCGGCAAGCCGGGGACCGCCGCGAGCGCCGCAAGGCTGCGCGGCACGAGCGCCACGATGTCCTTGAGCACCGCATCGTCGATGATCCACCCACGGGGCCGGTTGCTGTCGATCGCGCGCCGCTCGCGCCAGGCGGCGAGCGACCTCACGAGCCGCTGGCGGCCCGGGTCGAGTGCCAGCACGCCCTTCAGGCGTTGCCAGGCCTTGTCGGGCTCGACCGTGAAGCTCGCCGGGTCGGCCAGCGAGCGCAGTTCCTCGTCGAGCCAGTCGGCACGGCCGAGCTTGTCGAGCTGCTCGAGCAGCGCCTCGCGCAGTGCCAGCAGGTAGCGCACGTCATCGAGCGCGTACTCGACCTGCGCGGGACTCAGCGGGCGGCGCGCCCAGTCGGTGCGCGTGTGCGCCTTGGCGAGTTCATGGCCGAGCAGTTGCCGCACGAGTTCCGCATAGCCGACCTGGGCCGGGAAGCCGGCGAGCGCGGCCGCGACCTGCGTATCGAACACCGGTCCGACGCGGCCGATGGCGGCCCACAATACTTCGAGGTCCTGGCGGGCGGCATGCAGGATTTTCAGCGGACCGTCGGTGCCGAGCGCTGGTGCCAGCGCAGTGAGCGGGGCGCCGCCGAGCGGATCGATGCACACCGCGCCCTGCGGCGTCGCCGCCTGCAGCAGGCACAGTTCGGCGCGATAGGTGCGCTCGCGCATGAATTCGGTATCGAGGCCGATGGCCGGCGCGGCCGCCAGTTCGGCGCCGAGATCGGCGAGTTCCCCGGCGGCGGCAATGAGTGGTGCGCTGATCGGCATGCAGAATGGTCCCGGAGACTCCCGTACAATCGGTTGGGCATTATGCGAGTCGAATCCCGAGCCCGAAAGCGCCGACCGGCATGTTGAGCCTGGTCCGCCTGTACGCCGACATAGCGCTGCTGCGCCGTGGGCCTGAAGACCTGCCGGCGTCGCTGTTCCTGCTCGTCGCGACCGTGGGCGCCAACTTCCTCGTCAATTTCGGCGTCAGCCTGGTCTTGCCGCCGATCGCGGGGCCGTGGCACATGCACCTGATCGTCGACATCGTCTTCACGCTTGCGTGGTGCGCGGCGCTGCTGCGCGTGTTCGGCCGGCCCGAGCGCTACCTGCAGACGACCACCGCCGTGTTTGGCTACCAGGCAGTGCTCGCGCCGCTGTGGATCGCGACCGCCTGGCTCGCGGGCCGCTTCCAGGACGATGAATTATGGCTCGTGCCGGTCGCGGTCGTCGGGCTCGGCATGCTGGCGTGGATGCTCGCCGCGCACGGCCGCATCCTGCGCTCGGCCCTCGAGCAGCCGATGGCGGTGTGCATCGGCCTCGTGCTGCTGCAGACCTTCGTCGGCCAGCTCGTGCTGCTCGGACTGTTTCCCGCCCCGGCTGCGCCCTGATGCACATCCACATCCTCGGCATCTGCGGCACGTTCATGGCGGGTATCGCCGCGATTGCCAAGTCGGCCGGGCATCGCGTGACGGGATCCGACCGCAACGTCTATCCGCCGATGAGCACGCAGCTTGCGGCGCTCGGTATCGACATCGTGCAGGGCTACGACGCCGGGCAGCTCGAGCCGCGGCCCGATGTCGTGGTGATCGGCAACGTGATGACGCGCGGCGTGCCGGTCATCGAGGCAGTGCTCGATCGCGGCATACCCTGGCAGTCTGGTCCGGAATGGCTCGCGCGCGCGGTGCTCGCCGATCGCTGGGTACTCGCGGTGGCCGGTACGCACGGCAAGACGACCACCTCGAGCATGCTCGCGTGGATCCTCGAATATGCGGGCCTCTCGCCGGGTTTCCTGATTGGCGGCCTGCCGGGGAACTTCGCTGTCTCGGCGCGGCTCGGCGCGGCGCCGTTCTTCGTGATCGAGGCCGACGAGTACGACACCGCGTTCTTCGACAAGCGCGCGAAGTTCGTGCACTACCGGCCGCGCACGCTGGTGCTGAACAACCTCGAGTACGACCACGCCGATATCTATCCGGACCTCGCCTCGATCCAGCGCCAGTTCCATCACCTGGTGCGCATAGTGCCCTCCACGGGCCTCATCGTCGCCAACGCGGCTGACCCGAATCTTGATGCGACCCTGGCGATGGGTTGCTGGACGCCGCGCGAGGGTTTCGCGAGCACCGGCGACGCGGGCGCCTGCTGGAGTGCGCGGCCGCTGGGCGGGGACGACTACGCGCGCTTCGAAGTGCTCGAGCGCCGCAAGCCGGTCGCGACGGTCGAGTGGTCGCTGTTCGGCGCGCACAACGTCGACAACGCGCTCGCGGCGATCGCCGCCGCGCGCCATGCCGGCGTGCCGGTGGGCGTCGCGGCGGCCGCACTCGGGCAGTTCAAGGGCATCAGGCGACGCATGGAACTGCGCGGCGAGGTGGCGGGCGTGCGTGTCTACGACGATTTCGCGCATCACCCGACGGCGATCGCGACGACGATCGACGGCCTGCGCCGCCGCGCCGGCGCGGCGCGCCTGGTCGCGGTGCTCGAGCCGCGCTCGAACACCATGAAGCTCGGGGTGCACCGCGAAACGCTTGCCGCCTCGCTCGATGGCGCGGACGAGGTCTGGTTGTACGCGCCAGCCGACCTCGGCTGGGATGTCGCCGGCGCGATGGCGCCGCTCGGCGCGCGGCTGCACGTGCGCGCGGATGTCGATACGCTCGCGGCGGATCTCGTACGGGAGCTGCGAGGCGGCGATCAACTGCTGATCATGAGCAACGGCGGCTTTGGCGGCTTGCACGACAAGGTGCTCGCGGGGCTCGCGGCGCCACGGAGCCACGGGCGCACCTGAGCATGGGTACGAGCACGGAGGCGCCGTTGTTTCCGCTCGATACCGTGCTGTTTCCCGGCGGTCCGCTGCCGCTGCGGATTTTCGAGACGCGCTACATCGACATGGTGCGCCGCTGCCTGCGCGAGCAGCGCGGGTTCGGCGTGTTGTGGATCAGGTCGGGCAAGGAAGCGGGCGAGGTGGTGCAGACCGCAAGCATCGGTACGAGCGCACGGATCGTCGATTTCTACCAGTTGCCCGACGGCCTGCTCGGTCTCACCTGCCTCGGGGAGCGCAAGTTCCGCCTGTTGCGACGCTGGCAGGCGAGCGACGGCCTCAATATCGGGGAGATCGAGTGGCTGCCCCCCGAGGTGGCGGTGCCGGTGCCCGAGTCGCTGCACCATCTGGCCGAGCTGCTGCGCGCCGTGCTGCCGCAACTCGGCGTGCTGTATGAATCCGTGGAGCGGCATTTCGACGATGCCTCGTGGGTGAGCGCGCGCCTCGCGGAAATCCTGCCGATCGAACTCGTCGAGAAACAGGCCTGCCTCGAACTCGACGACGGTGTTCAGCGGCTCGTGCGACTCGCGCCGCTGATTCGCCGCGAATAGAAGCGCACGAGCGCCCAGCCGATCACCGGGATCCACGCGAGCACCAGCCAGCCGATCACTCCGTCGTAGTTCGACACGAGTGCGCCGAACCCATGGGTGTCCGTGCGTCGCGAGGTCTCCCGCGCCACGGTGATCACGCACACCCAGCCGGCGTGCAGGCCGATGCAGGCGGCGATATTGCCGGTCAGGCGGCGCACGATGCCGAGCAGCACGCCGACCCCGGTGAGACACAGGAAGGCGTCGAGGATGCCGAGCGGCTGCGTGAACGTGCGCAGCGCTCCGCCGAGCAGCGCGACGCCGCTCCACGGATCCACCTCGGCTGCCGGAATGCGGTAGCGCGCGATGAAGTGGGTCGCGGCATAGATGAGCGCCGTGGCGATGATCGCGAGGCGCGCACCCGATTGCCGCGCGATGCCGGCGTACATCGCGCCGCGCAGGAAGGTCTCCTCGATGAATGCGACGACCAGTCCGCTGCCGAGGCCGCCGAGCACGAGACTGCCGAGCACGAAAGCGAAGTTGCCCGCGCCGGACACGGCGTGCTTCGGTTCCCGCAGGCCGAGCGCGAACAGCAGGGCGATCACCGGCAGCATCGAGGCGATACCGAGCACGATGCCGATGGCGCCTTCGGCGAGGAACGCGCGCCGCGGCAGGCCATAGCCCAGGCTCGCGCGATCCGCGAGCCCGAGACGCCGCGCGACGACGATGAAGCCGATCAGCAGCGCGAGCATGCCGACCCGGTTGGCGACACGGTGGAACGGCACATCGAGCGCGGGTCCCACGAGCAGCCACGCCGGCCAGGCGAGCAGTGCAATCGCCGCCAGCCCCGCCGCGATCAACCCCAGGAACCAGGCGAGCGTTTTCATGCGCCCGATTCTGCACAAACGCGCGCCTTTGTGCGCACGCTCACTGCGATCGAGGCGCGCCTCGAGCGGCTCGGCAAGATCACCGCCGGGCAGCGCGTGACACGCAACAGGTTTACTCCCGCTCGAGCGCCTGCGGAGTAATGCCCCTGGCGGCGAGCAGTTCGAGCAGGCCCTCCTCGCCGACCAAGTGCATCGCGCCCACGACCACGAGCGTGTCGTCCGGGCGCGCGAGGAACTCGAGGATCTGCGGCATCCAGCGCTGGTTGCGCCCGGTGACGAGCGCACGGTAGAGCGCCGGCGCGTCGCGGAACTCGTCGAGCAATTGGTCGGCAAGTGCGCGGGTGTCGGCACGCCGCCACGAGTCGATCATGCCCCGAACCTCCGTGGGCGCCACGTCGAGGTCTCGCAGGGTCTGCTCGAGAAATGCCGCCTGGTCCGCGTAGGCCAGGCTGTCGAGCACCCCGAGCTGCTCTTCGATCGTCTCGAGGCCGCCGATCGGCTTGGCGTCGGCCAGCGCACGTGCGGTGAGCTGCTGTTCCACGCCCATGGCAGGGTCGAGCCCCATTTTCACGAACATGATGGGCAGCAACGCAATGGCGACCGCCCACGGTTCGAGCGCCGCCACGCTGTCGAGCGGCAGGCCGAGCGCGCGAGCCTCGCGATCCAGCCGCTCGAACCGCGCCGGTCCGAGCAGCGTGCGCAAGGTTTCGCCCTCGCCGAGGAGTCCGTTCGCGGCGAGGTACTCGCCCGCGGCGGTCTCATCCAGGTCATCGAAGTCGAGCTCCATCACGAGCTGTTCGGCGTCGCGATAGGCAATGTCGAAGCCGGCAGGCAGATCGCTCTGCGCCGGATCCAGAACGTGCACCGACCCGGCCAGGTAGACCGTGCCGCCATTCGGGCCCTGGATCACCCATACCGGGCCGGCACCGTCCGCACGCGCCGTGGCGCCGGCCAGCATTGCGATCAGGCACGCCGCGGTGGCAGGCCAGCGGATCACTCGGCCAACCACTCGATGCGCGTGTCGATCCGCCCGTCGTCCTGCAATGCCAGTACACGGTAGGCCGGCGGCCTGCGGTCGATCGCGAACTGCCCGGAGCCGGGCAGGAACTGGGCGCAGGTCGCCGGAGTCGCCAGCAGCCGCACGCCGCTGCGCGAGGTGTCGAGTTCCTGGTGCACATGGCCCCACAGTACGGCGCGTACGTTGGGACGTCGGTCGAGAACCGCGAAGAACTCGTCCCGGTTCTCGAGCCCCACCCGGTCGAGCCACAGGCTGCGCATGTCGATCGGATGATGGTGCAGGCACACGAGTATGTGCCGGTCGGCGCTCGCATCGAGCGTGTGCTCGAGGCGCGCGAGCGTTTCCGGAGCCAGGCGCCCGGCGGCGCTGCCCGCCACCGAGCTGTCGAGCAGCACGATGCGCCACAGCCCCAGGTCGAAATGCCCGTCGAGGTGAAATGGCTCGCCCGTGAGCGCGGCACGCATGTCGCCCAACAGGTCGTGGTTGCCCGCAATGCAATGCACCGGCTTGCCGAGATCCGCGAACAGCCGCCGGATGTGGGCGTAGCCGCCGGGATCGTCCTGCACCAGGTCGCCGGTCAGCAGCAGTCCATCTGCGTCCCAGTGGTGCGCTCGCGCATGCGCGATGGCGCGCTCGAGCGCGGGCAGGGTGGCGATGCCGCGCAAGGTGCCGGCCGCATCGCCGTACAGGTGCGGATCCGTGAACTGGATGAGTCGCGGTATCACGGGCGGAATGTTAGCAAAGGGGTCGCTGCGACAAGGTGATGCATTACCATCGCAGTGCGTCGTGATTCGGCGACGGTGCGCCACGTCACGCCGCGCGTGCGTGGTATTGTGAATCAGACCACGGCAGGGCCGCGATATGACCAATTCGACGATCGCCATCACGAGCCAGTTGCAGCGCTACCTCATCGAGCACACCGTGCGCGAGCCGGCAATCCTCGCTGCGCTGCGCCAGCTCACCGGGAAGATGCCGCAGGCGTCCATGCAGATCGCGCCGGAGCAGGGCCAGTTCATGCAGCTGCTGGTGCGCCTCATCGGCGCGCGTCGCTGCCTCGAGGTGGGCACGTTTACCGGCTATTCGGCCCTCTGTGTCGCGCTCGCGATGCCTCGCGACGGCGAACTCATCGCCTGTGACGTCAGCCTCGAGTGGACGCAGATCGCGCGCCGCTTCTGGCGCGAGGCGGGCGTCGATGCGCGCATCGACCTGCGTATCGCGCCGGCGCTCGCCACGCTCGATACGCTGTTGCAGGGCGGAGGCTCCTCGTTCGATTTCGCCTTCATCGATGCGGACAAGGAAAACTACCTGGAGTACTACGAGCGCGTCATCGACTTGCTGCGGCCGGGCGGCCTGCTGGTGGTGGACAACGCGTTGTGGGGCGGCGCCGTGGCCGATGCGGCGGTACAGGACGCCGAGACCAATGCGATCCGCGCGCTCAACGATCGCGCGCACCACGACGAACGGGTCGACCTGTCGCTGGTGCCGATCGGGGACGGGTTGCTGCTCGCGCGCAAGCGCGGCTAGTTCAGGCAGACGACCAGATTGGCGTGGTAGGCGCGCCAGTCGATCGGCACGACGATAGGGCGCGTGTCGGGCGAGTAGCCGATCGTGGTCGAGCTGCCGGCCACCACCGACGGCGTCGAGATGATGAAGTTGCGCCCGAAGTCCTTGCGCGCGTTGCCCGACAGCGTGTTCGCCACCTCGCCGACGAGGTCGCGCAGGTTCGCATCGCTCATGTCGGTTTCCTGCATGCGCATCAGCATCACCGAGAGCATGCCCTTCGGCGCGGTGAAGTACACCACGCCCTTGCGCTTGCCGGAAATGCGGATCATGCCGGTGTAGTCGAACACTTCAGGCGCCTTGCCGAGCGCGAGATAGGGTGTGCCGACCACGGCGGGCTGCTGTACCGCGGTGTCGAAGTAGTTGAGCACCGCCGCGACGAAAGTGCCGATTTCACTCTGCAGTGACATGCTGGGCGCTCAGTTCTCGATCAGCTTCACCAGCGCATCGTTGACCTGGCGTTCGGTGAATGGCTTGCACAGGAAGCCGCTCGCGCCCTTCTCGAGCGCCTCGATCGCCGTGGCTTTGTCGGCCAGGGCCGAGATCACGAGGATGCGGATGTCCGGGTCGCGGCCCACGAGCTGCTCGACGCATTCGATGCCGTCCATTTCCGGCATCGTCAGGTCCATGGTGACGAGCGTCGGCCTTGTCTGCTCGTGCAGCGCCAGTGCCTCGAGGCCATTGCCCGCAAGGCCCACGATCTCGACTTGCGGGATGTCCTGCGAGCGCTCGATCTTGCGACGCATGATGTTCGAGTCGTCGACGATCAGCAGGCGATGCTGGCGGGCGGCATTCATGCGCTGGCTCAGGCGACGTGAGCCGCGCCGGCCTGGGACACCGCCTGCGGCAGCTTCATGCGAAAGCGCGTGAACTTGCCGTCGGAGGTCGCGATGCCGATCGAGCCGCCGAGATCGCGCACGGTCTGGCTCACCGCATCTAGGCCCACGCCCCGGCCGGCATGCTCGGTGACCGTCTCCGCCGTGGAGAAGCCGGCACGGAATATCAGGCCATACACGGCGGGCCGCTCCATGCGCGCCGCGTCGGCCGGCGACACCAGCCCCTTGCGCAGCGCCGCGTCGAGGATGCGTTCGTACGGCAGGCCCTGGCCATCGTCCTCGACGGTCAGCACATAGCCCTCGGCCCCCGCGTCATCGAAGCTCACGCGCACTGCGGCCGTCTCGCTCTTGCTCGCCGAGGCGCGATTGTCCGGCGTCTCGATGCCGTGCACGACGGCATTGCGCGCCATGTGGATGGTGATGTCCCGTGCCGCCTTGCGATAGGGCGCCGGGATCGCCTCGAGGCCGCGGCACTGCAGCGCCACGCGCTTGCCGTGCGCGCTCGCGGTTTCCTTGACGACCTTGGCGAGCACCTGTTCGAGCGAGGGTGTGTCGGCAGCGAGCATCTGGTTCGCGAGCAGCGGCGGTACCACGGACTTCATCGTGTCGCCCTTGGGCTGCACTTCGCTCAGCCGGTCGGCAAACTGGCCGACGCCGCCGAGGTAGGACATCAGCTCGTCGAGCTTGACGACGATCGGGATGAAATCATTGCCGTCGATCCGCGCCCGGTCGCGCAACGCGACCAGGCTCTCCTCGAGCTGGTGGACGCGCGAGGCGATGGCCGTCAGCGCCATGGCGCCGGCCTCGCCCTTGATGGTGTGCACTTCGCGGAACACGCCGTTCAGCTTCGAGCGCAGTTCGGACTCTTCACGGCCAGGCTGCTTCAGGATCGCATTGCACTTGCGCAGCGCCATGTCCGAATCGCGCACGAACGACTGCAGCTGCGCACCCGGCACCTGCAGCAGCTGCATGACGAGGTCGAGCTGTGCCTGGTTCTCGGCCTTCGACTGCTCGAGCTCGCGCGAGATCTGCACGCGGTCGGTGACGTCGGTGACGATGCCGAGCAGGTGTTCGCCCTGGCCGCCGGCATTCTTGACGCGCTTGAACGCGAACGACAGGTGGCGCGAGTCGGTGCCGCCCCCGCTCTTTGCGAACTGCACCTCGATCTGGTTCAGTGGATTGACCGTGTCGATCAGGTCCTCGTGCACCTTCTCTTTCCAAAGCAGGTTCACGAACTTCATCGCTGTCGCGAGGGTCTTGGCCGGCACCAGCGGGCGAAGCAGGTCCTCGAACGACGTGTCACGCACCTGCTCGGTGTGCAGGATGCGCGTCAGCGATGCGGAATATACGTGGCCGAGCGACAGGTTGCGGTCGAGCAGGAACAGGCCCTCGCGCACGGTGCCGAGGATGTCCGCGACCTGGCGTTCGGCCCGGCGCGCATCGTCCGCTGCGCGCCGCGAACGCAGCGCGAAGTAGAGCATCAGCGCGAGCAGCAGGCCAGACACGGCCGCGCCGATCATCAGGAAGCTGCGCAGGCTCCCGCCGCGATCGCCGACCGCGTCCTGCAGGCCGGTCGCGAGGTCCTTGAGCGCGCCGCCGACGTCGCGCATCGATTCGTCCTGCGCTGCGAGTGCGGCATCCACGTCGCTCTTCAGCGCGCGACCGGTTGAATTCAGCCGCGAACCGGACAGCGTGTCGGAGTAGGGCGTGCCCTTGTGGCTGTCGACCGCGACGAGCAGCGGCGAGAAGCGCGCCCAGGCCGCATCGAGCGCGCCGCGTACGCGCTGGATCTCGACCGTGCCGCCGAGGCCGGCACCGATCAGGTCGGTGTCGATGCGCTCGAGCGCCTTGTCGAAGCCCTCGCGGGCCGCGGCGATGTCCGCGAGCGGCTCGCCGATGAAGGTGCGCGACTCGAGTCCGCGCTGCACCAGCGTCAGCTCGGTGCCGAAGTACTGCGGCAGCGAGCGCAGCTCGGAGGCGAGCTGCAGAGCGCTCGATGCCGACTGCAGCTGTGAGGCCCGCTGGATGCCAAGCGTCAGCAGCAGCGTCAGCACCGCTGCGAAGGTGGTGGCGACGACGACCGGCAGCAGCTGCGCAAGGTCGAAGTCGTGGCGCCTGCGTTTCATCATCGATCTCCGATCTTGAATGTCAGCCGCACCGAGCTGCGTGGCAGCCTGGCGGCGTCGGCGGCGCTGATCTGCTCGTAGCGCCAGCCGCGCACGGCATCCATCGCGGCTTCGTCGAATACGCCAGGCGGCGTCGCCTCGATGACGGCGAGGTCGCGCGTGCGACCTTCCGGCGTCAGCGCGAAGCCGACCACCACTTCGCCCTCGACGCCGTCGCGCTCGGCCTGTGCCGGGTACTTCGGTGCGCCGCGCTTCTTCGCCTTCGGCATCTTCGGCGGCGGTGCCGCGGCTGCAGCGGTCGCGGCCGGTTGCGCGCTGCGGGCCGCGCGCTGCACGACCTCGGCGCGCTGCTGCTCGCGCGCGGACGCGGCGTCACGTGCGCTCTCCAGCGCCTTGCGCGCATCGGTGATTTCACGCGAGGTGCCGAGCCTGGCGGCGGCCGCGAGATAGCGCTCCGCACCGGTGAAATCACCCGCAGACGTTGCGTCGCGGCCCGCGCTGGTGAGTGCGGCCTGGTAATCGCGCTGGAACGACACTACCTGGGCATGGCGTCGATCGACCTGCTGCAGGGACGCGAGCTTCGCCGCCGGTCCACGCGCACTGGTATCGAGCAGCAGTGCCGGAGTCAGCGATTCGCGTGCATCGGCCACGGCGCGTGACAGGTCGGCGTTCTTGCGCTGTGCATCGATGCTGCGCCGCAGATCCTGCACGAGGGCCTTCTCGGTGCCGAGCGCGGTGAGCTCGTCGATCAGCCGGTCCGCGGTCTGCATCTGCTCGTTCGAGATCGCTTCACGGGCGCGCGCTGCGAGCCACTTCGGCCGCGCGGCGGCCATATCCGCCTCGAGCGCGGCGAGCGCCGGGTCGTCGGGCGCGGCGACGCGCAGCATGTCGAGCAGCTTCGAGGCGTCGTCGATCTGCCCGGCCTTGACCTGTGCCTGCGCCTGCCCGGCGACGATCGCGACGATGCGTTGCACGCCATCGTTCGCCTCGGCATTGTCGGGCTCGGTGGCGAGCACCTGTATGTAGAGCGCGAGCGCGTTGCCCGTGGCCGGCTCGACATAGCGCCGTTCGGCGAATGCCACGCGGGCGGCGGACAGCAGTTCAGGGACCGAGCGGGTATCGACTTGCGGCGTGCCGGCCGGTTCGCTTGCGTTGGCGGGTCCGGACCCGGAGTCTGCAATCGTCGCCGGGGCCTCGCCGGGGGGCGTCGCGGGCGACATGTCTTCCTTGCCCAGCCACATCCAGGCGGCGCCCGCAATCACGAGCAGCGCGGCAGCCGCGGCTGCGAACAGCGGCAGGCGGGACTTTCCCGGTGTCGAACCACCGGCGTCGCCGCGCGCGCTGGCAGGCGCCGCAGTGGCAATGCGTGGCTCGACGGTGAGAGCCGTGGCGATGGTTTCGGTTGCGAGATTCTCGCGGTCGAGCAGTTGCATGATCGAGCCGCGCGCCAGCGCGGGGGACCATTGGGGGCGCGCCGCCGCCGGTGCCACCACGACGAGCGCTACGGAGGGGAACTCCGCTTCCATCGTGCGCACGATCTCGGGCGCATTGGCGAGGGTGGTGGCGTCGATCAGCGCAACGCCCGTGCGGCCACGGACCGTCTCGGTCCACGCGCCGGTGCCGTCGGTGGTGCGGGAGCGATAACGATCGTCCATCGCCGGGCCGAGGCTCAGCAGGAATTCGTCGTCGGACGTGAAGACGATGACGTCTTTGCGCGCCTTGCGGGAATTGCTGTCCGGGCGTTCAGCTGGAGAGTGGGCCAGCGCCGTCGATCCTGACTCTTGCATCCGTGTACCCCCTCGGTCGTGCCCGCCGCCAACGGGCGGACCAAGAGCGATAGTCCGTCGCCGACCGGCGACGTGACGCGACCCATTTCACGGAATCCGGCCAGCTTATGTGCCGTGGCGCAGCGGGGAGGCGGCGATGCCAACCAGATCACAAAAAGCGAACAGCGAGCAGCGAACAGAGTACAGCCAGAGCCGGAGCCCGGACCTTGGCCCCGGCGCGTGCGTTGGCACCTCTGGCTGTACTCTGCAAGCTGCCCGCTGCTCGCCCCGTCAGTATCGATAGTGTTCCGGCTTGAACGGCCCCTGCGGTGCCACACCAATGTACGCCGCCTGCTCCGGGGAGAGCGTTGTCAGCTTCGCACCAATGCGCGCCAGATGCAGCTGCGCGACCTTTTCGTCGAGGTGCTTCGGCAGGACGTAGACCTCGTGCTTGTACTTGTCACCGTGCGCGAACAGCTCGATCTGCGCCAGCACCTGGTTGGTGAATGAGTTGGACATCACGAAAGAGGGGTGCCCGGTGCCGCAACCGAGGTTCACGAGCCGGCCTTCGGCCAGCACGATGAGCCGTTTGCCGTCGGGGAAAATCACGTGATCGACCTGCGGCTTGATCTGCTCCCACTGGTACTGCTTGAGCGCCGCGATTTCGATCTCGCTGTCGAAGTGGCCGATGTTGCACACGATCGCCTGGTGCTTCATGCGGCGCATGTGCTCGTG
>CADEFJ010000058.1 GCA_902826575.1 uncultured Pseudomonadota bacterium | reverse complement strand
CCAGGGCGATGCGCGCTTCTCGACCTTCGCCCGGGCCATCGATGCAGCCGGCCTGCAGGACCTCATGCGTGGCACGGAACCCGTCACGGTATTCGCGCCCACCAATGACGCCTTTGCCCGGCTGCCCGCCGGCACACTCGAGCACCTGCTCGCTCCCGAGAACCGCGCGGAACTCGCCGCGTTGCTGAAGCGCCATGTCGTCGCCGGCAGCCTCGACCAGTATGCACTCAAGCGCCAGCGCGAACTCGCGACGACCAGCGGCGACACGCTCGCGGTGAATCTCGTCGGTGGCAAGTTGCGCATCGCCGAGGCACGCTTCGCGGGCCGGCAGGCCATCGCGACGAATGGCGTGGTCCAGCCTATCGATGCAGTGCTGGCGCCGGCGCCGGGACCCCGGGACTAGGGCTGCGCCTCGGCGTGCTGCGTATCCGGTGTGCCGTCGTGCGACAGCGCGCGCGAGATGCGCGGCCCGAGCCACTGTTCGAGGTCATCGATCAGGGTGAACATCGCCGGCACGATCACCAGCGTGAGCGCCGTCGAGGTGATCAGGCCGCCGATGACCGCGACCGCCATCGGCGCACGGAACGCGGAGCCCTCGCTCAGGTTCAGTGCGACCGGCAACATGCCCGCGACCATCGCGACAGTGGTCATGACGATGGGCCGCGCGCGCTTGTGGCCCGATTCCATCAGCGCAGTGACCCGGTCCTTGCCGGCGCGTATCTCCTCGATCGCGAAGTCGACCAGCAGGATGGAGTTCTTCGCCACGATGCCCATCAGCATCAGGACGCCGATCACCGCCGGCAGCGAGAATGACTTGCCGGTCAGGATCAGCGCCAGCGCCGCGCCGCCGATCGACAGCGGCAACGCCGACAGGATCGTGATCGGCTGGAACACGCGCGCGAACAGCAACACCAGCACTGCGAACACCATCATCACGCCGGCGGCGATCGCCAGCAGGAAGTTCGAGAACAGCTCGTTCATCATCTCGGCGTCGCCCTTCTCGATCAGGCGTACGCCCTGCGGCATGTTGGCGAGCGTGGGCAGCGCCATCAGCTTCTTCATGGCCACGCTCGGCTCGACGTTGCGGTCGGCCTCAACGGCCACGCGACGAGCCTGGTTGTAACGCCGCACGGTGCTCGGCCCCTGCCCGAAACTGATGTCCGCCACCGCCTTGAGTGGTACCACGCCACCGTTCGCGGTCGGCACCGGCAGGTTCTGGATGGCGCCGAGGTCGCTGCGCGCCGACTCCACCAGGCTCACGCGGATCGGCACCTGGCGATCCGCCAGCGAGAACTTGGCCGTGTTCTGCGTGAGATCGCCGAGTGTCGCGATGCGCACCGTCTGGCCGATGCTCGCGACAGTGACCCCCAGGTCCGCGGCCAGGTCGAGGCGCGGCCGGATGACGATCTCGGGACGCGGCATGTCGCCGTTGATGCGCGGGTCGCGCAACTCGGGCAGCGTGCGCATCTCCTCGACGATCTGCTCGGCCGTCGCCTGCACCAGATCGGAATCCTCGCCGGTGATGAACAGTGTGATATCGCGGCCCATGCCGCCGTGCTGGCTCTGGAAGCTGATGCGCGCATCGGGGATCTCGCGCAGCTTGCCGATCATCTCGCGCTCCCAGTCGATCTGCGACATTGCGCGCTCGCCCGGCTCGACGAGGTTGATGTACTGCGTGGCCATGCGTACGGCTCCCGCGTCATCCGAGCCGATCGACTCGACCACGTCCGTGACCTCGGGCCGTTGCTGGATGATCTGCCGCGCGCGCGCCGACACCGCTGCGGTCTGTTCGAGCTGCACCCCGGGCGGCAGCTCGATGTTCAACGTCGAGGACGACAGGTCACTCGCCGGGATGAACGCCTGCGGCACCGAGGCGAGCGCAATCACCGACAGCACGAAGAACACCCCGCCCGCGGCCATCGTCTTCCAGCGATTCTCGACGCAGCGGCGCAGCAGCCGCAGGTACCAGGCCATGATCGGCCCGTCACCGTGTGTCACCTTGCCGTGGCTCTTCAAGGTATAGGCGGCGACCAGCGGCGTGATCAGGCGCGCGACCAGCAGCGACATGAACACGGCGACCGCGACGGTAAGGCCGAACTGCTTGAAAAACTGGCCGGTGATCCCGCTCATGAAACTGACCGGCAGGAATACCGCGATGATGGTCGCCGAGGTCGCGACGACCGCCAGTCCGATCTCGTCGGCGGCGTCGAGCGCGGCCTGCCAGGCGCTCTTGCCCGAGCGCATGTGCCGCACGATATTCTCGATCTCGACGATCGCATCGTCGACCAGCACGCCGGCGACCAGCGACAGCGCGAGCAGGCTGATCTGGTTGAGGGTGAACCCCATCCACTGCATGAAGAAAAAGGTGGGAATCGCAGACAGCGGGATCGCGAGCGCAGAGATCGCGGTCGCCCGCCAGTCACGCAGGAACAGGAACACGACCAGCACGGCAAGCAGCGAACCCTCGACCAGCGCGTGGATCGCCGAATTGTAGGTTTCCTCGGTGAACCTGACCGTCGTGTACACCTGCTTCACGTCGACGCGCGGATACTCCAGCTTGAGCTGTGCGAGTTCCTTACCGACCTGCTCGATCACCGTCACGTCGGAGCTGCCCTTCGACTTGAAGATGCCGAAGGTCGTCGCATCACGGCCATTGAAGCGCGCAATCGAGCGGATCTCCGCCACGCCGTCGTGCACGTCGGCGATGTCCTTCAGCAGCACGACCGGTCCGTTCGGCACGTAGATGCGCGTGGCCCCGAGGTCGATGGCCGACTTCGCGCCACCGAGCACACGGATCGCCTGCTCACCCCCGCCGACCTGTGCGCGGCCGCCCGGTGCGTCGAGGTTCAGCTGTCGCAGCTGCTGGTTCACTTCGACGGCGGTGATGCCGAGCGCCTGCATGCGCGCCGGATCGAGCTCGATACGGATCTCGCGATCGACGCCGCCGCCGCGCGTCACACGCGCGATGCCCGTCACCCCGAGCATGCGCTTGGTGATCGTGTTGTCCACGAACCACGACAGCTCCTGAGGCGTCATGTCGGTGGTGCTGACGGCGTAGTAGGCGATCGCCCCGCCGTCGATATCCTCGCGCTGCACGACGGGCTCCTCGATGCCCTCCGGCAGCTCGCTGCGCACCTTGGCCACTGCATCGCGCACGTCGTTGACCGCCCGGTCGACCGGCGTGCCGATCTGGAATTCGACGAAGGTGAGGCTCATGCCTTCGAGCGCGCGCGAGGTGATCTCGCGCACGTTGCCGATGCTCGCGACCGCGCCGTCGATCTTCTGCATCACCTGCGACTCGATCTCGGTGGGCGAGGCGCCGGGCTGCGATACCGTGACCTGCACCAGCGGGTAGGTGATGTCCGGGTTCAGGTTGATCGGCAGGCGCGCAAAGGCCGCAATGCCGAGGAAGGTGAGTACCGTGAACAGCACGAGCGGCAGCGTGGGATGCCGGATCGCCCAGGCCGAGATGTTCTTCATGTGGCTGTCCTGACCTTCTCGCCCTCACGGAGGAAGGCGCCCGCCGTCACCACGATCTGTTCGCCGCCGGCGAGTCCCTCGCCGATCACCACGCCGGCCGCGGTGGTGTCGACGACACGCACATCGCGGCGCAGGACCGTCTGGTCCGGCCCGACGATATAGACATAGTTGCCCTTGCGGTCGGCCAGCACCGCGGTCTGCGGAACGAGGGCCCGCGAGGCATCCGATACCAGCACTTCCCCCCGTGCGAACGCGCCCGGCCGCAGGTTCGGGTCGGGATCGAGCGCGATGCGCACCTCGCCGAGCCGGCTCACCGGATCGATCATGGCGCCCAGCAGGCGCACGGTGCCCTTGAAAGGAGTCTCGAGGCCAGAGATCCGCACGGTGGCACTCTGGCCGACCTTCAGCTGTACCAGGTCCTGCTCGGCGACCTTGCCACGCAACTCCACCGCTCCGTCCTGCGCGAGCAGGAACAGCGGCGGGCTGCCGGCCGACACGATCTGCCCGACCTCGGCGCTGCGCGAGAGCACGATGCCGTCGAGTGGCGCGCGCATGTCGGCGCGCGCGAGCCGCGCACGCATCTCCCGCAGCTGCGCCTCGGCCACCCCCACCTGCGCGGTCGCTGTGGCGAGTCGCGAGCTGCGCTGCTGGATCACTTCCTTCGAGAGAGCGCCGGACGCCGCCACGCCCTGCGCGCGGTCCCAGTCGGCCTGCGCGAGATCCGCCTCGGCCTTCGCCTGCACGAGCGCCGCCTCGAGCCGTGCGACCTGCGGGGCAAGCACGGCGGTGTCGAGCACGGCGAGTCGCTGGCCCTTCTTTACTTTGTCACCCACCTCGACGAGTACGGCGACGATGCGACCACCCTCGCCGTCGATGCCGAGCGGCAATTCGTTGCGCGCGCTTATCGTGCCGTTGATCGACACGACGCTCGCCACCGGTCCGATGGTGGGCGGCGCCACGGTGACCAGCGGCGGCAGGTCCTCGACATGCACGGGACCCGAATCGGCCACCCGCATGCCGATGAGTGCAATGAGCAGTCCAACTGCAGCGATGCCGCCGCCGATGAGCAGGGTCTTCTGGGAAATTCTGGCTGGCACAATCAGTCCCTGGTGCAAACGAGGTGCGAGTTTACGCCGTTCAATTCCGTGCGGTGATGTCGGTTCTTCGCAACGCCAGGCGGTATGGTGGGCCGTGCAGGGCTCGAACCTGCGACCAATTCCTTAAAAGGGAACTGCTCTACCAACTGAGCTAACGGCCCTCGGCGGGGTGCGCATCATAACGGTAAGGGGTTGGATCGGCGACACCGGCCGACTCGAAACCTGCCCGCCGCAGCCGGCATGCGTCGCAGTGTCCGCAGGCTGATCCGTTGGCGTCCGCCTGGTAACAGGACACAGTCAATCCGTAGTCCACACCCAGCCTTGTCCCGGTACGGATGATCTGCGCCTTGCCCATGTCCTGCAGCGGGGCACGGATCCGCGCCTGCCGCCCCTCCACCGCGGCACGCGTGGCGAGCTGCGCCAGCCGCTCGAATGCCGCGATGAACTCCGGCCGGCAATCCGGGTAGCCTGAATAGTCGACCGCGTTGACGCCAATGATGATCTCGTGCGCCTCGAGCACCTCGGCCCAGGCGAGCGCCAGCGCCAGCATGACGGTGTTGCGCGCAGGCACGTAGGTGACCGGAATTCCCGAACCCGGCTGTTCCGGTACGGCGATACCCGGATCGGTCAGCGCCGAACCCCCGATGCCGCCGAGGTCGACCCGCATGACCCGGTGTTCGGCGGCGCCCAGGTGGGCGGCGACACGCGCGGCGGCAAGCAGCTCGGCGGCATGGCGCTGGCCGTAATCGACCGACAGCGCGTGGCAGGCAAGCCCTTCGCTGCGCGCGATCGCAAGTGCGGTGGCCGAGTCGAGCCCGCCGGACAGCAGCACCACCGCCGTATTGCTACCGGCCCGGCGCATCGCCCCACAGCACCTTGTGCAACTGGATCTGGAAGCGCACGGGGGCGCGGTCCGCGAGGATCCATTCGGCGAGCTCGCGCGCCGGCAGCTGCCCGTGACTCGGCGAGAACAATACCGTGCACCGCGCGGCAAGTCCGTGCTCGTCGACGCAGGCCCTGCTCCATTCATAGTCGTCGCGGTTGGTGATCACGAACTTCACCAGGTCGCGCGCGGTGAGCAGCGTGTAGTCCGCTTGACGATTGCGGCGCGCTTCCCCCGAGCCCGGCGTCTTGATGTCGACCACGCGCTGCACGCGCGCATCGACGCCCTCGATCGGCAACGCACCACTCGTTTCGAGTGACACCTCATGGCCGGCATCGCACAGGCGCGCCAGCAGCGGCAGGCAGGCGCGCTGGGCGAGCGGCTCGCCGCCGGTCACGCAGACATGGCGCACGCCGTAGGCCGCGACCTTCGCCAGCACCGCCTCGAGCGTCCACCACTCGCCGCCGTGGAACGCATAGGCGGTATCGCAATACACGCAGCGCAACGGGCAGCCGGTCAGGCGTACGAACACGGTGGGAAAGCCGACAGTGGCGGCCTCGCCCTGCACCGACAGGAAGATTTCGGTGATCTTGAGCCGCGCCTCCGGCGCAGCGTTCACCGCTGTTCGGCGACGATTCGCTGGATGCGATCCTGCGCGAGCCTTGCCGCCTCGGTGTCGGGATAACGCGCCGTGAGTCGCCCGAGGGTCTGCTGCGCATCGGCGAGGCGCTTCAGTTCGTACTGCGAGTAGCCGAGCTTGAGCAGGGCACCCGGCGCCTTGCCGGAACCGGGCCAGCGTTCGGCCACGGCCTCGAACGCCGTTGCCGCGCTCTCATAATCGCGCGTCACGTAATAGGCCTCGCCGAGCCAGTACTGTGCGTTCGGCGCGAGATCGCCCGCGGGCGCCGTATCGATCAGGCTGCGAAAGCCGGTGATCGCCTCCTGATAGCGCGCGTCCTTGAGCGCGGCAAATGCCGCGTCGTAGGCACGCTGCTGGTCGGCGGCCGACATCTGCGCGCCCGGCACCGGAACTGCCGCAGCCTGCGGCGCCGCCGCTGCGCCGGCATCGCCGCGCGGCGGCTCGACCACGCCCGATTCGAGTGCGCCGAGGCGCCGGTCAAGGTCGTTGTACAGGTCGCGCTGCTGCTTTCTCGCCCCTTCGACGGCGTTCTCCTGCACCTCGCTCCTGCCCTGCAGGTCGCGCGCCTGGGCCTCGAGCGCCTCGACGCGCTGCGACAGTTCGAGCAGGCTCTGGTTCGCGATGATGCGCTCGACTTTCGCGACCCTTGAGTCGAGATCGGTGATGCGGACCTGTGTCGAGTCTTCCTCGGCGGGCGCGAGGCTGCAGCCGCCAAGCACCAGCGCCGCGAGCAGCGCACCCGGGAGTGGAATCAACGAATGAGGCATGCCGGCTCCGCTCAATTGAGGTAGACGATTTCGACGCGACGGTTCTGCCCCCAGGCTATCTCGTCGCTGCCGGCCGAGGCGGGCCGCTCCTCGCCATAGCTGACGGTCGCGACCTGTGTTTCGGCCACGCCCTGCAGCAACAGCGCGCGCCGAACGGACTGCGCGCGCCGCTCTCCGAGACCGATGTTGTATTCGCGCGTGCCCCGCTCGTCCGTGTGGCCTTCGAGACGCACCCGCGTGCCCGGATTGCCGGCGAGAAAGCGCGCGTGCGCGTTGACGATCGCGGCATCCTGGGCGTTGAGCTCGGTGCGATCGAATTCGAAATAGACGATGCGCTTGCCGAGCAGTTCGCCCTGCGGACCTGCGCTCGCCGTATCGTCGTCGAGCGGCGCGGTCGTGACCGCCTGGTCGCCGGCACCCTGGCCCACCGCCTCGGCCCCCGCACCCTGCGCGGTGTCCGCGGCAGGCTTCTCCGCGCCCTTCTTCGAAGCGCAGCCTCCGACCGCAAGCGCGGCCGCCGCCAGCATCACCCAAATCAGATTTCGCATTGCATCGCTACCTTTGCTGTCAGTCATGGTCGGCTCGGGCCCCACACGGGTTCACGGACTTCGCCCCGGTCTTCCTTCAGCCGCTGTGTCGTCTGTCCATCGATCGCGACGGTGGCAAGCGTACCCTGTCCGCGCTCGCGCCCCGCATAGATGAGCATCGCGCCGTTCGGGGCAAAGCTCGGTGATTCGTCGAGCGGGCCCTTCGACAGCGTCCGCACGACTCCACTCGCAAGGTCCTGTACGGCCACCCGGTAGCCGCCGCCGGCGAGGGTCACCATGGCCAGTTGCTTGCCATCGGGCGACAGCCTCGCGCGCGCATTGTAGCTCCCGGTGAAGGTCACGCGCTTTGCCGGTGCGTTGGCGAGCGCATCGGCGCGATAGATCTGCGGGCTGCCCGCCCGGTCCGACGTGAAATAGAGGCTACGCCCGTCGAGGCCGAACACGGCTTCGGTGTCGATCGCGGCATCGTGGGTGATGCGGGTGAGCGCACCAGTGTCCAGCTCGAGCACATGGATGTCGAGGTTGCCGGTGCTTCCGGACAGCGTCACCGCCAGGCGCTTGCCATCGGGCGAAAATGCCGGCGAACCATTGATGCCGGGACGCGCGATCACGCGCCGGCGCTCCCCGGTCGTGACGCGCTGCATCCATATCGCCGAAGCGCGCGATTCGAACGACACGTATGCAAGCCATTCGCCATCCGGTGACCAGGCCGGCGACATCAGCGGCAGCGGGGACTCCGCGATGGTGCGCGCCGCCTCACCATCGGCGTCCGCGACGATCAGGCTGTAAGTTTGCCGTGGCGGCTGGCCACTCACTGCCACATAGGCGATGCGGGTCGCGAAGGCGCCCGGCACGCCGAGCACCTTCTCGTAGATCAGGTCGCTCACCCGGTGTGCTGCCTCTCGCTGCTTGCCGGGCGGGGCGACGAATCGCTGGCCGGCGATGCGCTGGCCGTTGACGAGGTTCACGAGTTCCACCTCGATCTGCGCGGCCCCGCCATCACCCGGCAGCACACGCCCGACAACGATGTAGTCGTTGCGGCCCGTGCGCCAGTCGGGCACGACGATATCGGCAGCCCGTGACGGCGTCTCGATCATGTCGGTGCGGGACATCGCGCGAAAGCGGCCGCTGCCCTCGAGGTCGCGCTGCACGATTGCCGCCACGTCGAGCCCGCCATCGCCCGGCACTGAACGAGCAAAGGGCACGATGGCGATCGGGATCGGATCGGTCACCCCGGAAGTGATCTCGATGCGCAGTTGTGCAGGCGCTGCCGTCGCTGCGAGGGCGCCGATCAGCGCGAACAGGAATCTTGCGGGAACTCTGGCGTCAGTCATTGGGCTTGAATACCACGACGAGGTTGCGTTCGAACAGGGATGGATCGGGCGGTGGCGGCAGCGGCGAGGCGCTCATCACGGCAATCTCGATCGACTGCCGTACAGCCGCATCGCCATTGCAGGCGAGGATGCGCACCGCAACCACCTCGCCACCCGGCACTTGCGTCACCTGCACCTCGCATTCGATGCCGGGCTGCGCAGTGGGCGGGCGACGCCACTGGCTTTCGATTCTTGCACGGATCAGGTCGCGCCAGTGCGCGCCGGCGCCGCTCGCGCGCGCGGCGCGCGCCCTTTCTTCGGCCGCGATCGAGCGACGAAGTTCCGCCTCGCGCTCGGCGCGCACGCGCGCCTCCTCGGCCTTGCGCTGCGCTTCCGCCTTGCGCGCCTCCTCGGCCTTGCGATCGGCTTCTACCTGGCGCTCGGCTTCCAGCTTGCGCGCCGCTTCGGCCTGGCGCTCGGCTTGCGCCTTGCGCTGATCCTCAGCTCGCTGCAGCGCCTCGGCGCGGCGGCGCTCCTCGACGTCGTCGCGCACCGGAACGGGTGGCGGCGGAGCTTCGAGCGCGGGCTGCGGTTCGGGCTCCGGCTCCGGCGTCGGTACACCCACACTCTGCGGATCGACGACGACCGCCTCGATGGCGAGCTGCCGGGGCTCTGGCGGCGGCGCGCTGCTACGCCAGGAGACCCAGCCGAGCCCGAACAACGCAAACAGGCCGAGATGCAGCAGAATGGACCCGGTGTAAGGTCCAAGATAACTGCCGCCCCCCGGCTTACGGCGTGCCGGGCCTGTCATGTCTTCGCGCGACGCTCCGGCAGCGGATCGGTCAGGAAGCCCACTTTCGACGCACCTGCCTGCTGCAGGATCACCATCGCCTCGATGACCCGGCCGTAAGGCACGTTCCGGTCACCCTTGACCAGCACCGGCAAATCCGGTGCCCGGCGCAGCATCGCGGCCGCGCGCGCGGCGACAGTGGCTTCGTCGATGTGTGCCTCCGGATCCGACCCCACATTCAGGAAGAGTCGGCCGTCCCGATCGATCGAAAGAACCAGCGGCTTCTGGTCAGGCGGCAGTTTCACGTCGAGCGGCTCGGCGCCGGCACGCGGCAGCTCCACTTTCACGCCCTGGGTCAGCAGCGGGGCCGTGACCATGAATATGATCAGCAGCACCAGCATCACATCGATGTACGGTACGACGTTGATCTCGCCCATCAGCCTGCGGCGGCGCTTGCCTTCGACCATGTCAGCCTCCGCCCGTGCCGCTGCGCGCGGCGACATAGCGCTGCAGGATCGTCGAGAACTCCTCCATGAACGCGTCGTGGCGCAGCTCGAGGCGGCTCGTCTGGTCAGCGTAGCGGTTGTACGCGATGACGGCCGGTATCGCGGCGAACAGTCCCATCGCGGTGGCCACCAGCGCCTCGGCGATGCCCGGCGCCACCATCGCCAGCGTCGCCTGCTGCACGCTGCCGAGCGATACGAATGCGCTCATGATGCCCCACACCGTCCCAAACAGGCCCACGTACGGACTGATCGAGCCGACGGTCGCGAGGGTCGCAAGACTCTGCTCGAGGCGCTCGATTTCCTTCAACTGCGCGACCCTCATCGCCCGGCGTGCGCCCTCGAGCATCTGCTCGGCCTGCACGCTGCCCTGCTGGCGCAGCCGCGCGAACTCGCGAAAGCCCATCAGGAAGATGCTTGCCATGCCAGTCACGCTGCTGCGTGCCTCGATCTCGCGATACAGCGCCGACAGGTCGCTGCCGCCCACCCAGAACTGCTCCTCGAAGTGCCCGGCTTCGGCGCGCGCACCGCGGATCACACCGCGCTTGCGCAGGATGATCGCCCAGGACATGACCGATGCGGCGAGCAGCAGCAGCAATACGAGCTGCACCACCGGGCTCGCATCGAGCACGAGCCGCGTGATCGAAAGCTCTCCCTCCATTTAATCGACCTCTGCTAGTACGGATTCGGGCAGGCGGGTTGGTCGCAACGTTGCCGCAGCAAGGCATGCCACTCGGACGTCGGCGTCAGCGAGAAGTTCCGCGCCGCGCAGGATGCGCTGCGCGAAACGCAGGCTCGCGCGACCCTCGGCGTGCGGCTCGCAGGTGATGACCAGTTCGTCGTCGAGACGCGCCGGACGACGATAATTCACTTGCACACTGACCACGGTGAAAAGGATACCCGGGTCGCGCGCGAGCTCGGCCTGGGAAAAACCCTTTGCGCGCAGCCACTCGGTGCGCGCGCGCTCGAGGAAACGCAGGTAATTCGCGTAATAGACGATGCCCCCGCCATCCGTGTCCTCCCAATAGACGCGCGCCGCCCAGCGAAATTCGCTCATCGGTTGTCCTCGAACAGCGACAGTGTCGGCGCGAGCCCCTCGGGTATCGCCAGGCCGAAATGGCGCCAGGCATGGCGCGTGGCCACTCGCCCGCGCGCGGTGCGCATCAGGAAGCCCTGCTGGATCAGGAACGGCTCGATCACATCCTCGAGCGTGCCGCGCTCCTCGCCGATGGCCGCCGCAATGCTGTCGATGCCGACGGGACCGCCGTCGAATTTCTCGATCACGGTGAGCAGCAGGCGCCGATCGAGCGTATCGAAGCCGTGCTTGTCGACCTCGAGCATGTCGAGCGCCGCGTCGGCCACCTGTTCGTCGATGTGGCCGGCCGCCTTCACCTGCGCGTAGTCACGTACCCGTCGCAACAGCCGGTTGGCGATACGGGGCGTACCGCGCGCCCGCTCGCCGATACGCCGCGCACCCGCGGCGTCGATCGGCACACCGAGGATGCCGGCCGAGCGCGCGACGATGCGTTCGAGTTCATCGACATCGTAGAACTCGAGACGCTGCACGATCCCGAACCGGTCGCGCAATGGCGAGGTCAGCAGGCCCGCCCGCGTGGTCGCGCCGACCAGCGTGAATGGCGGTACGTCGAGCTTGATCGAGCGCGCCGCCGGACCCTCGCCGATCATGATGTCGAGCTGGTAGTCCTCCATCGCCGGGTAGAGCACTTCCTCGACCACCGGCGAGAGGCGGTGGATCTCGTCGACGAACAGCACATCGTGCGGCTGCAGGTTGGTGAGCAGCGCTGCGAGATCCCCGGCGCGCTCGAGCACGGGCCCCGAGGTCTGGCGCAGCGCCACGCCGAGTTCCTCGGCGATGATGTGCGCCAGGGTGGTCTTGCCGAGGCCCGGCGGCCCGAAGATCAGCACATGATCGAGCGCTTCGCCACGCGCCCGCGCGGCGTCGACGAAAATACCGAGCTGCTGCTTGACCTTCGGCTGCCCGACGTATTCGGCGAAGCGCCGCGGGCGTATCGCGCGCTCGACCGCCTCGTCGTCGCGTGCGACGCCTGGACTCACCAAGCGATCAGTTCCCGGCGGCATGGGTGTCTCCGTCATCGTCACGCTTCACGGGCCGCGCTTTGCAGCGCGCCCCGTATCAACTCTTCGGTGGACGCGCCCGCCGCGCGCACGCCCTGCAACAGCCGCGAGGCCTCCACCGGCTTGTAGCCGAGCGCGACCAGCGCGCTCAACGCCTCCGCCTCCGCGCCGCCGCCGGGCATGGCCCCGTCTGCGCCGCCGAGGCTGCTGCCACTCGCCTGTACCGCAGCCTGCAATCGGTCGCGCATCTCGACGAGCAGGCGCTCGGCCGTCTTGCGCCCCACCCCGGGAATCTTCGTCAGCGTGGCCGCATCCTGCGCCAGCACGCAGCGCGTGAATGCATCCACAGTCGTGCCCGAGAGTATCGTCAGGGCGAGCTTCGGGCCGACGCCCGTGACGCGTATCAGGTCGCGGAACAGTCGCCGCTCGGTCTCCGTCGCAAAGCCGTACAGCACATGCGCATCATCCCGCACGACGAGGTGCGTCAGCAGGCGCAGCTCCTGCCCGGCCGGCGGCAGCGTATAGAAGGTGGACATGGGCGCCTCGATCTCATAGCCGACGCCGGCGACTTCCAGCAGCAATTGCGGTGGTGACTTCGACACCAGCACGCCACGCAACGAGCCAATCATCGGCGTGCGCCCGCGGCGGCATGCGCCAGCAGCGCGAGGCGGCGCGACTGCGAATGACACAGCGCCACGGCCAGGGCATCGGCCGCGTCGGCGGGAATCCGCGCGTCGATCCCGAGCAGTTGCCCGATCATGTGCCCGACCTGTGGCTTGACGGCATCGCCGAAGCCGACGACCGCAAGCTTCACCGCACGCGGCGCATACTCGAAGGTCGGCGTACCGACCGACACGGCCGCGAGCGCGGCCCCTCGCGCCTGGCCGAGCTTGAGCGCGCTGTCGGCATTGCGGCTCACGAATACACGTTCGATCGCCACCTCATCCGGCCGATGCGCCTCCATCAGCGCCTGTACGGCCTCGAATATCTTGCGCAGGCGCACGGCGAACTCGAGGCCCGAGACGTCGATGCAGCCATGCGCTACGTGCACGCAGCCACCGGCGGCAATCGTGATGATGCCGTACCCGGTGCGTCGTGACCCGGGATCGAGGCCGAGCACGCGGCATGCGGCCCCGCCCGCCGGCCGCAGCGCTTCGAGCGCCTCAGGCCTGTAGGCGCGCCAGGACGTCGTCCGGGATTTCCGCATTCGTATACACGTTCTGCACGTCGTCGAGTTCCTCGAGCGCTTCGAGCAGCTCGAGCATGGTGGTGGCCGCATCGCCCGACAGGGTCGCGCTGGTCGAGGCGCGCTGCGTCACTTCCGCAGCCGTCGCATGCAGCCCGCGCTGCGCGAGCGCCGTGCGCACGGCCTCGAAGTCGCCGGGCGCGGTCAGTACTTCGCAGGAGCCGTCGGGATGGGCGACGACGTCTTCCGCGCCGGCATCGAGCGCCGCATCGGTCAGTTTGTCTTCGTCGATTCCGCTGGCGAACGCGAGCGCGCCGACCTGGTTGAACAGATACGCCACCGAGCCGTCGGCACCGAGGTTGCCGCCATGGGCCGCAAAGGCATGGCGGACATCGGCGACGGTGCGATTGCGGTTGTCGGTCAGGCAGTCGACCATCACCGCCGCACCTCCCGGGCCGTAACCTTCGTAGCGCGCCGCATGGAATTCGGCGCCCTCGCCGCCGCCCGCCGCGCGCTTCACGGCCCGATCGATCGTGTCGCGCGGCATGCTCGCAGCACGTGCCTTGTCGATCGCAAGCCGCAAGCGTGGATTCATCGCGGCGTCCGCGCCGCCGACGCGCGCGGCGGAGGCGATCTCACGGAGCAACTTCGAGAAGATTCCGGCGCGACGCTTGTCCTGGGCACCCTTGCGATGCTGGATATTGGCCCATTTACTGTGTCCCGCCATGTGAACGGTATGATAACGCGAATCAGCCCCGAGCTTCATGCCGTGGATACCGTTCTTCGCTGCCCCCCGGCCCTTGCATCCAGCATCGAGAATGCGCGCCTTGTATTGCGCAATGCGGGTGCGCGCGATGCGGATCTGGCGCGCGGCGCCGAGGCAGCGCAGATCGTCGGCGCACTGGTGGACGATGAGGCACTCGCACTCGGTACGCTCGCCTGCAGCGCGCGCGGCGGGCACGACATCGACGCTGCCACGTCAAGCGCCGTCGGTGAGCGGGCAGTACGGTTCGCACGCGCGCTCGCCGCGCTCGGCGATCTCGGCATACCGCGCGACTGGCAACCCGAGCGCGGCCTCGATGCACGCCAGGCCGAGACGCTGCGCAAGATGTTGCTCGCCGTCGTCAGCGATCCGCGCCTGGTGCTCGCGCGCCTTGCGATCCAGCTCGTCGCGCTGCGCGCCGCGCGCGACGCGCCGGCGCACGAGCAGTTGCGCCTCGGCACCGAGACCCGCGAGATCTTCGCGCCGCTCGCCAACCGGCTCGGCGTCTGGCAGCTCAAATGGGAACTCGAGGATCTCGCCTTTCGCCTGCTCGATCCGCAGGCCTACAAGCGCGTTGCCGCGGCCCTCAACGAGACGCGCGTCGCGCGCGAGCGTTACATCGAGGATCTGTGCACGGAGCTGCGCCACGAGCTCGCGCAAGCCGGCGTCGCGGCCGAGGTCCACGGCCGCCCGAAGCACATCTACAGCATCCATCGCAAGATGCAGCGCAAGCGGCTCGGCTTCGAGCAGATCTTCGACGTGCGCGCACTGCGCATCGTGTGCGCCGACATTCCGGCATGCTATGCGGCGCTCGGTGTCGTGCACGGCCGCTGGCGCCATATCCCCGGCGAGTTCGACGATTACATCGCGACGCCCAAGGGCAACGACTACCGCTCGATACACACGGCGGTGACCGGCCCGGGCGGGCGGCCGGTTGAAGTGCAGATTCGCACGCGGGACATGCACGCGCAGGCCGAGCTCGGCGTGGCCGCGCACTGGCGCTACAAGGAAGGCGGCGTGCGCGACGCCGGTTATGGACGCAAGATCGATGCGGTGCGCCAGCTGCTCGCACCGCACGACGCCGGCGAGGGCCGGCAGGGCGACGACAGCGATTTCATCGACCGCGTGCAGTCGGGCCTGTTTACCGATCGGGTCTACGCGCTCACACCCAAAGGTGAAGTCGTGGAACTGCCGAAGCACGCGACGCCGCTCGACTTCGCCTACCACCTGCACACCGATCTCGGCCACCGCTGCCGGGGTGCCAAGGTGAATGGACGCATCGTCCCGCTGACGTACCAGGTGGCGAACGGCGAGATCATCGAAATCATCACCGCGAAGGAGCCGGCCCCCAGCCGCGACTGGATGGCGACCGAGCAGGGCTACCTCGCCTCGGCGCGCAATCGCTCGCGGGTACGCGCCTGGTTCCGGCGCGCGGGCGAGGCCGACAACCGTGCCGCGGGTCGCGCGAGCGTCGATCGCGAGCTCGCGCGCGCCGCGGGCGGGGCGGCGCTGCTCGCCGCGCTGATCCAGGAACTCAAGGCGACCGACGCCGATACGCTCTACCGGCGCGTCGGCGAGGGCGAGATCACGCTCGCCCAGCTCACCCAGGCGATCACGCGCCTCACCGCCCCGCCGCCGAAGCGCAATACGCCCAAGCCGCGGGCCGCTGACAGCGGGCGCGAGCGCTCGCCGGTTGCGATCGAGGGTATCGGCGACCTGCCGATCACGCTCGCGCGCTGCTGTGCGCCAGTGCGCCCGCAGCCGATCGTCGGTTATGTGACGGTCGGGCGCGGCGTGACCATCCATCGCGCCAGCTGCGCGGGTCTGCGGCGCATGCGCGAGTCCCGCCCCGAGCGGGTGCTCGAGTGCCAGTGGATCGAAGCTCATGCAGGCACCCAGACGGTCGAACTCACGGTGGTCGGCCTCGATCGCAAGGCGCTGGTACGCGACCTGACCGACGTGATCGCAAGCGAGCGGCTGCGGCTCGACTCCCTGACCACCACCACGCAGCGCTCCGACGGCACCGCCACCACGGTACTGCGGGTTGATGTGCGGGATCTGGCCGACCTCGCGCGCCTCACCCAACGTCTGGGAAGCGTGCCTAACGTACTGAGCGCACGGAGAACCGCTTAACGCTATTGCAATGCAGCATGCGATTTCGTGACATAAATCGGAGCCAGCCCGAGCCACGCGAGGTATGAAGCCCGATACATGCGAGTCCTAATCGTCGACCACGATCCTGCGGTGCTCGAAGCGGCCGCCCGCTCGCTCGTCGGGCTGATCGACAGCACGCAGGTGACCACCAAGAGCGAGTGCTTGGCGCGCCTGCGCGCCGGTGGCATCGACATCGTGATCGCCTGCGAACGGCTCGCCGATGGATCAGGTCTCGACCTCCTCGCGACGCTCGGCATGAGCGATCCCGGCGTGCTGCGCATTTTCGCCGCCGACGCGGAGCGGCTCAAGAAACTCGGCGGCCACCTCACGCCATTCAAGCTGTTCGACACGATCGGCTATCCACTCGACTCGATGCAGCTGCGCTCGGCGATGGCTCTCGCCATCGCGCAGCAGGGCGACCTGCTGTCCGGCGAGTTCGAGAACATCGTGCTCGGCGAGGATGCGGACGATGCGGCGGACGATACCGACGATCTGCCCAGCATCGAATCGCTGCCGCAGATCGTGCTGATGACCCGCGACAGTGCATCGCTCGAGGCGGCGAGCGCCGCGCTCTCCGACAAGCTCTATCGCGTGATTGCCGCGCGGGATGCCGACGAAGCGCGCGCGGATCTCGTGGCGCGCCGGCCCGTGCTGGCCCTGGTCGATGTCGGTGCACTCGGCATGGATCCGGTGAACTGGTTCGTCGAGGCACATCGCGCCTCGCCCACCACGGTGCTGCTGGCGCTGGGACGGCGGGGTGATGGTCAGGTGCTCGAGCCGCTCGTCACGAGCGGCGTGCTGAACCGCTTCGTCACCAAACCGGTGACCCAGGCCGGCATGCGCCTGGTGCTCGAATCGGCGCTGCGCCTGCAGGCGCTGAATGCGGCGCGCGCCGCGCCTGTTTCGCGCGCACCCGCTGACCTCTTCAACGAAGACCTCGACGAGCTCGATGGTCTACGCGGGCCAGCGGTCGCAGGTGATCCGAACTCACTTGCCACGCTCGATTGGCAACCTCCGGGTGCGGGCCGCGCAGCCGGGCGGGGCAGCGCGCGCCCCCGCATGGAACGGGGCAGCGGCC
>CADEFJ010000057.1 GCA_902826575.1 uncultured Pseudomonadota bacterium | reverse complement strand
GTGAAGCGATTTGAACAGCTCCATGTCCTTGCGATGGCTGTAGGCGTCGAAATCGAGCTGGTCGAAGCGCTTCAGGTTCGCCTCGACCTGTTCATTGTCGTTCGCGACCGGTTCCGTTCGCGTACATCCCGTCGATACGGCAACCGCGACGCTTGCAAGCACGGTGAGCGAGTAGGTGTTCATGGCTGATCCTTCAACCCGGGCTTGCGATCCTATCAGCTAGCCGGACTTCTCGCGCTCATGCCATGCCGAAAGCGTCGCGCGCTCGAGCTCCGGGTCGAGTCCGGCGCGCAGTTTTTCCCGGCGGTCGGCGGACCGCGTCTCATGCCACGCCAGCGTGTCGCGCACCGTGTCGGCGAGCGGACGGGTTGTCAGCCCCGCCGACTGCGCGCGATCCGTCGCACTCAGCGATGCGCCGGCATACTCGCCGCTCATCGGCGACCAGGGCGGCAGGTCGACCTGTTCCGGCTTCCATTGCCCGAAGAGGAAATCCTCGGGTACCCAGGTGACTTTCGTGCCCGACTGCGGCGAGGCGGCGAGGCTCGCGCGCACCACGTCGCCGATCGTGTATTCGCGCGGGCGCGTCACCGCATTGAAGTGCCCGGTCACGCGTCGCTCGGCGAGCGTGAGCATCCAGGCGGCCAGGTCGCGCACGTCGATGACCTGGACGGGATCCTGCGGTGTGCCCGGTGCGAGCATCTCCCCGCCGCGCGTCGCGCGCACCGGCCAGTAGGTGAAGCGGTCGGTGGGATCGAGCGGGCCGACGATGTAGCCCGGCCGCACCACACTCGCGCGTCCTTCGAATGCCTGCATCGTGTACTGCTCGCACAGCGCCTTCATCGGGCCGTAGCTGTCGTTGGTGATGGCCTCTTCGTCGGGATTGGCGAGCTTGCCGGTCGGCGAGGACTCATCATTGGGCTTCGCGAAACTCGCGTAGGCCGAAATGCTGGAAATGAACAGGCAGTAGCCGGCGTTCGGCGCCAGCAGCTCGGCCGACATCTTCACGTACTTCGGTACATAGCCGGTGTTGTCGATCACGGCGTCCCACTCATGGCCGCGCAGGGCATCGAGCTGGCCCTTGCGGTCGCCGTGCAGCGTTTGCACGCCGGGAACGCCGTCGGCGTCGCGCTTGCCGCGATTGAAATGCGTGACCGCCCAGCCGCGCTGCAATGCCTGTTCGGTGAGATGCGGTCCGATGAAGCCGGTGCCGCCAAGGATCAGCAGGCGCGGCGGCGCCGCTTCGGCCGCGAGCGTGCGGTGCATCGCGGCGAGCGACGCGGCGCCGAGTCCGAGCTGCATCAGTTCGCGACGATTCAACATGGGTCCACTCCGTTCAATGCAGGGCGTAGAGATGGCCGTCGAGGCTGCCGACATAAAGGACGTCGCCCGCCACCGCCGGCGACGACAGGATGCCCCCGATCGAGCGGAAGCGGTAGAGGTCGATGTACATGTCGCGGAAGTCGCGGAACACGGCTGCGAACCCGTTGCGATCGAAGCTCCCATCGGGCGTCAGCAGGTGCAGCGGGTCCTGTTTCGACGCTTCGGTCTGGAATGTCCAGGCGACCCGGCCGTCGCCGGCACCGAGCGCATACAGCCGGCCATTGTGGCTGCCGAAGTAGACGCGCCCGCCGGCGAGGGCCGCCGAAGAGAACACGTAGCCCTTCGCATCGAAGTTGAAACGCAGCCGGCCGCTCTTCGCATCGAGCGCCATCAGGCGCGAAGTGTCGGACGTGCCCACGTAGACGATGCCTGCCTGCACCGCCGGCGTGCCGTTCACCCACGACTTGCTGGTGGGATAGTCCCAGCGCTTGCGTCCGGTCTTTGCGTCGAGTGCATAGACGTGCGCGTCGCGGCAGCCCACGTACACGACCCCGTCGACCACGGCCGCCGACGACTGGAAGCCGACCTGGTTGTGGTTGGCGGGATCCTCGCCAGCCTGGAAGAGCCATTTCGATTGGCCGGTGGCGGCATCGATCGCATGGAAGTCGCTGGCGTAGCTGCCGATATAGACCGTGCCGTCGACCACCGCAGGCGAGGCATGCACGACGCCCCGCATCGGGAACTTCCACTGCAGCACGCCGCTGCGGGCATCGACGGCATAGACGTTGCCGTCGCCGCTGCCGAAATACACCTTGCCGTCCGCCACGGCGGGCGATGACGTGTACACGTCCCAGGCGTCGGCAATCGTCTGGCCGGCGGGCCCGTAACCATGCAGGCCTTGCGCCTCGAAGTGGCGCTCATGCTCGGTGGCGAAGATCCATCGCGGCTCGCCTTTTGCGAGGTCGAGTGCGACGAGCGCGCCGGCCGAGGAGACGAAGTAGAGCGTGTCGCCCTCGATCGCGGGTGTCGAAGCGATCGGCATGCGCGATGTGAACTTCCATATCTCCTGGCCGCTGTTCCGCTCAATTGCCAGGAGTGCGCCGCTCGAGCTTGCGATGTACACGACCTCGCCCGCGACGACCGGCGAGGCGAAGACCGGGCCGCCGGTATCGAACGACCACTTGACGCCCTGGAGCTGCGCCGGGCCATTGCCTGCATAAACGCCGCTGCGGGCGTTGTCGCCGTGGAACGTGGCCTGCGCCGCGGCGCCAAGGCTCCAGCCGAGCAACACGGCAAACATGGGGAGGCATTTCATGCAGCGCACGATATCGCGCTTCGTCGCAGCCGCCGTCGCCCGGACAGGCGCTTCGGCGTGCCCGCAGTGCGTTCCGCCGCAGGTCAGGGCAGGGCGGCCAGCATTCGCTTCAGTGCGAAGTGCCGGTAGCTGTCGAGCGCGAGGGCGCGCACCTCGTCGTGCTCGCAGCCCTTGCCGACATCGAGCTCGATCCAGCCAATATGGCCCGTGTACATCGGCAGGGCGTAGCGCCTGTCGGTCGTCAGCAATCCCTGCCGGTCGGAGCCGACCCAGAACGCAAGGCGCGGGCCCTTGCCCTGGTCGTAGGCCGAGGCGAACGAGCGCTTTCCCGCCCGCCACACGGGATGGCCGAACATTTCGCCTTCCGTCACTTCGGGCAGTGCCAGGCAGATGCTGCGCAAGGTGGCGACCGCGCGCTTCGCGGCGGGCGCCTGCAGCGGGTCGCGCTCGGTGGCCGAGAGCGCGCGCGTCGGCGGCTTGATGTCGATGGTCTTGCCGATGCGGGCCGAGAGCGGGGCGGGCGCGACCTTCTCGTAGGCGGCGCGCACCAGTGCGGCGATGCGCTTCCACGACAGGCCCTTGTCGAGCTCGACGCCAAGCCAGCCGCGCGGCCCGACGTAGGGCGGAACGAAGAAGCGCGTGGGCTCATCGCGTGTGTGAAAGGACTGCGCGCCCTCGGGCGAGTTGAGCCACAGGGCGATGCGGTCGTCACCGTGGTGATTGACGACATACATCGCAAAAGTCTTGCCGCGTACGCGAAAGTTTGGCGAGCCGTGCGACAGGAACTCTTCGGCCTCGGGAAACGACAGGCAGACTTCGCGTACCGCGGCGCTGATGTCCTTGCTCACAGCCAGCCCGCCAGCAGTTCGAGCGCGCGCTCGATCTCGTCGGGGGTCACCGCGAACGAGAAGCGCACGAAATGCCGGCCCGCCTCCGGATCGAAGTCGATGCCGGGCGCCAGCCCGACTCCGATCTCGTCGACGGCACGCAGGCAGAACTGCATGCTGTCGCCGGTCAGGTGGCTGACATCGGCATAGAGGTAGAAGGCGCCGTCGGGCGGCACGATGCGCGTGATGCCCATTGCCGCGAGCCCTTCGATCAGGCGCGCGCGATTGCGCTCGTAGATACGCACCCAGTGCGCGAGGTCCCCGGGTTCGTCCATCGCCGCGAGCGCCGCATGCTGGGCCAGTGTCGCGGGCGTCAGGAACATGTTGATCAGGTAGATATGCAGCTGCTCGGCCAGTTCCAGGGGCGCGACCATCCAGCCGAGCCGCCAGCCCGGCATGCGATAGAGCTTGGAGTAGCTGTTGATGACGATCGCGCCCGGGTCGAGTTCCAGTGCGCTGACCGCGCGCTTGCCGAAGCTGATGCCGTGGTAGATCTCGTCGGATATCACCCGGATGCCGCGATCGCGGCAGGTGGCGAGCAGCGCGCCGAGCTGCGCACCATCGAGCATCGCGCCGGTGGGGTTGGCGGGACTTGCGATGACGATGCCTTGCGGTACCGGTTGCAGCGCCGCGATCATGGCGGGCGTGGGCCTGAAGCCCATGTCCGCGCCGCAGGCGACTTCGACCGGCTCGAGGCGCATTGCGCACAGCGTGTTGCGATAGGCCGGGTAGCCGGGACGCATGACCGCGACACGATCGCCGGGGCGGAACAGTGCCGCATAGGCAGCGACCAGGGCTGCGCTCGCGCCCGCTGTCAGCAGGATGCGCTCGAGTTCGATTTGCACGCCGTGCGTGTCGGCGTAGTGCGCCGCGATCCTCTCGCGCAGTTCGACCAGCTCCTCGTAGCCGAGCGGATCGCGATCGAGCACCCGGTGGGCGGCCGCGATGGCCGCGGCCGGCGCGCCGGCGGACGGCTGGCCGAAATGCATCGGAATGAACGGCAGCCCAGCGCGCAGTCGCGCGGTGCCGCGACGCGCGATCTCGCCGGCATGGAACGGCGTGACGAGCGGGCCTCTCATGCGCGCCGCAGGATGAACTCGTGGTCGCGCTGGCGCCCGACCGCAAACTCGTATTCGCCGCAGCGCGTGAAGCCGAAACGCGCATACAGGCGCTGCGCCCCGGCGTTGCCGCTCCAGACGCCGATGTAAAGCGGATCGAAGCCGCGCAGCTCGAGCCAGGCGAGCGCCGTTTCGAGCAGGCGCGAGCCGAGATGCTTGCCGCGATGGCTCGCGCGCAGGTAGAGCTGGAACAGCTCGCCGGCGTTCGATTCGAGATCGGGCATCGGCAGCTTGCAGGGTCCCGCGCTCGCGTAACCGACGGCGGTACCGTCGACGTCTTCGACCAGCCACACGGCGAGATGCGCATCCTGCAGGCGACGCCCCCAGGCTTCGGGCGAATGTGTCGACTGCAGGAAGGCCGCGAGGTCCTCGGGCAGGTAGAGATGGGCGAACGTCTCGGAGAAAGTCACGCTGCCGATGTCGCCCAGCCGGAACGCATCGCCAAGGTTCGCACGCCGTATCGTGATCGCGTCGGTCATTGCGGCGTTCGCACCATCGTGTCGAGCAGCCGCTCGATGACCTCGGCCGGATCCCCGCAGCGCCCCGTATGCGCGGCCGAGGTCTGGATGACAGTGCTGCGCGGGGCGACCAGCCAGTCGAAGCGTTCGCGTGCCGAGAGGCGCCCGATGGGCCCTGCGGCATCGCCGCCGCGGCAGATGGCCGGTATGCCCGCGAGGTGACGGCGGATCGCCTCGAGGTCGGCGGCCGGCGCCAGCGCCAGCACGCGCCGCTCGTCGAGTTCGATGCGCGCCTCGAGGAAGTCACGTGCGCTGCACAGCACGATGACGCCCGCGTTGACGAACTCTTCGCGTTCGACCCGCGGCACCACGCGGATCACCGCGTAGTCATACGAGCTGTGATCGCGCACGCACGGCCTCCTGCACGAATGCCTGTGTGGACTCGAGTCGCTGCGCCAGGAACGCGGCGAAGCCCGCGCGTCGCGCACCTGCGGGCAGCCAGGCCGCGGGGACCCGCTCGACCGCCCGCGCGCAGGCGGCGGGTGTGAGGCGGGCGCGCAGGCGCGCATCGGCCCCGGGCAAGTCGTCGGCAAAGGGCAGCAGCACGTGGTCACGGATCAGCGCGAAAGGATCGCGGCTGCGTTCGAGGCCGCCCTGCCAGTCATGCTGGAAATAGAGCGCCGCGCCATGATCGATCAGCCACAGCTGCCGGTGCCAGATCAGCAGGTTCGCGTTGCGGGCAGTACGATCGACGTTCATCACGAAGGCGTCGAACCACACGATGTCGGAGGCGAGATCGCCCGCCGGATGTTCGACGACCGGGTCGAACATCGCGGCGCCGGGCAGGTAGTCGAATCCCACATTGAGTCCGGCACTGGCCCGGATGAGATCCTGGATTTCCGGATCGGGCTCGGTACGCGCCAGGTCGGCATCGACCTCGACGAACACCATCTCCGGCATGCGCAGCTGCGCCGCCTGCGCAATTGCCCCGGCAATCAATTCCGCCACCAGCGCGTTCACGCCCTGGCCGGCACCGCGGAATTTCAGTACGTAGAGGCCAGCGTCGTCAGCTTCGACGATCGCTGGCAGCGAGCCACCTTCGCGCAGCGGGGTGACGTAACGGGTGGCCGTGACGGTTCTCATTCATCGGCGATTCTACCCGTGTCGAGGCGTGCCGAGGACGCCAGCGGCCACCCGCAAGATCGCCGCAAGGCTGGTTTCGACGTCGGCATCGGTCGTTGCCCATGAACACACGCTGATGCGCATTGCCGTGCGACCCTTCCATACCGTGCGCCCGCACCAGCAGGTGCCGTCGGTCTGTACCGCCTCGACAACCCGCTCGTTGATTGCCGGAGTGCCGAACGACACCACCACCTGGTTCAGCACGACTTCGTTCAGGACTTCATGGCCCGCTGCCGCGAGTCCCGCGGCGAAGCGGCGCGCGCCGCGGCAGTTGCGGTCGAGCATTTCCTCAATCCCGCTCCGGCCAAGCGACGCGAGCGCGGCCCATACGTCGACACCGCGGGCGCGGCGCGACAGTTCGGGCGTGAAATCGGCCGGGTTGCGCGCGCCATCGCCGGTGGGCAGGTAGTCCGCGCTCACCGCCATGGCGGCGGGCAACACGCCCGGCTCGCGCACGAAGGCGATGCCGCTGTCATAAGGCACATTGAGCCACTTGTGCGCATCCGTGGCCCAGGAGTCAGCCAGTTCGATGCCTGCGGCGAGCGGTGCGAGCCGCTCCGATGCCCGTGCCCACAGCCCGAATGCGCCATCGACATGGATCCACGCTCCGGCGGCGCGCGCGGCGGTACAGATGTCGTTGAACGGATCGAATGCGCCGCTGTTGATGTTGCCGGCCTGCAGGCAAAGGATCGTGGGGCCGTCGATGCGCGGCAGGCGATCCGCGCGCATGCGCCCCTCGCCATCCACCGGTACGCGCACGACGCGCTTGCGCCCGAGGCCGAGCAGGCCGAGTGTCTTCACCAGCGTGGGATGCGCCTCGTCGCCGACGATCACGGTGATCGGGGGCGCGCCGAACAACCCATCGGCCTCGACCGACCAGCCGACCTGCGCCAATTGCCGGTGGCGCGCGGCGGCGATGGCGGCGAAGTTCGCGGTCGTCGCACCGGTCACGAACGCGCCCTCGGTCGACTCCGGCAGGCCGAACAGGTCCGTGAGCCAGCGCAGCGCAATGGCTTCGACGCGCGACACGCCGGGCGTCACGCTCGACAGCGCGGCGTTCTGGTCCCACGCGGTCGCGAGCCAGTTCGACGCCACCGTGACCGGCAGGGCGCCGCCGATCACGAAGCCGAAGAAGCGCGGCCCCGCCATGCCCATGGTGGCGGGACCGACGATCTCATCGAGCCGCACCAGTATCGCGGCAGGGTCGGTCGGACCGGCAGGCATCGCGGTTTCGAGTTCCGCGAGGCGGGCGATTGCCTCGCGGCCGGGCGCCACCGGGCGCGCATCGAGTGTGTCGAGATATCGTTCCGCGCGCCGCGCGGCATCCTGCAGCAGCGCAGCCGTCGGGGTATTGCCGGCGACGGCGGCCGGTCGCGCACGATGCGTGGTGTCCATCAGGGTGTCCTTGTACCCGATCAGGCGCGCGGATGCAGCCAGGCTGGCAGGAACCGGTACGGATCGGTCAGCGTGGTGTTTGCGACCGGCCGCCCGCAACGCGCGAGCAACCGCTGCAGCTGGCCGGATTTCCAGGCATCGAAGGTGTCGGTGCAGCCACCGACGAATTCGCCGTCGACGAACAGTTGCGGAATGGTCTGCACGGATGTGCGCGCCGTGAGCGCCGCGCGCAGTCGAGCGCCGCGACCGTCCCGCTGGTACTCGACGGAATCGAGATCGATCGTGCGATACGCGATGCCGGCGCTGTCGAAGAAGCGCCGCACCGACCAGCAGAACTCGCACCACTCGAGCGCGAACAGCACGACGGGTTCGTGGCGGTCCTCGATCAGTGCGCTGAGCGCCGCGGCGTCCGCTGGAGGCACCTCGTGCGCGGGCGCAGGACCGGCCGCGGGGGTCGGGGCGGGGGCCGCGACGTCGAATCGCAGGTTGGGCGTCGAACGGGAAATCGACAGTTCCCCGGCGTCCATGTCGGCCGGCACGTCGGCGAACAGCGGCGTGCTGAGGTAGCGTTCGCCGGTGTCGGGCAGCATCGCGAGGATCCGCGTCCCAGCGGGAGCGTCCGCGGCGAGCTGCAACGCCGCAGCGAGCGTTGCGCCACCGGTGATGCCGGCGAGGATGCCTTCCTGGGTCGCGAGCGCGCGGGCGAGGCGCAGCGCCTCGGCGCCGCTCACCGGCACGATCGTGTCGATCAGTGCCTGCGAGCGCGCGTCTTCCGTGAGCTTCGGGATGAAATCAGGGGCCCAGCCCTGCATCAGGTGCGGGCGGAAGCTCGGATGGCTGGCCGCTATCCCGTCCTGCCCGTCGCGTGGCTGGCTTATGCCGCTGCCGAGCACCTGCGAGTTGTCCGGTTCGCACACCGCGATGCGCGTGCGCGGCGAGCGCTCGCGCAGCACTCGTCCGACGCCCTTCAGCGTGCCGCCGGTGCCGTAGCCGGTGACGAACCAGTCGAGCGGCTCGGTGGCGAAATCCTCGAGGATCTCGGCGGCCGTGGTGAGCGAATGCGCGTCCGCGTTGGCCTCGTTCTCGAACTGGCGGCACAGGAACCAGCCGTGCGCGGCGGCGAGTTCCGCCGCCTTGGCCAGCATGCCGCTGCCCTTGGCGGCGGCGGGTGTCAGCACGACCCGCGCGCCGAGGAACCGCATCAGCCTGCGGCGCTCGACGCTGAAGTTCTCCGCCATCACGACGACCAGCGGGTAGCCCTTGCGTGCGCAGACCATCGCGAGGCCGATGCCGGTGTTGCCGCTGGTCGCCTCGACGACCGTCTGGCCCGGCCGCAGCGCGCCGCTGCGTTCCGCGGCTTCGATCACGCCGAGCGCGAGGCGGTCCTTGACCGAGCCCATCGGATTGGCGGCTTCGAGCTTGACGTGCAGTTCCACGTGCGGCGGCGCTAGGCGCGCGAGCCGAACGGCGGGCGTACGACCGATCGTCCCGAGGATGCTGTCGAAGCGTGCCATGTCAGGTCCGGGCCTCGCGCCTGCGCGCCGGGGTGACGGCGTGCAGGCGGGATTTCACGCCGCCTCCATGATCGGCTGCAGGGCCTGCTGGATGCGGGCCATCTGTGCGGGCGTCGTCATGCTGCGCAGCAGCCGGCTGAAGTGCGCATGCTGCACGCCCGAGACAATGTACTGCCAGCGATAGGCGGCGAGCATCGCAGCCTCGATCTGCACCGCCTCCGCTGCCGGGAACCCGATTCCTGCCGCAACCATGAAATACGCCGCATCCCGCTTTGACTGGGCCTGCAGGAGCACATCGACCGCGCCGATCAGCGCGATCAGGTCATCGACCGCTGCATCGTGTTCGGCAGGCGAGAGCCTGGCATGCTCGGCGGTCCACTCCAGTTCATCCAGCATCACGTGCTGGCATTCATCCTTCCAGTGGAACAGGAACACGTCGCGAAACAGCGGGCAGATGTCGGCTTCCGGGGCGATGCTCTGCTCGTAGTGCGCCTGCACGAACAGTTCGATGTGGCAGGTGAGGGCGAGGACCGCCCACGGACGGCGAGCGAGCACCGCGCGGGCAACATCGTTCGGGTCCGCCACTTGCTCGTAGCCGGCCGGCATCACCCGCGACATCATCTGCTCCATGCGCCGGAACAGTTCCTGGTGCTTCAGCTCCTCGCCGGAGAAGCGCAGGAGGCCTTCCATGGCCGCCTGGTCGCCGAGGGCATGCTGGCCCGCGGCTTCGACCATCCGTGCGCTGATGAAACGCTCCACGAGCCCGAAAACATAAGCATAGGTGCGGCCCTGCACCTGGCTCATCAGGCGTGCCTCCTCCGGTGTCAGCGACAGCCGGTCGACCAGTGACAGGCCATCCGGCAGGAACTTGCGTGAGAAATCGAAATTGCGCCCGCGCAGCAGGTCACGCTCGATCTCCCACTCCACTTTCCTGGACATTTTGACGCAGCGCGCATAACGCGCCGCACGGCCCGCATCCGGGGCCACTTCGGCAATGGCAGCGTTCATCGACCCTCCATGGTCCGGGTCGAAGTGACCCGTTCATCCACTCATGCGTAGAATCGGCGTGCAGTGGCTCACAGGGAAGTTACATTGCTGCTCGAGGCGGCCGGTACGGGGGATCGGCAGGCCTTCGATCGCCTGTACAGGGTGGTTTACGACGAGCTGCACCGCATGGCGCGCGCCAACATGCGCCGCGAGGGACGCGCCGGCACCCTGCAGCCGACGGCGCTCGTCAACGAAGCCTTCCTGCGCCTCGCACCGAATGGCGCTGACTGGCAGAACCGCCGTCATTTCTTCGGCGCCGCCGCCGAGGCCATGCGTCGCGTGCTCGTCGAACAGGCCCGGCGCCGCCACGCGCGGAAGCGTGGCAGCGACGCTGTGCGTGTCACGCTGACGGGACTCGAAATTCCGATGCCCGAGGGCGAGACCGACGTGCTGCAGGTCGACGCGGCGCTGACGGCGCTCGCCGCCGAGCGTCCGCGTATCGCCGAACTCGTCACGCTGCGCTTCTTCGCCGGCCTCAGCATCGACGAGGCGGCCGAGGCGCTCGGGTTGTCGGCCGCCACGGCGAAGCGCGACTGGGTCTATGCCAGGGCCTGGTTGCAGGAGCGGCTGTCGGTCCCGTGAGCGTCGACGCGGAACGCGAGTTGTTCGATGCCTGCGTCGAGGCGGACGAGGGCGATCGCGAGCGACTGCTGGCGGCCTGCCGCGACCCGGCGCTGCGCGAGCGCGTCCGGCGCCTGCTGGCTGCGCACGATGCGGCGCCCGATTCGTTCCTCGGCGGCGCGCCGCCGGAAATTCCGAGGTTCTCATCACCCCACAGGATCGGCCCCTATCGGGTCGACAAGCGTATCGGCGAGGGGGCGATGGGCGAGGTGTTCCTCGCCGAGCAACAGGCCCCGGTGCGGCGCAGCGTCGCACTCAAGATCCTGAAGTTCGGCCTCGCGACGCGCGAAGTGCTCGCGCGTTTCGAGCTCGAGCGCCAGGCGCTCGCGTTGCTCACGCATCCGAACATCGCGCGCCTCTATGATGCCGGCACGACCGCCGACGGACGGCCGTACTTCGCGATGGAGTATGTCGACGGCGTGCCCGTTACGCGCTATTGCGAGGATCACGGCCTCGACGTGGAGGCGCGGCTCTCGTTGTTCGGCGAGATCTGCACGGGCGTGCAGCATGCGCACCTGCGCGGCATCATCCATCGCGACCTGAAGCCCTCGAACATCCTGGTCACGGAGATCGACGGCCGGCCGACGCCCAAGATCATCGACTTCGGCATCGCCAAGGCAGCGATGACCGGCGGCGGCGACACCGATGGCTATACGCGCATTGGTCACCTGCTGGGGACGCCGGAATACATGAGTCCGGAGCAGGCGCAGCTCGCGCCGCTCGACGTCGATGCGCGAACCGACGTGTATTCGCTCGGCGTGATCCTGTTCGAGTTGCTGGCCGGCGTGCGCCCGTACGAGGTCCGCGGCAGCGAATACAATCCGGTGGCACTCGCCGGTGAGATCGCGGATCGCGAAGCGGTGAAGCCGAGTGCGTTTGCAGGTACAACGGCGCGCGCCGCACGGCTGCGCGGCGACCTCGACTGGATCGCCATGAAGGCGCTCGCGCCCGATCGCAGTCTGCGCTATACCTCGCCCGCGGAGCTGGCCGCGGATCTCGACCGTCACGCGAACCACGACGCCGTGCTTGCGGGGCCACCGTCGGCGAGCTATCGAATTGGCAAGTTCGTGCGGCGCCATCGGCTCGTGGTGACCTTCGCCGCCACGCTGTTCATTGCGGCGCTCGGCTTCGGGTCGGGCATGGCCTGGCTCGCGCGCCAGGCGGCGCTCGAGCGCGACCGGGCGAATGTCGAGGCCATGACGGCGCGCCGCATCGTTGCCTTCACTGCGGGACTGTTCGAAATCGCCAATCCCGCACAGTCTGGCGCGCGCGAAATCACTGCCCGCGAGCTGCTCGATGCCGGTGTGCAGCGCCTCGCGGCACAGCCCGAGGACGGCCGTGCCGATGTGCGCGCGGCGCTGCTCGAGGCTGCGGGCAATGCCTATCGCGGCCTCGGCGCCTATGACGCGGCCGGTAAGCTGCTGGCGCAGGCCGTGGTGCTGCGCGAGTCGGCAATGGGCCGGGAGCCCGAGGCTTACGCGCGGGCGCTCGCCAGCCAGGCCGTGCTCAAGCGCGATCAGGGCGATCTCGTTGCGGCCGAATCGCTATCGAGGGAGGCGCTGGCGGCGCTCGCTGCGCTGCCAGCAGTCGACCTCGCCGTTCGCGAAGAGGTGCGCCTCGATCTCGTCACCACCCTGCTCCAGCGCAGCGCGCTCGACGAGGCGGCAGCGCTCGCGCTTGCATCGCGGCTGGCATTCGAGGCCGCTGGTGAAGCCGGGGGCAGCGGACATGTGCGCGCGGGCTTCCTGCTCGGGCGCGTCCGCGCCGCCCAGGGCGAACTCGGCGAGGCGGAGCGCCTGTTGTCGGATGCACTCGCGCGCGCCCGGCAGCTCGCCGGCGACCTCGATGCGCTGACGATGGACATTCGCAGTGCCCTTGCCTCGGTGCTCGTCACGACCGGTCAACCCGAGCGCGCGGAGCCGCTGTTGCGCGCTTCCGTGCGGGACATCGAGCGCATTTACGGCCCCGGGCACGCGCTGGCGGGTATCGCCCGCAACGACCTCGGCAATGCGCTGTCCGATATGCGTCCGCGTTTTGCCGAGGCGGAGGCGGTATACGAGGAGGCGCTTGCGATATTGCAGGCCGCTTTCGGCGAGCGGCATCCGGAAGTCGCGACGGTCCACAACAATCTCGGTGTCCTGTACCTGTTTACCGAGCGTTGGGCCAAGGCCGACGCGGCGCTCGGGCGCGCGATCGCGATTCGCGAGGTGACGCTGGGCCCGGGGCACCCCGACACCAGCGCGGCGCGGACCGGTCGCGCGCTCGCGCTCAACAAGCTCGGCCGCTACACCGAGGCCGAGGTCCTGTTGCGCGCGAGCCTGCGGGAAATGCGCGCCACCCTGGGCGAGGGGCACTGGCGCACGGCAAACTCCCAGCGCTATCTCGGCACGGTGCTGGCGAACCGGGGCCGGTACGAGGAGGCGGAAACGGAACTTCGCGCGGCGCTCGAGGTGTTCACGAGAGAACTCGGCGCGGAACACTGGCGCACGGTCGCGGCAGCGAAGGAACTCGACGCGCTCGAGGCGCGCCGGCGGTGATCTCAGCGCCCGGGCCGCCAGCGCATGCCGCTCTTGCCGACCTTCTCGCGGTGAACCTGCATCTGCAACGTGTACAGATCGGGGTCGTAGAAGGCCTCGTGGTACTCGAGCAGGGTTCCGTGGCTGTCGCGCACCGAGCGGCGGATTGCGAGCAGCGGAGCGCCGATGTTGACAGCGAGTTCGCGCGACAGCACGTGGTCGGCGGCCACGGCGGTGACTTCCTGGTCGCCGATCGTCGGCACCATGCCCTTCTTTTCGAACAGGAAGATCGGCGGCACCGACTTGATCTGCGCCTTGGACAGGATGTTCGAGAGGCGCTCCGGGATGTAGTGGCTGATGACCACGAATGGCTTGCCGCGGTAGAGCCGCGTGCGCTGGATGTACAGCACGCGCGTGCCGAGTTCGGGGCACGAGGCAAGGATCCGCGGCGGCGTGGCGATCACCGCGTGCTGCAGCATGCGGACCTTGGTCACGCGCGCCATGGCACGCAGGTCGGCGAGCAGCCCGGGAAAATCAGCGCTGGCAGCCGCCTTGGCGCGCGCAGCGCCCTGCACGGTCGCATAAGTGCCGCTGCCGTGACGGCGCTGGATCAGGTCCTCTTCGGCGAGGCGCGCCAGCGCGCGACGCACCGTGGTACGCGACAGTTTGGTGGCACGTGACAGGTCGGGTTCGCTCGGCAGCGCGGCTCCCGGGGCGATGGTGCCGTCGGCGAGCTGCTGCTTCAACATCATGTACAGACGATGATGTAGCGCGAGTCCGTTGGCTTTTGGGCGTCCCCGGCGGCGTGTCATGGCACCATAGAGTACTAGAAGTGGAGCAAGTTGTGTGTTTGATGAATTGACCTGGTGTCCCGGGTGCCATCGCGGCGTATTGCGCCAAGGTGCCGCAGGATACATCTGTGAACGCTGCAGCGCGGGCTTCCCCGTGCTGGGGGGGGTACCGTGGCTGTTTCGTGATCCGCGGGGCGCCACCGCGGAGTGGCGCGCGCGCCTGGGGCTGCTGCTGGCGGACCTGCGCGCCGATGCGCGCGCCTGCGAGGCGGGAGCCACCGGCGCCACGCCGGCGCTGGCCCGGGAGCGCCTTGACCTGCTGGCGGGGGCGCTCGGCGACCATGCACGTCGGCTGGCGCGGCTGCTCGAGCCGCTGCAGATCGCGGCCGATATCCCGGCGCGCGAGGCGCTGCAGGCCCTGCGCCCGAGCCTGCCCGGCTCGCAGGGGCTGACGAACTACTACGCCAATATCCATCGGGACTGGTGCTGGGGAGAGGCGGAAAACACCGCGACGCTCGCACTGCTCGAGTCGGTTCTGGACGCGGATCTGGCGGGCAAACGCGTCGCCGTGCTCGGCAGTGGGGCAGGTCGCCTCGCCTACGACTTGCACATGAAGCATGCACCGGCCCTGACGGTCGCCGTGGACGTCAATCCATTGCTGCTGGCCGTCGCGCGCGAGATGTATGCCGGCCGCACGCTCGAACTCTACGAATTTGCGATCGCGCCGCGCAGCATCGCCGATCATGCGGTACTGCGCCGCCTGCATGCGCCTCGCGCCGCCGATGAACGCCTGCTGCTCGTGGCCGCGGATGCACTGCATGCACCGTTCACGGACGGCGCATTCGATGTCGTCGTGACCCCGTGGTTCATCGACATCGTCGAGGCACCGTTCCCGGCGCTCGCGGCGCGCGTCAATGCGCTGCTGGCGGCCGACGGCAAGTGGCTCAACCTGGGATCGCTGTCCTTCGCCAGTGCGCAGCGCGCGCTGCAATTCAGCCTCGAGGAAGCTCTGCAGCTCGTCGAAGAGGCGGGTTTCGACCCGCCACGCACGCGCGAGCTGCCACTGCCCTACATGCATTCGCCGGCGAGCCGTCATGCGCGCGTCGAATCGACGCTGGCCTGGTCGGCGCGCAAGCGCACCGATGTGCCTGCGCCCGCCGCACACGAGCCGCCCGCCTGGCTGGTCGATGTGACGCAACCGGTTCCGCTGCCGGCCGAACTGCGATCGCACGCGCTCGCGACGCGCATCCACGCTTTCCTCATGTCGCTGATCGATGGCGAGCGCTCGGTGGCGGACATTGCCCGGGTGCTGGTCGAGCAGAAGCTGATGAAGCCCGAGGACGCCACGCCCGCGGTGCGCGCATTCCTGCAACGCATGCACGAGGACGCCGGTCGGCGCACGAACTTCTGATGAGCACAGCAATCATTCCCGTGATCCTGGCCGGTGAGGGCGAAATCTCGCGGCCCGCGACAGATCGCTTGGTCAGTGGCGAGCCCGTACAGCGCGTGTGGAACGCCTACAGCGACCCGGCCGAGCACTTCCATGTGGGACACTGGTCCAGCACGCGCGGGGTGTGGCGGGTGCGCTACACCGAGAGCGAGCTGTGCGTGCTGATCGTCGGGCGGGTTGAGCTGGTGAGTGATTCCGGAGTGCGTACGAGCTTTGCGAAGGGCGATGCATTCGTCGTCCCGTCGGGGTTTTCCGGGACATGGGCGGTGCTCGAGGATTGCACCAAGATCTACGCCATTTACATTCCTCGCACATGATTGGTGCGTATAATCGCTGCAAAGGCACGAATAACGCGCAGAATGCTGGCATGCAGGTTGCACTACCTGCCGGTCGCACCTCAACAAGGGAGGATTCATGAACCGGTTCAAGAGAACATCAATGCTGCTTGGCCTGCTCGCTGTTGCGGGTACGGCACACGCGCAGTTCAGCGCCACGATCACTGGCACCACCGACTACGATTTTCGCGGTGTGTCGCTGAGCGCCAAGGACCCCGCTTTGCAGGCGAGCCTCGACTACGCCTTCGGTGAGTCGGGTTTCTACGTGGGCGCCTGGGCGAGCAACATCGACTACGGTGACGATGTCGACGGCGACGTGGAAGTCGACCTGTACGCCGGGTTCGACGGTGCCATCAACGACGACACGGGATGGACCGTCGGCGTTACCTGGTACACCTACCCGGGCTCCAGCAGTTCGGACACGAAGTCGAAGATCGAGGCGTATCCGGAGATCTGGCTCGGCATCAACCACAAGGGCTTCGAGCTGAAGCAGTGGTATGCGATCGAGTACGACGGCGACAACGACGCGATGTACACCGAGGGGAACTACACCTTCGAGTTGCCGCAGAACTTCTCGCTGTCGCTGCACGCCGGCTACAACTACGGCGATGCGTTTGACGGCTTCGAGTACCTCGACTACGCCGTGGCCCTGGGTTACGAACTCGGCAATTTCAGCCTCGAGCTGAAGTACACGGGCACGGATCTCAGTGGCGACGACAAGGTCACCGACGACGTCTTCAACACCGAAGGCCGCGTGATCTTCTCGGTGAGCACCACGCTGCCCTGGGGCTGAGGACTGGGTGCCGGGTTTTCGGTATTTCGGTTATTGCGCGGCTGCGCCGCAATAACCGAAATACCGAAAACCCGGCACCGGTTCAGAGCACGGCTTTCAGCGTGCCGAAGATCTCGTCGATGTGCCGCGGCTCGATGATGAGCGGCGGGGAAAGCGCGAGGGTGTCACCGGTGGTACGCACCATCAGGCCGCGCTCGAAACACTTGAGGAAGATGTCGAAGGCGCGCGCGCCCGGCCTGCCGGGCAGCGGCTCGAACTCGATGCCTGCGATCAGGCCGTAGTTGCGCGTATCGATCACGTGCGGCAGGCCGCGCAGGCTGTGCACGGCGTCCTCCCAGACCTTCGAGAGTTCCTTTGCGCGCGTCAGCAGGCCCTCGCGCCGATAGATGTCGAGCGCCGCCAGGCCCGCCGCGCAGGCGGCCGGATGCGCCGAGTAGGTGTAGCCGTGGAACAGCTCGATCGTGCCCGGCGGACCCTGCATGAAGGCGTCGTAGATCGACTGCTTCGCGGCCACGGCGCCCATGGGAATGCAGCCGTTGGTCAGGCCCTTGGCCATCGTGATGATGTCCGGCGTCACTCCGAACTCCTGCGCGGCGAACGGCGATCCGGTGCGGCCAAAGCCCGTGATGACCTCATCGAAAATGAGCAGGATGCCGTGCTTGTCGCAGATGG
>CADEFJ010000056.1 GCA_902826575.1 uncultured Pseudomonadota bacterium | reverse complement strand
CTCGAGGGTCGCAAGGCGCTCGCCCTTGCGGGTCAGGCGCTCCTCGACCTCGCGCAGGTTGGCCGACAGCGCGCGCAGGTCGAGCTCGAGCGCACCGCGCCGCTCGGTCGCGGTCGCGAGATCGGAGCGGAGCGCGCCGATTTCGGCTTCGAGCTGGTGCGCGTCCTCGCCGCCACCCTTGGCTGCGGCGAGGCCCGACGGGATCGCATAGGTATCGGTGGACGACAGCGGATCGTCGAGCGTGGGCAGCTCCGCCGTGCTGTCGAGGTCGGCGTCGGAATGGGGCTCGGAGGTCTTCTTGTGCGCGCCCATGGCCCGGCCGAGTTTAGCGCGGCGGGCGGCGCATGGCGTCGCACAATGGGACATAACCCCGGTAACATGGCCGCCCCGCGGAGGAACGGCCCGCTTGCGCAACGTCTGGATACTCACGCTGGCGCAGGCCCTGGCCGGGTGCGGCATGCTCGTGATGATCGCCTTCGGCGGCATCATCGGCGCCCGGATCGCCCCCGCCCCCGCACTCGCGACCCTGCCGTTGTCCCTCGCGGTCGTCGGGGTCGCCGCCGCCTCGATCCCCGCGGCCCTGTCGATGCAGCGCTACGGGCGACGGCCGATGTTCATCCTGAGCGCGTTGGTCGCGGCCGTGGCGGGGCTCGGTTGCGCCTGGGCGGTCGCCCACGCCCATTTCGCCGCGTTCTGCGCCGGCGCCCTGATGCTGGGCGCCAACATGGCGTTCGTGCAGCAGTACCGTTTCGCGGCAGCCGAGTATGTCGATGCCCCGCAGGTCCCGCGGGCGATCGCCACGGTGCTGCTCGGGACCCTGGCGGCGGCGTTCCTCGGGCCCGAGGCCGGCGACCGGCTGCGCAACCTCGCCGGCTGGCCGGAGTTCACCAGTTCGTTCGTCGTGGTCGCGGTGTTCATGGTGCTGTCGGCGCTGACACTGCTCGCGCTCGGGCCGCCGATGGCGCATGCGCTCGCGCGCCACGACGGCGGCCGCGCGCTGCGCGAGATCGTGCGCCAGCGGGCCTATCTCGTTGCGCTGTTCGCCGGACTCACGTCCTATGCCGTGATGAGTTTCATCATGACGGCAACGCCGATCAGCATGCACGTCATCGATGGCCATGACGTCACCGCGACCAAGAACGTCATCACCTCGCACCTGGTCGCGATGTACCTGCCGTCGCTCGCGAGTGGCTGGCTGGTCGCGCGGCTCGGCATCGCCCGCATGATGATCGCCGGGATCAGCTGCATGCTCGCCTGCATAGCGGTCGCCGCGGCCCTCGGGCACGCGTTCGCGCATTACTTCAGCGGACTCGTGCTGCTCGGCGTCGGCTGGAACCTGTTGTTCGTCGCGGCCACGACACTGCTGACGAGGACCTACGCGCCCGCCGAGCGGTTTCGCGCACAGGGCTTCAATGACTTCGCGACCTTCACGCTGCAGGCGATCGCGTCACTCGCTGCGGGAGCTGCGATCAGCTCGATCGGCTGGCTCAACGTGAACCTGGTGTGCATCCCGCTGCTGCTCGCGATGCTCGGCGCGGTGATCGCCTGGCGGGGCGAAGTCAGGCGCTGAGGAAAGTGCGCAGCTCGCTGATGACCGGCTGCAGTTGCGCGTCGAGGTCGTCGGGCGCATGCAGCAGCAGCGTCGGCTGGGTCAGCAGCGGCAGGCGTTCGCGCGCGTCGCGACCGGATGAGGCATCCAGAGGATCGAGAAATGCGACGCGACGCACCGCGTCGACCTGCGCCAGCGCCAGCTCGGCGGCCACGAACGCACCCGTGCCGGCGGCGAGCAGATCGACACGCCGCAACCGCAGGTCGCGCAGGAAATCCGCCAGCGCCGCGGCCAGCTCCGAGGACGTGGCCTGGGTGGGCGGTCCATCGGATTCGCCGCAACCCGGCAGGTCCGGCGCATACACGGAGCGGTCGCGGCCAACGAGGCGCATCAGGCCCGTGAACATGCGCCCGGTCGTGCCGCTGCGATGGATGCACAGCAGCGGCGTGGCCTCGTCGAAGCCGCCGCCGGCCGGCATCGCGTTGTGCACGTGCAACTGGCCATAGCGGCACTCGAAATAGGCACGTCGCACGCTCGGCTCCGCGTCACTTACCGCAACCGTTCCGCGCCTTGCCATGATGGATTGTCCGCCTCCCGCACGGCTGGGTGCTGCCGCGAACAGCAACTATAGCGATAATCCAGGTTCCGCCCTGTGACCCCTGCCCCATAAAGGTTCACCATGAAACTCTACGGCTACATCGGATCACCTTATGTCGTGCGCGCAGTGCTGATGGCGCGCTGGAAGGGCTGCGCCCTCGAGCTGACCGCACCGCCCGGCGGCAATCTCAAGTCGGCCGAATTCCTGCGGATCAATCCGATCGGCAAGATGCCCGCGCTCGAAGACGCGGGTAGCCATCTCGCCGAATCGACCGTGATCTGCGAATACATCGACGAGACACAGCCCGGTCGCAAGCTGCTCGGCGACGGGCCGATGGAGCGTGCCCAGGCGCGGTTGCTCGCGCGGATCATGGATGTCTATGTCGTACCGAACTTCGGGGCACTGTTCCGCAACCTGGATCCGGCCACGCGCAACGACGCCGAAGTGCAGGCCGCGATCGCCGGCCTGCGCAAGGCGCTCGGCCATCTCGACCATTTCATGGGGCCCGGACCCTGGGCAATCGGCAAGGAACCCGGTTACGCAGACGTGATCCTCGCGCCGGAGTTCTACCTCGCCGCCATACTGCTGCCGATGTTCGGCATGGACGATCCTTGCGACGGCCAGCCGAAACTCACGCGCTGGTGGCAGACGCTGCAGGCGGACCCGGTGGCCGCCGCGGTGCGCAGCGAGTTCGACGTGAGCTTCCGCGCCTTCATGGCAGCGAGGTTGAAGGCGCCCTGAGGCGGCGCCCCAGGGCCCGTTCACGCTAGGGTGCGCGCACGGCTCCGATGCCGGTGAGCCGTGCGATCGCGCGCGCCTGGCGCTCGCGGAAGAAGTCGCGATCGGGTACCACGATAGTGCCGCCCTTGAGCAGGCCGTTCGGCTCGCGGATGGCCGCCGCCGCATAACTCGACGCATACAGGTCGAGCGCCTGCCGCGAAAGCATGTTGCCCATGCCGGGTCGGCGCCGGTACGCACGCAGGCCCGCGAGGTCGAGTGAGGCATTGGCCACCATCGACTCGCCCGCGCCGGCCTGCACGATCTGGTTGCCGAGGTAGTCGATCACGTCGGAGAACCCGTTGCTCGAATCCGCCGGCACGTCGATGCCGTGCAGCGCCGCGTTGTTCGCCGAGACCACGTACGCCAGGTTCTCGAGCGCCCGCGCGCGACGCGCAATCTGCTTCGGTGTCAGGGTCACGGCGGCCACTTCGCTCGAGCAGTGCAGGAACACCTCGGCACCGCGGATGGCATGGCAGCGCGCGATCTCCGGGTAGAGGATTTCCTCGGACGCGATCGCCGCGAGTCGCCCGAGCGCGGTGTCGGCCACCGGGAAGACCGCCTCGAGTCCGTAGACCTCGAGATAGCGATCCCACACATCGTGCGGCGTCGGCGCAAACATCGACACGAGACGGCGGTAACGCAGCACCTTGTTGCCGGCGTCGTCGAATGCGAACGAGGCCTGGAAGTAGAGGCCGGGAAAGTTCCGGTCGGTCTCGTAGACATTGCCCGCAAGGTGCACGCCATGGCGCTGCGCGAGCTGCGCGAACGCCGCGTACTCTGGCCCGTCTTCGTCGATCGCGGCCTTGTCCGCCCACTCCGCGATCGTCTCGCCCCACGGCGGACCGGTGAGGATGTACTCCGGCAGCACGACCAGGCGCAGGTCGGCGCCAATCCAGCGCTTTGCACCGCAGATCGCCGCATCGATGCGTGCGAGCGTGCGCTGCATGCGCGCGCGCGCGCTGGCGCGATCCTTGTCGGGATGGACGCTGTCGCAGCCGATCTGCAGGGCCACAGCGTAATAGCGATCATGGACGGCAAGGGTCATGCGGGCTCCTCGGCGGGGTCTGGCACGGATTGTACGCGGCGTTCGTCGCAGATTGGCGGCGTGGATTGGCCGTATCGGGCACAATCCGCGGATATCGCGCGCGCCGTGCGCACCATGAACATGCCGGGGGAATTGCCGATGTCCGTCCGCAGCCGCTGCTTCGTCGCCCTGATCCTGGGCCTCACCTTCGCCGCCGCCCACGCCGAGGGCACCAGGCCCTTCACCAGCGAAGCCATGTGGGGCCTCGCGCGGCTCGGCGCGCCGACAATTTCGCCCGATGGCACGCACGCCGTCCTGCCGGTTACGCGCTACGACCTCGAGGAGAACAAGGGCGACGCGGACCTGTGGATCGTGCCGACCGCCGGCGGCGCGGCGCGCCAGTTCACCAGCGGCAAGGCGAGCGACAGCTCGCCGGTGTTCAGCCCGGACGGCCAGTGGGTCGCATTCCTCTCGAAGCGCGACGACGACGAACAGAACCAGATCTACGTGATCGCGGTGAACGGCGGCGAGTCGCGCCGCTTGACCGAAATTCCGGTCGGCGTCAGCGCGATCAACTGGTTTCCCGACAGCCGTCGCATCGCCTTCGTAAGCAGCGTGTGGCCCGACCTCGTCAAGTGGGAAGACCAGGGCAAGCGGCAGGCGGAACGCGCTGATGCGAAGACGAGCGCGAAAGTCTGGGACAAGGCGCCGATCGCCTACTGGGATCATTGGCTCGACGATCGGGAACCGCACCTGTTCTCGATTTCGATCGACGGCGGCGAGACCACCTCGATCACGCGCGGCTCGGGTTTCTGGCTGTCGAAGCAGGACGTGAGCCGGAGCTCGTACGACATCTCGCCGGACGGCGAGGAAATCGCCTTCGTGGCCGACCGCGATCGCAGCGGCATCGATGCCAACGACGACATCATCCTGATCGCCACCTGCGGGTGCAAACCGGTGCGCAACCTGACACCGGACAGTGTCGCCGACGAGGGCGGGCCGGTGTACTCGCCCGACGGCAAGTATCTCGCTTACACGCAGGCACGCACGCCGCGCTTCTACGCCGACACGCGCCGGCTGATGCTGCTCGAGCGCGCGAGTGGCGCAACGCGTGGCCTCACCGAGGACTGGGACCGTTCGGCCGGCAGCCTCAGCTGGGCGCCGGACTCGCGCTCGCTGTACGGGGAGATCGACGACGCGGCGACGCAGCGCATCTACCAGTTCCCGCTCGCGGGCGGCAAGCCGCGCGCGGTGACCGCCGCGAGCAGCTACTCCGATCTCGATATCGGTGGCCGGACCGCCATCGCGCTGCGCCAGAGTTTCTCCGAGCCGGCGACACTGGTGCGCGTGGACCTCGCCAAGGGCAACGTGACGAAACTGTCCGGCTTCAACGACGGGGCGCTCGCCGGCTTCGCGCTCGGCAAGGTCGAGAGCGTCACTTACAAGGGCGCGCAGGACGCCGACATCCAGATGTGGGTGATCTACCCTCCCGGTTTCGACCCGGCGAAGAAATACCCGGTCTACATGCTGCTGCACGGCGGCCCGCACAACGCGATCACCGATTCGGTGACCTATCGCTGGAACGCGCACGTGTTCGCGGGCTGGGGCTACATCGTCACGTGGCACAACTTCCATGGCTCGAGCGGTTTCGGGCAGCAGTTCGCCGACTCCATCAATCCCGACCGGATCTCGCTGCCCTACGAGGACACGATCAAGGCGGCCGAATGGCTCAAGGCGCAACCGTGGGTGGATGCGGATCGCATGATCGCCGGCGGCGGCAGCTACGGCGGCTTCCTCGCCGCCACGCTGCTCGGGAGGGAGCATCCCTTCAAGGCACTGATCGCGCACGCAGCCGTGTACAACAACTTCACGCAGATCGCCGCCGACTACGGCGCGTCGAAGGACCGCTTCTTCAATTTCTGGGACAAGCCGGAGGAGTTCGCGCGCTACTCGCCGCACACCTCGGCGGGCCACTTCAACACCCCGACGCTGGTGATCCACGGCCAGCTCGACCAGCGCGTACCGGTGAACCACGGCATCGAACTGTTCAACACGCTGCAGACGCGCGGCGTGCCGTCGAAGTTCGTCTACTTCCCCGACGAGAACCACTGGGTGCTGAAGCCGGGCAACTCGCTGTTCTGGTACACCCAGACGCGCGAGTGGCTCGAGAAGTACGCGCCGCCGGGCGCGCGCTGATCAGGGCAGCATCCAGGTGACGCCGATGAGGCCGTAGCGCGGCACCCAGTCGGATTGCTCGCCTGTCAGGCTGGCGGGGTCGCCGGGAAATGCGATCTGGTAGCGCGTGCAGCAGCGGTTCGCGTTGGCGGTGGCATTCGCCACCTCGGCGAAGACGCGCAGCGCACCGATCGGCAGCGGACGTATCCAGCTCGCACGCAGGTCGAACGAAAAGTAGTCCGACCAGGCCTCGGCATTGCGCGGCGACAACACGAGCTCGCTGCCGCCTGCGGCGCTGTCCTGCACGTGCAACGAGTTCTGCCGCCAGCCGCTGTGCCAGATCAGGTTGCCGGAGAGCTGCCACGGGCCCTGTGTCCAGGACAATCCGCTGACGGCGGAGTGGCGCTGGTCCCAGGTGCGCAGGGCGCGCGAGTCCTCGAAGCGGTCGGTCACTTCCGACCAGCCGTAGGTCAGCCATGCCGACCAGGTACGCCGCGGCTCCCAGCGCAGTGTCAGTTCGCCGCCGTAGGCACGTGACGACAGTGGCGCGACGCGCAGCCGATCCACTTCGATCTCGGGCAGCAAGGTCACCGGATCGAGGATGTTCTCGTAGCTCGGCCGCACGCTGTTCAGTTGCTTGTCGAAGGCCTCGACGCGCAGCAGGACGTCGCGCGACAGCCGGTGCTCGATTGCGCCGACCAGCTGCGTTGCACCCTGCACCGGATGGAACGCGCTGTCGCCGTCGGTGACCTGCAGCTCGTCGGGTCGTTCCGGCTGGTAGAGGTGGCCCCAGGACAGCCGCAACGTGGTGTCGGCGCGGGGCGAGTACTCGATGCCGAGCCGCGGCGACCACTGCGCATCGCGAAACCGTGGCTCGTAACGCTGCTCGTCCCAGCGCACGCCCAGATCGAGTTGCAGGTTCGCCGGCAGACCGATCACGGCCGAGGCATACGCCCCGTACGATTGTCCGCCGGCATCGAGGGCAAGGTCGTGTCCGATGCCCGGGGGCCGCCCGAGCGCTGCCGCCAGCACCGGATCGAACTGCGCGCTGGCGGCGTACGCGAAAGTCGCGTCGTGATCCATGTACTCGGTGCCGAGCGTGAAGTTCACGCGCCCTCGGCGTGCGCCCAGCTCGATGCGACCGGTGGTGGCGTCCATGAAGCGCCGGTCTTCGAGTTCACCCGTGACGCTGCCCGGCCGCGCCAGCGTGCCGGCGCGCGACGTATGCCGTTCGCTGCGCGAGAAAATGCCGCGCAGCGCAGTGTCCGGGCCGATGCGCCAGGTGCCGCGCAACCAGCCGGTGCCGTCGCGATACCGCGCCGTGGCGCGCTCCGTGCTTTCGGACACGTCGGCGCTCATCCGGTCATCGAGCAGCAGCCAGCCGGCCGCAATGTCGCTGCCATCGTCGAAATGCCATGACAGGCGCGAGAGTACGTCGAGGAACTCCGGCTCGGCATCGTGCTTGTTGTTCACCTGCATTATCTCCGCGACGACGCTCTTGCGCACGGCGACCAGCCACTCGAGCGGCTGCGACGCGAGCCGTCCCTGTGACAGCGCATGCGCATACAGCAGGCTCAAGCCAAGTTCGTGGTAGTCATCGCCGGTATAGCTGCGCGGCGCGATGTCGAGCACGCCGGAGAGGCGCCCGCCGAAGCGCGCCGGATGCACGCCACTCCAGTAATCGAGTTTGCCGATCGTGGCCGGGTCGAGAATGCCGAGCAGGCCCTGGAAGTCCTTGAAGTGGAATGGCTCGAACAGCGGCACGCCGTCGAAGTGCACGCCGAGTTCATCGGCACGGCCGCCGCGTACGTGCGCGCGGGCCGACAGGCCATTGGTGGCCGTGCCGGGCAGGTAGCGAGTCACCCGGAGCACGTCTTCCTCGACGCCGGGCAGGACCGCGAGATCCTCGCGGTTGAACTCCACGGGAGCGAAGCGCGACTGCTGGTCGAGGCTGTAACGGCTCGCCAGCACGCTCACCTCGACCAGCGCGTCCCCACCTCCGGACAATGCCAGCACGCCGTTCCAGTGCTCGTTGCGATTCAGGCGTATGCCGCTGATACGCGCACCCGCGCCGTCCGGACCCACGCCGTCGAGTTCATAGATGCCAGCCGGCAGCGCATCGAAACGCACGGTACCGTCGGCTGCGGCGACGCCCTGCCGATCTCCCGGCTGCAGCGTGACGCGCGCACCCGCCGCGGGCGCGCCATTGGCGCGCACGACCTGGATCTGCATGCCGGCGGCGCCATCCGTCGAGCGTCGCACGACCACATACACGCCGGGCTGCACGGGCTCGAGCGCAAGGCCATGCGGTGCGAGCAACTCGCGCGCGACGTCGGCGGGCCGCCGCGCGCGCGGTGCCTCGAGCACGCGCATGTCGGGTGTGATCAGTGCCGAGCTGTAGACGAGATTGAGGCCCGATCTCGCGAGCCTGTCGAGCGCCGCGGCGAGCGGCTCGCCGGCCTCGCCTGCCAGCGCCATGACACTCGCCAGGCACAGCGCGACGAACCCTGCCGCCTTGCGGCCGCCCCGCTGCGCGAATTCCTGCATTCGCGCATGGTAGCAGTCGCTCGTCAGTGGTGGGCCGGGCCGACGACGATCCCGTTGCTGCGCGGCTCGGCTGCGAGGTCCACCGAAGCCATCACGATCGCGAGTGCCTCCGCAGGCGTCAAGCCAGCGACCGAGCCGTGCAGTACCGCGGATGCCGCGCGCGCGCGCGTGTCGGCATCGACGTAGTCCACCGCCCGACCGGTTTCATCGGCATACCAGCGCAGGAAATCGGCGAGCGATGCGCCCTCGATGTCGACCGGGGTGGGCAGGCGCGCCAGCCAGTCCCACTGTGGATCGTCGGCGGCGAGGAACGAGCGCACGACGGGCTCGCCCGGCCTGACGAGCAGCATCTCGCCCGCCACGGCACGCTCGGGCCGTGCGCGCAGATCGACCTCGACCGCGCCCTCTCGCACCGCAATTCGCAGCGCATCGCCCCGGGCATCGACGGCGTAACGCGTGCCGAGATGACGTACGCGCGCACCGGCCGCCTGCACCGTGAAGTCACCCGCAGTGCCCGGCGCAATGTCGACGTACACCTGGCCGGCACCGAGCCGCAACGTCGCCGCGTCAACCAGCGTAACCCGCGTGCCGGCATCGAGGCGCAAGGTGAGACCTGCGGAATAGCGCAGCAGCGCACCGGAATCCGCCGCGGTCTCGAGCGTGGCGCCGCCACGCAGCGTTGCGCCGACCGCGAGCGGCGCGCCGGCTGCAATGACGGCGCCGTGCACGCGATCGAGGCTCGCAATCGCGGGAGTCGCGACCGGTCGCATCCATAGCGCTGCACCCGCGGCGAGCACGACGGCTGCGGCGGCGGCAGTCCAGCGCCGGTGCGCAGTACGCGGCGCGCGCAGCGCCTGCTGCGCCTGCCATTCGGCCTGCACGGCGTCGAACGCGCGCGCGCGCGCGGCCGGATCGGGAGTCGCACGCGGCACCGCGCGCATCAGGCGCGCGAGTCGGGCCTCGTCGGTTGCAACCCAGTTGTCGTCCTTGTCAGTCATGGCAGCAGCTCATGCCAGTCGACGCCGCGCGCGGCGAGCGCGGCGCGCAGCGCGAGGCGTGCGCGCGCGAGCGACGATTGCGCGGCCTCGAAGCTCGTGCCGAGCCGGGCGGCAATCTGCTGGACGCTCCAGTCCTCGAGGTATTTCCACTCCAGTATGTCCCCATAACGACCCGGCAACTCATCGAGCGTGCGCCTCAGTATGCCCGCCGCATCGTCGGCGTGCGCCCGCTCGGCCGGTGCAGGCTCGTCCGAAGCCACACTCTCCGCGCGATGCCGGGCGCGCTCGCTCGCATCGATACTCTCCTGGCGACGGTCCTGGCGTCGCTCCGCCTCGGCCATGTCCGCGAGTTCGTTGCGGCAGATCTGCGCCAACCAGGTAAACAGCGACGCGTCACCGCGAAACTGCGGCAGCGCGCGCAACGCCCGGCACAGCGTGCGCTGCGCCGCCTCCTCCGCGAGATCGGCGCGACCGGATATACGCGACAGCGCAAAGCGGTACAGGCGGTCGAAATACTCATCGAAGAAACTTCGAAACGCATTGTCTTCGCCGGCGAGCAGTCGCGCCACGAGGGCACGATCGTCCTGTTGCATCGGCAGGAGGTTAGACAGGGTGCGGGGCGAATATCAATCGCAGTTGATTTGCAGCAGTCGGCCCGTCCAACCGGAGGCATGCGCACTGCTGCCCTCACCATCGCGTTGATCACACTGGCCAGCGTCGCGGCGGCGGCGCCCGAGCCGGCTGCCCTGCCTCCAGACGCGGAGTTGGAGGGCGCGGGCGCGCGCATCGGTGCGATCGAGATCGACTGCGGAAGCATCTTCGACGAGAGCGACCCGCGGGAGGATTCGCTGCTGTACCGCACCGCCAACCGGCTGCATGTCGACACGCGGGAATCGACCATCCGCGCCCAGCTGCTGTTCGCGTCGGGTGACCGGTACTCGCGCCGGGTCCTCGCCGAGTCGGAGCGCGTCCTGCGCCAGCAGCGCTACCTGCACGAGCCGCAGATCCAGCCGGTCGCCTGGCATGACGGCGTGGTGGACGTGCGTGTGCAGGCGACGGATGTGTGGACCACGAGCCCGGGCGTGTCGGTCTCCCGCAGCGGCGGGACGAACCGCCTGGGCGCCGAGATCGAAGAACTGAACCTGTTCGGCCGCGGCAAGCAGCTCTCGGCAGGCTATTCGACCGACGTCGATCGCACCTCGCTCGGCATCGCCTGGCGCGACCCGGCGGTGCTCGGCTCGCGCTGGACCAGCGAGGCCGCCTACACGGACAGCGACGACGGCAGTGTCTGGGCGGTGGGCGTAGATCGACCGTTCTTCGCCATGGACTCGCACTGGAGCGCAGGCGTTTCGGCCGCCGGCGGCACGCAGGTCGAGCACCGCTATGCGCTTGGGGAGCGCGCGGATGCCTATCGGGTTGACCAGCGCGATTTCGAGATCCATCGCGGCTGGTCCATGGGACTGGATGGCGACTGGGTACGTCGCTGGACGGCGGGTTTCCGCTACGACAGCTCGAAGTTCGAGGCGACGCCGGAAGAGCCGCCGCTCGCCGCACTACCGGCAGACCGCACGCTCGCCTATCCCTACGCGCGTTACGAACTGCTGCAGGACGACTTCGCGACGAGTCGCAACCTCGATCAGATCGGGCGCACCGAGGACCTGTACTTCGGCACGCGGCTGGTTGCCGAACTCGGCTGGGCACAGCCGGCTTTCGGCGCCGACCGCAGTGCGCTGGTCACGAGTCTCGGCGCGAGCCGCGGTTACCGGCTGCCGCATGAGCAGTCCGTGTTCGTCACCGCCGGCTGGAACGGGCGCTTCGAGTCGGACGGCCTGCGCGACTCGCTGCTGTCGGGCGGTGCGCGCTACTACTGGCGCGTGAACGACCGCAGCGTGCTGTTCGTCGGGCTGGCGGTCGACCACGGCCAGGCGCTCGATTCCGACCACGAGCTGCTGCTCGGTGGCGATTCCGGCCTGCGCGGCTATCCGCTGCGCTACCAGACAGGCACGTCGCGCGCGCTCGCCACGATCGAGGCGCGCTATTTCACCGACTGGTACCCGTTCCGGCTCGCGCGCGTGGGCGCTGCGGTGTTCGCCGATGTCGGGCGCACCTGGGGGCCGAGTGCGCTCGACGTGCCCGAGCTCGGCACGCTGCGCGATGTCGGCATTGGCTTGCGCTTCGGCAATACGCGCTCGGCACTCGGCAACGTGCTGCACGTCGATCTCGCCTTTCCGCTCGACGGCGACCCCTCGGTGAAGTCGATGCAATTCCTCCTCAAGACACACAAGAGTTTCTGAACATGCTCCGATCCGGATGGCCGCGCTTTCGGCCGCTGCTCACCGTCCTGGCGTGGTATCTGCTCGTGGGCCTGTTGCTGCGCGCCGCGCTGTGGTGGTCGTTCGGGCGCCCGGCCGGCGTATCGGACGTCGCTTTCGGCGGCACGCTCGTGGCGGGTCTTGCAGCGGACACGGTGCAGGCCCTTTACCTGCTTGCGCCGTTTGCGGTGCTCGCGTGGCTGACGCCCGACCGATGGTTTCGCACGCGCGGGATGCGTATCGCGATCCTCGCGTTGAGTGCGCTGTTCATCTTCCAGCTGAGCTTCGTCGCCGTCGCCGAGTATTACTTCTTCGAGGAGTTCGACTCGCGGCTCAACCTGGTGTCGGTCGATTACCTGATGTATCCAACCGAAGTGGTCGGCGACGTCTGGAGCGAGTACCCGGTGGTTGCGGTGGTGCTCTTCGTTGCATTGCTCGCCGTGGCCACCGTATATGCGCTGCGCCGACCGCTGCTTGCCGGCACGCGGGTGGCGGCGACGTTTGGCGCACGCTCGGCCGTGATCGGCGCCTATGCACTGTTGCTCGCGACGGCCATCATCGCGCTCGATCGGGACAGCTTCTCGTTCGCGGACAATCGCGTGACCAACGAGATCGCGGCGAATGGCACGGCGAGCTTCTTCAATGCGCTGCGCACCAGCGAGATCGATTACCACGCCTGGTACGCGACCGCCGATCGCGATGCGAACCTGCACGCCCTGCGCACGGCGCTGGCGCGCGGTGGTGGCGAGCTGGTCGACCCGCAGGGCATCGACCGCGCCTTCGCGGCACGCCCCGACGGACTCGGGCGCCTGAATGTCGTCGTCATCGTGAGCGAATCCTTCGGGGCGGAGTTCAGCCGCGCACTGGATGGCAAGCACGACTGGACACCGTACTTCGATGCATACGCGCGCCAGGGCATCCTGTTCACCAACATGTACGCCTCGGGCACGCGCACCGTGCGCGGCCTCGAGGCCATCACCGCCTCGATCCCGCCGATCCCGACGACCTCGATCCTGCACCGCGCCGGCAGCACGGGCATCGCCAACTGGGGCGGTGTGATGCGCGAACTCGGTTACAGCACGAGTTTCTTCTACGGCGGCTACGGCGACTTCGACGACATGAACGCATTCTTTGCCGGCAACGGCTTCGAGGTGGCGGACCGCACCGCGATCGACTTTCCGGTGCGCTTCGAGAATATCTGGGGCGTCGCCGACGAGGACCTGTACGACCTCGCGATGCGGCGCTTCGACGGGTTCGCCGACCAGGGCCGGCCGTTCTTCGCGATCGTGATGAACACCTCGAACCACAAGCCCTACACGTTTCGCGCGGGCATACCGGGCGTGAAGCCCGAGGGTGGCGGCCGCGAATCAGGCGTGCGCTACGCTGACTTCGCGCAAGCGTATTTCCTGCAGCAAGCGCAGCAGCACCGCTGGTTCGATGACACGGTGTTCGTGATCGTCGCGGACCATGGCGCGCGCGTCTACGGCCGCGAGGACATTCCGCTCGCGACCTACCGGATACCGATGCTGATCTACGCGCCAAAGCACATTGTGCCCGAGCGCGTCGCCACACTGACCACGCAGATCGACGTCGCGCCCACCGTACTCGGCCTGCTCGGCCTGCCCTACACCGCTCCGTTCTTCGGCCAGGACGTCCGCCACGCTCCGCTCGCGGATGAGCGGATCGCGCTGTTCAGCCACAACCACGACGTCGCGTTGTTGCGCGGCGGAGAACTCGCGATCCTCGGCCTGAAGCAGGCCGTCACGAACCTGCGCTACGACGCGGCCACCAATTCCTATACCCCGGCCCCCAAGGATGGCGACCTCGATGCACTGGCCGTGGCGTACTACCAGACCGCGTACGAGATGTTCCGCGAGCATCGCTACGTGCCGAGTCCGACTGCCCGCCCGCGCGATCACCTGGCGACGGCGCCCGCGGCCGCGAGCGCACACTGAGCCAGGGCAGCTACCAGGGCAGCTCTTTGCCGTCGAAGCGCCAGAAGCGTCCGCTCTGGCCGGCATCCAGTCCGGCAATCACCTTGATCATGCCGGCGACGCTCACGGGCGCGTCCAGGCTGGCGCGCGGACCGCCCATGTCGGTGCGCACCCAGCCGGGGTGGAGCATTGCAACCAGGATGCCGCGCTTGCTGCCGAGATCGATCGCGAGCGACTTCATCACGGCATTCAGTGCCGCCTTGCTGCCGCGGTAGGCATACAGGCCGCCCGAAGTATTCTCCGCGATCGAGCCGACGACGCTCGAGATCGCGACGCATTTCTTCTGCGATGAGCGCGCAACGTGCCCGACGAAGGCCTCGGTCACCTTCAGCGGCCCGACGACGTTGACGCGCAGGATCTCCTCGAAGTCCGTGTAGTCGAGTGCCCCGAAGGTGTTGGTTGGAAATCCTTCCTTGCCTGTCGTACCGCGACCCATGGTGCCGGCACTGTTCAGCAGCACATCGATCGCGCGGCCCTCGAGACGACGCGCCGCCGCATCGACACTCGCGTGGTCGGTGACATCCATCTGCTCGACCACCACACGGCCATCGCTCGCGGCCGCGAGCGCGGCCAACGCCTCCGCCGCCTCCGGCTTGCGGGCGCAGGCGATGACATCCCAGCCCGCAGCGGCGTACTGCCGCGCGAATTCGAGGCCGAGTCCACGGTTCGCACCAGTGATCAGGACGAGGGGCATATCAGGCACTCCTTTGGTCTATCATCGCGCGCCCATGGCAGATACATACCGGAAAGTCGTCATTCACCGGCTGACGGGCGAGTTTCGCACCGCAACCAGCATCGTTGAAACCGCGCGCGTCGCACCCGGCCCGGGAGAGGTCCTGGTGCGCAACCGCTATGCGGGCGTCAACGCGATCTTCGACCAGAACCTGTGCCGCAATACGATTCGCTACGTCGACGTCGTGCCCCCCTACGACATGGGCGTCGAGGCGATCGGCGAGGTCGTCGAGGTCGGGGCCCGCGTCGAGGGCTTCAGCGTCGGGGACGCGGTCACCAACGTCAAGCTTGGCGCCGGCTACCGTGAGTACCAGGTGGCGGACGCCGGCAAGCTGATCCGCGTGCGCGAACCCACACCCGAGATCCTCGCGCTGATGGCGAGCGGCATCTCGGCGATGGTGGCGCTCGAGCGGATCGCCGACATGAAACACGGCGAGACGATCGCCGTGTCGGCGGCCGCGGGCGGGCTCGGGCATTTCGTCGTGCAACTCGCCAAGCGCGCCGGCAACCACGTGATCGCGCTCACGGGCTCCGACCACAAGGCCGATCTGCTGCGCGAACTCGGCGCGGACCGCGTCGTCAACTATCGCAGCGAATCGCTGCGCGAAGTGCTCGAGCGCGAGTACCCGCGCGGCATCGACATCGCCTACGACTCGGTCGGCGGCGAGATTTTCGACGCCTTCCTCGACCATCTCGCCAAGTACGGGCGGCTGATCGTCAGCGGCCACACGTCGGACTTCGACAAGCCGATCGAGGACGTGCCACACCCGCGCGCCTACCACAAGCTCTACTGGAAATCGGCGTCGATCCGCGCCTTCCAGAACCCCGCCTTCCCGCAGTACTTCGATGACGCGGCCCACCGCATCCTCGATCTGTACTACCGCGGCGAAGTACGCGCGCTGGTCGATCCGACCCCGTTCGTCGGCCTCGAGGCCGCCGCCGACGCGGTCGAATACCTGCTGGCGGGCCGCAATGCCGGCAAGGTCGTGCTGCGGCTCTGATAGAGCGCGTAGAGCACGAGGCTCACGGTCCAGGCGAGCGCAGCGCTCGTCAGGTCGTGCGAGAGGAAGTGGGCGCCGCGCGCCTGCTGCGCGAACGCAAACACGCCGCCGGTGCCGAGTCCGATGGCGAGGCCGAGCCACGCCTTGCGCGGCGCGCAGTCCCGCCAAACGAAATACAGCGCGAGCAGCGCGAAGCCCGACGCTGAATGCGCACCGGGAAAGCACGCCGCGTGGCGCAGCGAGTCAGGGCGGTCCGCCAGCAGCGGAACATAGGGAAAGGCGCCGCCGAAGGGCTCGAGGTCCCAGGGGCAGTCCACGTTCGTGATCCGCTTCAACACGCCTGCCACGCCATTCGACAACGCGAGGGCCAGCACGAAATAACCCAGTGTGCGCCGATAGGGCGCGAGCCTGGCCACCCGCCAGCCAAGCGTCCAGGCGAGCAGCGCGGCGAGGCCGATCACGCGCACCGCAACGGCGCCACCGTCGTGCACCAGGGTTTCCGCCCAGAAGCGGCCGCGCCCGATCCACGACCCCGCGGCAGCATCGTAGAACAGGCCACCCAGCACGAGATCCCCATGCAGGCCCGCGAGCACGAGCATGGCCACACCGTAGACCGCGAGTGGCCACAGCGCATGGTATCGCCAGAATGCGGCGTTCAGTTTCGTTGCGTGGCCTTCAGGGACTGTTCGGTGAGGCGATAGAACGCGAGGCACGGAATGGACAATGCGAAGTACAGGCAGGGCAGCAGCGCCGCCGCCAGCCTGATGCCCTCGATCGCTTCCGGCGTCTGCACTGGCGCGCGCGACTGGAAGCCGACCGCCGCATAGGCGAGCAGCAGGATGGACGGCGCCAGCGCCGCGGCCACCTTCTCGACGAAGCTGTACAGCGCCGAGTAGATGCCCTCGCGCCGCAGCCCGGTGCGGCGGTAATCGTACTCGATGGTGTCGGGCAACATCGACTGGCCCATCAGCAGCAGGCCCGACGCCGATACCCCGTAAAGCGCCGCGCGTGCGCAGAAGAACCACAGCGGCTCCTCGGGCCCCGCGAGCAGCCACGACAGCGACACGATGCTGAACAGGGCCGTGGCGACAATGTAGGTGCGCTGCTTCTCGATCGCGAAGGCGAGCCTGCGCCACAACGGAATGGTGAGGATCTGCAGCGTGCCCGCGAAGGCGACGAACCAGAGCATCCAGGTGCCCGGGTTCTCCTGCCCGATCACGAACTTCACGACGAAGATGCCGGTCGCCGTGTTGGTGAACATGCCGAACAGCTGCAGGAACTTGGTGCTTATCAGCGCGACGAAGGGCCGGTTCGAAAGGCCGGTGCGCCATTGCTCGACGAGCGACACCCGCTCGCGCTCGCGCAGCGTGAAGCGTGCGCCCGCCGTGCCGAAGAATGCCGCCGCCATGAACACGAAGATCGCGGTGCCGAATACCAGCCCCATGAGCGAATAGCCGCGCACGCCGCCACCGAACAGCTCCGCGGAACGCTGCGCGAGGCCGCCGGCCAGGAAGGTGCCGATGCCGATGAAGAACACGCGCCAGGCCATCATCCGCGTGCGATCCTTGTAGTCGTCGATCATCTCCGCCGGCATCGCCATGTACGGCACATTGAAGATCGTGTAACCCGTGCCGACGAATGCGAGCATCAGCGTGATGAACCACAACTGCCGCGAGAATGGCGTGAGCCCGAGACTGTAGATCGCGGCGAATCCCAGGCCGGTGATCACCGCACCGAGCAACAGCCAGG
>CADEFJ010000055.1 GCA_902826575.1 uncultured Pseudomonadota bacterium | reverse complement strand
GCCTTCGGCGGCGCGCGCGGCCGCACCGATGTGCCGAAGATCGTCGACTGGTACATGCAGGGCAAGATCGAGATCGACCCGCTGATCACGCACGTGATGCCGCTCGCGAAGATCAACGACGCCTTCGACCTGATGCACGCGGGCGAATCGATCCGCAGCGTCGTCACATTCTGAGCGCGCCATGAACCTCGAGACCCTGGGCGAGCACGCCTGCTTCGGCGGCAAGGTCGGCTTCCATCGCCATGCGTCGTCGTCGACGCAGACCGCGATGCGCTTCGCGGTATTCACGCCGCCGCAGGCCAGCGCCGGCCCGGTGCCGGTGCTCTATTACCTCGCGGGACTGACCTGCACCGAAGAGACGTTCATGATGAAGGCCGGCGCACAGCGCCTGGCGGCCGAACTCGGCCTGATGCTGGTCGCCCCGGACACGAGTCCGCGGGGCATCGAACTGCCCGGCGACCGCGACCACTGGGACTTCGGGGTCGCGGCAGGCTTCTACCTCGACGCAACTCAGGCCCCCTGGTCGTCGCACTACCACATGGCGAGTTATGTGGTGCACGAACTGCCATCGGTGATTGCGCGGCATTTTCCGGCCGACAGCGGACGCGCCGGGATTTTCGGGCATTCGATGGGTGGCCACGGCGCGCTGACGATCGGCCTGAAGCACCGCGACCGGTATCGCTCGATCTCGGCCTTCGCGCCGATCGTTGCGCCGATGCAGGTTCCGTGGGGCATCAAGGCCTTCAGCGGCTACCTCGGCGAGGATCGCGCCGCCTGGGCGCAGTACGACGCGACCGCGCTCGTGCGCGAACTGCCGGATCCGTCGCGCGGGCCGCAGATCCTGATCGACCAGGGGCTCGCCGATGCGTTCCTCGAGCGTGAGCTCAAGCCGCAGCTGTTCGAGGCGGCGTGCGAAGAAGCCGGCTACCCGCTGACGCTACGCAGGCACGCCGGCTACGACCACGGCTACTACTTCATCTCGACCTTCATCGCCGACCACCTGCGCCACCACGCGCACGCGCTGCGCCAGCAGTAGTTACTGCAGCAGGCTGCGCAGCATCCACGCGGTCTTCTCGTGCACCTGCAGGCGCTGCGTCAGCAGGTCGACGGTGGATTCATCGCCGGCCTTTTCCGCGGCCGGAAACGCCTTGCGCGCGGTGCGTGCGACGGCCTCGTGGCCCTTCACGAGACGGCCCACCATGTCCATGGCTTCGGGCACGCCCGGCCTTTCCTCGATCGACGTCAGCTTCGCGAACTCCGCATAGGTGCCCGGGGCCGGGAAGCCAAGCGCACGGATGCGCTCGGCCAGCTCATCGAGCGCGTTCCACAACTCGGTGTACTGCTCCATAAACATCTGGTGAAGCGTGTTGAACATCGGACCTTCGACGTTCCAGTGGAACGCATGGGTCTTGAGATAGAGCGTGTAGGTATCAGCCAGCACGTGCGCGAGATCGTCGGCAATCTTCTGGCGCGCGCGCGCGTCGATGCCGATGTCGATGACAGGGGCGCGTGACGTGCTGCGCATGAGGGACTTCGGGGACTTACGTGCCATGTGCTGCTCCTTCACGGACAAGGGGTGGGGCAATGATCGCAAAGTGCAGGGTCAATGTCTGCGGGCGCCCCGCGGGAAATTGCCCGCGCCCTGGCGGCGCGCTTGGCCGCTGCCTTGCCCGCCGGGCTTGCGCGCACGCGAGCTGCCGCGTGCCGCGGATTGCCCGTGGCGCTGCGCGGGCTTCGCCGCCCGCGGTGCATGCTGTGGCTGCGGGCGCGGCGGCGGTGGCGCGTAGGCCGCGATCTCGAAGGCCGGCAGGGCCGCGTACGGCACCGGGCGCTTCAGCACCCGCTCGATGTCGCGCAGCAGTCCCGCTTCATCCGGTGCGACCAGCGACACGGCGTGACCGGTGGCGCCGGCGCGCGCGGTGCGCCCGATGCGATGCACGTAGTCTTCCGGCACGTTCGGCAGTTCGTAGTTCACGACATGCGGCAGCTCCTTGATGTCGAGCCCGCGCGAGGCGACGTCGGTGGCCACCAGCGCCGTGACGCGATTCGCCTTGAAGTCCTCCAGTGCGCGCACGCGCGCCGACTGGCTCTTGTTGCCGTGGATCGCGGCCGAGCGGATGCCGGCGCCCTCGAGCTGCTCGGCGAGACGGTTCGCGCCGTGCTTGGTGCGCGTGAACACGAGCACCTGGTGCCAGTCGCCGTCCTTGATCAGGTGCGCGAGCAGGTGCCGCTTGTGCTCCTTCGGCAGCTTGAAGGCCACGTGCTCGATGCGCTCCGCCACGGTGTTGCGCGGCGCGACGTCGATCGCGACCGGGTCGTGGAGCAAGCGCGCGGCCAGGGCGCGGATGTCGTCGGAGTAAGTGGCCGAGAACATCGCGTTCTGGCGCTTCGCCGGCAACAGCCTGATCACGCGCTTGATGGCGTGGATGAAGCCCATGTCGAGCATGCGGTCGGCTTCGTCGAGCACCAGGTGCGCGACATGGTCGAGGTCGAGAACGCCCTGGTCCTCGAGATCGAGCAGGCGACCGGGCGTCGCGACCAGCAGGTCGCAGCCGGCGCGCAGGCCGTCGATCTGCGGCTGCAGGCCGACGCCGCCGAAGATCACCTGTATGCGCAGTCCGGTGTGGCGGCCGTATTCGCGCGCGCATTGCGCGACCTGCGCGGCGAGCTCGCGGGTGGGGGTGAGTACGAGCGCGCGCGGGGCGCGGGCCTGGGGCGCGTCGAGCTTCTGCAGCAGCGGCAGCACGAAGCCCGCGGTCTTTCCGGTGCCGGTCTGGGCACTGGCGAGCACGTCGCGGCCTCCAAGCATGGCGGGGACGGCGCGGGTCTGGATGGCGGTAGGCGTGTCGTAGCCCTTGTCGGCGACGGCACGCAGGAGTCCCGGGGCAAGCCCGAGTTCAGCAAAAGACATGGATGATCCTTGGATAATGGGAGTAGGGGCCGGGCCTCGGCGCGGGCCCCACGAGTGCGCGGATGGCGCGACTCGAGCGTTTTCAACGGGGCGCAGCTTACACGAAAGGCCCGCCCGGGTCACTTCGCATTGGCGCGGGGGTGCCCCTGTGGCCGTTCGTTGGGCACAATCGCCCGATGCTGCTCGTGCATCACCTCGAGAATTCCCGCTCGCAACGCGTGCTCTGGCTGCTCGAAGAGCTGGGCGTACCTTATGAGGTGCGTCGCCATGCGCGCGATCCCGTGACGATGCTCGCGCCGCCCGCCATGCGCGCGGTGCACGCGCTCGGCAAGTCACCCCTCATCGAGGACGAGGGCCGCGTGCTTGCCGAAACCGGCGCGATCGTCGAATACCTCGTCGAGAGATACGACCGCGTCAGCCGCCTCGCGCCGCCGGCCGGCTCGGATGCGCGCCTTCGCTACCGCTACTGGCTCCATTACGCGGAAGGCTCGGCGATGCCGCCGTTGCTGCTCAAGCTCGTCTTCGACCGGGTCGGCAGCGCGCCCGCGCCGTTCTTCGCCAAGCCGGTGATCCGTGGCGTGGTCGACAAGGTCACCCGCGCGTTCATCGCGCCGCAGCTCGCGCTGCATTTCGATTACCTGGAAGGCGAGCTGTCGAAGGCGCCGTGGTTCACAGGCGAGCATTTCAGCGCCGCCGACATCCAGATGAGCTTTCCAGTTGAAATCGCGGCGCAGCGCATCGGTCTCGAGGGCCGCCCGCAACTCACCGGATTCCTGGCCCGCATCCATGCCATGCCCGCGTATCGTCGCGCGCTCGAACGAGGAGGCCCCTATGCCTATGCCTGACCAACGTTATTCACGTCGCGAGGCGATCGCAGTCGGTGTCGCAACCGCCATTGCGGTGACGCAGGCCGGCGCCGCGCTTGCAGCGGCATCCGCCGGCGAGGCAGCCGACAGCGCGGCCGGCAAGAATGCTGGCGCGGCTGACAAGGCGGTGGGCATCAACACGCGCGCAATTCCATCCACGGGCGAGCGGCTGCCGGTCGTCGGTCTCGGCACGAACAACTACAGTCCGGCGACACCCGAAGAGCGCGCCGCGCGCCTGGCCGTGGTCGAGCAGCTGCCGCAGCTCGGCGGCGCCGTGATCGATACCGCGCCGGCGTACCGGCAATCGGAAACGGTGCTCGGCGAACTGATGGCCGAGATCGGCAACCGCGAGCGGATCTTCCTGGCAAGCAAGGTCACCGCGGCCGATGGCGATCGCGCCAAGGGTGTCGCGATGCTGGAGGAATCCTTCCGCCGCCTGCGCACCGGGCGGATCGACCTGATGCAGGTGCATAACCTCATGGGCGTCGATGTGATGCTGCCGGTGCTCGCGCAGTGGAAGCAGGCGGGCCGGATCCGTTACGTCGGCATCACCACCTCGAATGCATCGCAGTATCCCGAGATGCTGGCCGCGATGCGCAAGCACACGCTCGACTTCATCCAGGTCGATTACAGCATCGCCAATCGCGGTGCGGCCGAGGCGATCCTGCCACTCGCGAAGGAGCGCGGGCAGGCGGTACTCATCAACATGCCGTTCGGCGGGCGCCGCGACGGCAATGTCTTCAGGCATGTCGCCGGCAAGGCGCTGCCGGATTGGGCGCAGGAGATTGAAGCGGCGAGCTGGGGACAGTTCCTGCTCAAGTACGTGGTGTCGCACCCGGCAGTGACCTGCGCCATCCCCGGCATGACCAGGACTTCGCATCTAGAGGACAACCTCGGCGCGTTGCGCGGCCCATTGCCCGATGCGGCCTTCCGCAGGCGCATGGAAGCGCTGTGGGACGATGGCATCATGGCGGGGGACGCCGAGTGATGGGCTCAGGACATCACTGGCCCGCGAAATCGTTCTCGATATCGCGTCGGATGCGTTCACGCATTTCGCTGCTCACGGGCGTCTTGTCGAGAAGCGAAAGCAACTGCCTCTGATTGACGATTCCGCGCTTCGCCAGTTCGCGGTTGAAAACCAGATCCTTCTCGCGCCGGGCGGCGTATTTTGCGATGGCCAGATCATGTGGATCGAGGCAGAGCGCGCGCACGCCGTCGGTATCTCCGGGTGGCAAGTTGACCAGCCGGGCCTTCCACCCCTTGGGAAGGATTGCTGTCCTCTCCTCGACGGGATCGGCGTAGTAGCCAAACTGCTCGTGAAACGGCGAACCCACCCCGATCGCGTTCAACCACTCAGTGCGATCGGGATCGCCTTTCGCGATGAGGTCGGCCTCAAAGGACATATCAATCTCATCGGGTAGATCGGCAAACTTGCCGTGCAGAGACTGACTGCCGATGACGATGAATTGCTTCTCGCCGGTGATGCGGCCCGCCGCGCGAAGCACATGGTCAAGCTGCCGCTTCTTCATTGAGGCGTTTCACCTCTGCCCCCGGGAGCAGGCCGACATAAGGCGGCGACTGACGAAGACGATTTGCACGATCATCACGGCCTAGAAGAATGGCAAAGAGCTCGCCATCGTCTTCGCGACTCAGCAGATCTTCCCATTCCCGATAAGCGCTTCCCCACGTGCCAGCCTGCTTCCAGCGATAAAGATTGGCGAGACTGTGCGCGCGAATCTGCTTTGCGCTGAATCGGGCGACGATCTCGACCGCGAGGCGTAACTTGTGTTCATCAAGCGCCTCATGGAACGACCCGAACCGCGCGGCCGGTCGAATACCGCTGCTGGTAAGCGCGAGCGCGTCACCCTCGCCAACGCCCCAGGCGTCAAGGGTCGCCTTCGGGATGATGACTCCCAGTGAGTTTCCGACACGGCGGATAACGAGCTTCATGCACCGATATTATAACAACGTTATAACATTGGCAAGCCTCGCCACCTCCAACCAAGCGGACTATCCGTCTCTCGGGTGCGTGGCGGCCTTCGCGCTAGTGGTTATCCGCACCGGATCAACGCGGCGCGACGTGCAGCACCGTGACGCAGCGCGCGTCGCGGTCGATGTCGCATAGCACGTTGCAGTCCGCGAGCGGGTAGCGCCAGTACGCGCCGTACTCGTCGCTGATCAGCAGCTCGCCGGTTTCGTGCGGACTCGTGCGCCGGGTCACCCTTTCGGTCATCGTCGCCAACACGTCGCGCGCCTCGCGCCGCCCGAGCCGCCGCAGGTCGTCCACGGCGTTCTCGTGATAGCGCATGCGCCACGCACTCATGCGGGACCCAGATCGAGCTCGTGTTCGACTTCGCTGACGGTGAGGGTGCGGGCATGGCCGGCGCGGACTTCTTCGCGGGCCTGCCAGGCGGTGCGTGCTTCGGCGAGTGAGCGCCCCGTGGAGGGTGCGCGCGGTTGCAGTGCTTCAATGTCGCTCATGGAATCATCGAGCGCGGCGCGTTCTTTGAGATTTGGACGGCCGGTGGATCGTCTCTGACCATCGAGTTGACGCATGCAGTAGTCCTCCATGGTGGCCCTCTGTCAGTGTAGTGCAAAATGCGATCAATTCCATGAGCAACCAGTTCCTGTTCGTCACCCAGGTCCATGCGGCGCGGCTGCAACACGCCAATGCGCCGCTCAACGCACGTTTGTTGCGGGAATGCCTGCAGCTGCGCCACGACGATGCCGCAGGCAGGCGCTGGTCGGCGAAGAATTATCCGGGCGGTTACACCTCGTACGACACCGCCAGCCGGATGCAGCAGCGCTCGCCCACCTTCGCCGCGCTGGCGCGATGCATCGATCGGCACGTGCGCAGCTTTGCGCGCGCTCTCGATTTCGACGTCGATGCGCGCCGGCTCGCGATGACCGACTGCTGGGTGAACATCATGGGGCGTGGCGCCATGCACAGCGGCCACCTGCATCCGCTGTCCGTCGTCAGCGGCACGTATTACGTGCGAACTCCGCAAGGTTCCGCGGGACTGAAATTCGAGGATCCGCGCCTCGCGCGCTTCATGGCCGCGCCGCCGCGGCGGCGCAGCGCGCGCCTCGGCAATCGCCCGTGGGTCGTGGTGCCTGCGCAGGCCGGCCGCATCGTCCTGTTCGAGAGCTGGTTGCGCCACGAGGTGCCCGCGCAGCGCGTCGCCGGCGAGCGCATCAGCATCAGCTTCAATTACGCCCTGACCTGAGTCAACGCCCCAGGTCGCCGCGTTCACTTATGATGGGCGGATGGCTACCGAGTCGCGCTTCGTACCGTTCGCGTACGGTTTTCGGCCGTTTTTCCTGCTGGCGGGCCTCTACGCCGTCATCGCGATGGCCGCGTGGGTGTGGATATACGCGCAAGGTCTCGCGCCGCTCGGTTCGCTGCCGCCGTTCCTGTGGCACGGCCACGAAATGCTGTTCGGCTTCATCGGCGCGGCGATCGCGGGCTTCCTGCTGACCGCGGTGCCGAGCTGGACCGGCACGCGCGGCTTCGCCGGCCCGCCGTTGATCGCGCTGACCGTGTTGTGGCTCGCGGGCCGTTTCGCGTTCGCCGCGGCCGGCTCGCTCTCGCCGCTATGGCTCGCGGTCTGCGAGCTGTCGTTCCTGCCGCTGCTCGCGATCCTGATCGGCCGCACGCTGCTGCGCACCCACAACCGCAACTTCCCGATGCTCATCATCATCATGGTGCTGTGGGCCATCGATGCGTGGTTCCTGTATTCGGTCGCGAACGGCGATCTCGCGCTGGCGAGTCGCGCGCTGCGTGTCGGCATCGATCTCGTGCTGCTGCTGGTCACGGTGATCGGCGGGCGCATCGTGCCGAATTTCACCGCGAGCGCGCTGCGCCAGCGCGGCATCGAGGCGGCGATCCGCACGCGCCCGCTCGTGGAACGCGTGACGATAGCCTCGATGGTGCTCATGGTCCTGATCGACCTGGTCGCCCCGTGGCATTGGGCGGCGTGGGGGATTGCGGCCATTGCCGCGGCGGCGCAGGCCGTACGGCTGTCGGGCTGGCGCAGCCTGCGCACGCTGTCCGATCCGATCGTGTGGGTGCTGCATGCGGGCTATGCGTGGCTGCCGATTGGCCTCGCGCTGAAAGCCGCGCACCTCGCGAGCGGCGCGGCCTGGGCCGCGCACTGGCAACACGCGCTGACGATCGGCGTCGCGGCGACGATGATCCTGGCGGTCACCACGCGTGCGGCGCTGGGGCATACGGGCCGCCCACTGGTCGTGGCACGCAGCATCGGCGTCGCCTATCTGCTGCTGGTCCTCGCCGCGCTGGTGCGCGTGTTCGCGCCGGCCGTGATGTCCGACTACCTCGCGACGATCGAGGCGGCGGCACTGCTGTGGATCGTCGCGTTCGGGATCTACGTGGTTGTCTACGCGCCGATCCTCACGCGGCCGCGCGTGGACCAGCGCCCCGGCTGAAGAGCAGCCCGGCGCGAGCGCAGATCTCGGCCACCGCCGGATGGCTGATGTCGCGGTGCATGGTCACGGCGTAGAACTCCGCTTCCACCGGTCGCGCCGGGCCGAGCAGCGCGAGACCCGCCTCGCGCTGGAACAGACGCCCGATCACGTCCGGCACCGGGATGAGGCCCTCGCCCGCGCGCGCAAATTCGCGCAGCAGCGCATAGTCCTCGAACTCGCCGACCACGTGCGGCCGCAGCCTCTGGCGCTCGAACCACTGGTTGAGCGCGCGCCGGATTGCCGTGTCGTCGGTCGGCAGCAGCACCGGTGCGCCGGTGAGCGAACCGGGGAAGCCCGCTCGCAGTTTCCGGGCGAGCGCCCGCGCGCCCATCCACGACACGCCGCAACTGCCGAGGCGGTGGCTGTGCGCGCGGATGCCGAGGCGTGGAGGCACCGGCGCATCTGACAGCGCCATGTCGAGGTCGTTCACCGCCAGCGCCGCGGTCAGGCGCTCGAGCGTGCCTTCCTGGCAGACGAGTCGCAGCGAACGATCGAGGGCGAGGGCGGGTGCCAGCAGACGCTCGGCAATCTCCTTTGGCAGTACGTCGTCGATGCCCACGGCGAGTCGCAGTGCCTGCGCGGCGCCGCCAGGCGCGAGTGCGTCGGTGAGCTCGCGCCCGAGCCGGAAGATGTCCGCGGCGTAGCGAAAGGCCGTCCGGCCGGCGTCGGTCGGCACCAACCCGCGCCCCGCTCTGGCCAGCAGCTGCACGCCGAGACGCTGCTCGAGCTGGCGCAGCTGGGCGCTGATCGTCGGCATCGACAGGTTCAGTTCGGCGCTCGCCCCGGTGAGGCTGCCGGTGCGCACGACGGTCCAGAAATAAAACAAATGCTGGTAATTGAGGCGTTTCGGATTGGCTGCCATTGTTTTGTAAAAACGAAGTGTATGTAATGTTAATTCTAATTGATCTAACTGATTCCGTCAGGTAAACAGGAAACCATTCCTTTGGAGCAGACCGTGAGACAGAACCCGATCCTTGTGAGCGAGGCGGACGCCGATCGCCTGCGCGCGTTACTTGGCGCGCTGGACGATTCCGCCCACGACCAGGCGCACCTGCACCAGCTCAAGGCCGAGCTGGAGCGCGCGATCGTGCGCCTCGCCGATGAAGTCCCCGCCGACGTGATCACGATGCAGGCGCGAGTGCGCGTGCGCGATCTCGCCACGGGCCGTGAAGACGAATACACGCTGGTGCTGCCGGGCGAAGCCGATATCGCTGCGCGCCGCGTCTCGATCCTGGCACCGCTCGGCACCGCGCTGCTCGGCTACCGCGAGGGCGACGAAGTCGAGTGGCGCATGCCCGGCGGGCTGCGGCGCCTGCGCATCGTGCAGGTCACGCGCGAGCCGCTCAGCGATCGAGGGGCGGCGCCAGCTGATGCACCACGTGGCGCAGCACAAAGCTCGACTCCACACGCGCCACCCCGGGTAGTTTCGTAAGCACCGTGCTGTGCAGCCGCTCGAGGTCGGCTGCATCGCGCGCGATCGCGATGAGTTCATAGTCCCACTGGCCGGTGGTGAGGAAGCAATCGACCACATTGGGCACGGCCTGCACGGCGCGCTCGAAGGCGCTGAAGTCGCGGTCCGTCTGGCTCTTGAGCGTGATGCGCACCAGCACGCGCACCGTGTAGCCCACGGCGCCGGCGTCGATGCGCGCGCCGTAGCCGCGGATGACGCCGGTTTCCTCCAGCCGGCGCATGCGTCGCAGGCAGGCCGACTCGGACAGTCCCACCTGGCCGGCCAGGGCCGCGTTGGTGGCGCGACCGTCACGTTGTAGAACGGCCAGAAGCCGCCGATCCTTGGCATCCATGCGCAAGATTATTGCGCAAGTATCCCCCTGCTGTCGTGAAAACCGCAGCAGCTGTCGTGCCCGCGGCCGCAAAATGCCTGCCGGTGCCAACAAGGATCCTGGCCATGCGCATAGGCGTTCCGAGGGAAATAAAGAATCACGAGTACCGGGTCGGCCTGGTACCCGATTCCGTGAGGGGGCTCACCGAGGCCGGGCACACGGTCACGGTGGAGACAGGCGCGGGCGCCGGGATCGGCATCAGCGACGCTGATTACAGCGCTGCCGGAGCACGGATTGCGCAGTCGGCCGAGGCGACGTTCGACGCCGCGGAACTGATCGTCAAGGTCAAGGAGCCGCAGCTCGAGGAGTGCCGACGGCTCACACCGCAGCAGGTCCTGTTCACCTATCTGCATCTCGCGGCCGATCGCGCCCAGGCCGAGGCGCTGATGGCCTCGGGTTGCACCGCCATTGCCTACGAAACCGTGGTAGGGGCCGACGGCTCGCTGCCGCTGCTGACGCCGATGAGCGAGGTCGCGGGGCGCATGGCCGTGCAGATCGGCGCGCAGTACTGCACCAAGGCGCTGGGCGGGCGTGGCGTGTTGCTCGGTGGCGTGCCAGGCGTCACGCCCGCGCGTGTCGTGATCATCGGCGGGGGCGTGTCCGGCAGCCATGCGGCGGAAATCGCCGTGGGCATGCGCGCCGACGTCACGATCCTCGACCGCTCCGTGCCGCGCCTGCGGGAGCTCGATGCGCACTTCGAGGGGCGGGCGCGCGTTGTGTTCTCGACACCCGAATCGGTCGCAGCCGCGCTCGCGCGCGCCGACCTGGTCATCGGTGCGGTGCTGATTCCGGGCGCTGCCGCCCCACGCGTCGTAACGCGTGCCATGTTGCGCTGCATGGGTGCGGGCGCCGTCGCGGTCGACATCGCCATCGACCAGGGCGGCTGCTTCGAAACCAGCCGGCCAACTTCGCATGCGGACCCGACCTATGTGGAGGAGGGTGTGATCCACTATTGCGTGACCAATATGCCGGGCGCGGTGCCGCGCACCTCGACCTTCGCACTGAACAATGCCACCACGCCGTACGTGCAGCAGCTCGCGGCGCTCGGCTGGCGCGAGGCCACCGCGCGCGATCCGGGCCTGCACGCGGGGCTCAATGTCGTCGGCGGTCGCATCGTCCATCCGGCCGTGGAGCGCGCATTGCAGTAAGATCGGGCGATGGCAAAACCACGCGCGTCCTCGTTCGATACCCGCCGGCCGCTCGCTCTGCCCACCGGGCCACAGCGCTGGTTTCATTCGCTGCCGGACCTCGAAAAGCAGGGTGTCGGGAGAATCTCGCGCCTGCCGGTGAGCCTGCGCGTGCTGCTCGAGTCGGTGCTGCGGCACGTCGACGGGCGGCGCATCCGCGACGATGACGTCGCGGCGCTCGCGCGCTGGGAACCGAACGCGAAGCGCGACGCCGAAGTGCCGTTCGTGGTCGGGCGCGTGCTGTTGCAGGACTTCACCGGCGTGCCGCTGCTGGTCGATCTCGCCGCGATGCGCTCGGCCGTGCAGCGTCGCGGGCGGGACATCACGCGCGTGCAGCCGCTGGTGCCCGTGGACCTCGTGATCGACCACTCGGTGCAGGTTGATCGCTATGGTGGCGCCGATTCGCTGCAGTTCAACATGGACATGGAGTTTCGCCGCAACCACGAGCGCTACCAGTTCCTGAAGTGGGGCGCGCAGGCCTTCGACGGCCTGCGCATCGTGCCGCCCGGTTTCGGCATCTGCCATCAGGTGAATCTCGAGTATCTTGCGCACGGCGTGCTCGAGCGCGGCGACACGCTCTACCCCGACAGCCTCGTCGGCACCGATTCGCACACGCCGATGATCAACGGCCTCGGCATCGTCGGTTGGGGCGTCGGCGGCATCGAGGCCGAGGCGGCGATGCTCGGCCAGCCCGTCTATCTGCTGCTGCCTGATGTCGTCGGCGTGCACCTGCACGGCCGCCTGCCCACCGGCGCGACCGCAACCGACCTGGTGCTGCGTATCACGCAGCTGCTGCGCGAAGCGCACGTCGTCGGCAAGTTCGTCGAGTTCCATGGCGAGGGCGCGGCGAGCCTGCCGGTGCCCGATCGCGCGACGATCGGCAACATGTCGCCCGAATACGGCGCGACGATCGGTTATTTCCCGGTCGATGAGGAGAGCTGCCGTTATCTGCTCGCGACCGGCCGCAGCGCGGCTCAGGTCGAGACCGTGCGGCGCTATTACCAGGCGCAGGGCATGTTCGGCATACCGCGCTCGGGCGAGTGCGACTATTCGACGCTGATCGACCTCGATCTCGCGACGGTTGAACCCGCGGTCGCGGGTCCCAAGCGCCCGCAGGACCGGATCGTGCTCGGCGACCTGAAGGAACAGTTCCTGTCGCTGCTCACCGGTGCCGCGGGCTATGGCAAGCCGCAGTCGGAGGTCGGCGAGTATTTCGAGGTGCTGCCCGAGGAGGGCGAGCCGCGCCCCGGTGGCGGCCGGCAGACCGGCGGGATCGCCGATCCCCGCCCGCGCAACACCAACATGCGCACCGAACTCGAGATGATGGACAACCGTCCGACGCCCAATCGCGTGCCGGCAGCGCCGCGCAACGGGCGCGGCCGCGGGGAGGGCGCCGTGGCCGCGCAGCTTGCGCACGGCGATGTGGTGATTGCGGCGATCACCTCGTGCACCAACACGTCGAACCCGGCCGTGATGCTCGCGGCGGGGCTGCTTGCGAAGAAGGCGGTCGAGCTCGGCCTCACGGTGCCGCCGTGGGTCAAGACGTCGCTCGCGCCAGGCTCGCGCGTCGTCAGCGAGTATCTCGCGCAGACGGGCCTGCAGGTGTACCTCGATCGCCTCGGTTTCAATGTCGTCGGCTTCGGCTGCACGACCTGCATCGGCAATTCGGGGCCGCTCGATCGCGAGATCGAAGCGACGATTGCGCGCCACGACATCATCGCGGCGAGCGTGCTGTCGGGGAACCGCAATTTCGAGGCGCGCATCCACCAGAGCGTGAAGGCCAATTTCCTGATGAGCCCGCCGCTGGTCGTCGCGCTCGCGATTGCCGGCCGCGTCGATATCGATCTCACGCGCGAGCCGCTCGCGGAGGCCGGCGGGCGCGAGATCTTCCTGCGCGACCTGTGGCCGACACTCGCGGAAATCGAGGCACTGCGCGGCCACGCGTCCGATCCGGACGTCTACCGCCGCATCTATGGCGACTTCGCCGGCCGCAATCCGCTCTGGAACGACATTCCCTCGGGCAGCGGTGAGCTGTACGACTGGGATTCGTCCTCGACGTACATCCAGGAGCCGCCGTATTTCGATGCGTCGATGGCTGCCTACCCGGCGGGCACGATCACAGGTGCGCGGGCGCTGGCGATCTTCGGCGATTCGATCACCACCGATCACATCAGCCCGGCCGGCGCGATCAAGCCGAGTTCACCCGCCGGCGAGTACCTGCAGGGCCGTGGTGTCGCAATCGAGGATCTCAACAGCTACGGCGCACGCCGCGGCAGCCACGACGTGATGGTGCGCGGCACATTTGCGAACATCCGCATCCGCAACCAGATGGTGCCCGGGACCGAGGGCGGCGTGACCCGCCACCAGCCCGGCGGCGAAATACTCGGCATTTACGACGCCGCCGAGCGCTATCGCGCGGCTGGCGTGCCGCTGCTCGTCATCGCCGGCAGCGACTATGGCGCCGGCAGTTCGCGCGACTGGGCCGCCAAGGGCGCGCGGCTGCTCGGCGTGCGCGCGGTGATCGCGCGCAGCTTCGAGCGCATCCATCGCTCGAACCTGATCGGCATGGGCGTGCTGCCGTGCCAGTTGCCGGAAGGCACGAGCGCCCAGACGCTCGGCCTCGACGGCAGCGAACTGTATGAACTCGAGGTGGCAGCAAGCTTGCAGCCGCGCATGGCGGCGACCCTGCATGTCACGCGCGCGGGCGGCAAGCGCGTTAGCGTGCCGCTCGTCGTGCGCATCGACACCCCGATCGAGGTGGCGTACTACGAGGCGGGCGGCATCCTGCCCTATGTGCTCGAGCAGCTGATCGGGGACACCCCGGGGTGATCAGGGTCAAGCGGGTCTACGACGCGCACGAGCGCGGCGATGGCAAGCGCTTCCTGGTCGAGCGGCTGTGGCCCCGCGGCGTGCGCAAGGAAGCACTCGAGTCGGTGCCCTGGCTGAAGGATGTGGCGCCGAGCGCGGCGCTGCGTACCTGGTACGGCCACCGGGTCGAGCGCTGGGAGGAGTTCCGCAAGCGCTATCACAAGGAGCTCGCCGCCAATCGCGCCGCCTGCGAGCCGCTGCTGGCGGCGAGCCGCCGCGGGCCGATCACACTCCTCTACAGCGCGCGCGACATCGAGCACAACAGCGCGCTCGTACTGCGCGATTTCCTGCGCGAGCTGCACTGAGCGCGAGGTGCCGATCCGGCTGCCGACCCGCGGACCGTTCCATCTCGAGGCGACCGTGCGCGTGCTGCAGCGGCGCCCCGCCAATCGTGTCGACGTCTGGGCGCAGGGTCGCTACCTGCGCGTTATCGGTACCCCCGAGGGTCCGTTGCTCGCCGAGGTCGTCAATCGCGGTACGGTCGCCGCGCCGGACCTGCGCTGCTCGCTGCGTGGCGCGCGCTCCGCGGCGGCCCGGCGCATGGCCATCGGCACGCTGCGGCGGGTGCTCGCGCTGGATCTCGATCCGGCGGCGCTGCGCCGGGTGGCGGAGCGCGAGCCGGCGATGCAGGCCACGGCACGCGCGCTGCGCGGCCTGCGTCCGCCGCGGTTTGCCGGCCTGTTCGAAGCGTTCGCGAGCGTCGTGCCCTATCAGCAGGTGAGCATCGACGCCGGCATCGCCGTGCTCGGTCGCGCGATCGAGCGCTTCGGCGAGGTGTTCGTCCACGACGGCGAGCGCCATTTTGCGTTTCCGACGTCCGCGGCGATCGCCCGTGCGCAGCCACGCGCGCTGCGGGCCTGCGGGCTGAGCACGCAGAAGGCGCGCACGCTGCAGGCGCTGGCGCGCACCATCGAGGCGGGCGGTCTCGATGAGCGCGAGTTCGACGTATTATCGACCGAGGCAGCGTGCGCCCGGCTCGTCGCGCTGCGCGGCGTCGGTCCGTGGACCGCGGGGCTCGTCCTGCTGCGCGGCCTCGGGCGGCTCGATGTGTTCCCGCCGGGCGATGTTGGCGCTGCGCGCGGATTGCGCGCGCTGCTCGGCACCACGAGCGTGCGGGAGGTGGACGCGACGATCGAGCGCTTCGGGCCACTCCGCGGTTACCTGTACTTCTGCGCGCTCGGCGGCCGGCTGCTGGCGCGCGGGCTGATAAACCCGCCGCGCAGGGGAGCAAAAGCTGTGGTAGAAATAAGGACTTAACCTCGCCCATCGAGTCATCGCGCGCGTGCTGTCAGGAAATCCATGTCGCTTGCGCTGATCGTGCTGTTGCCGTTCATCGGCAGCCTGTGCGCAGCATTTTTGCCCAGCAACGCCCGCAATGCCGAAGCCTGGCTAGCCGGGGCGGTCGCGCTCACCTGCACCGGACTCGCTCTTGGCCTCTACCCGGACATCGCCGCGGGCGGCATCGTGCGCCTGCAGGTGCCGTGGCTGGCGCAGGCGGGACTCGAGTTCTATCTGCGCATGGACGGCTTTGCGTGGATGTTCAGTTTGCTGGTGTCCTTCATGGGCGCGCTGGTCGTGCTCTATGCCCGCTACTACATGTCGCCGGAAGACCCGGTGCCGCGTTTCTTCTCGTTCCTGCTGGCCTTCATGGGCTCGATGCTCGGCATCGTGCTGTCGGGCAACCTGATCCAGCTGGTCGTGTTCTGGGAACTGACGAGCTTCAGCTCGTTCATGCTGATCGCCTACTGGTACCACCGCGTGGATGCGCGCCAGGGCGCGCGCATGGCACTCACGGTCACCGCGACCGGCGGCTTCTGCCTGCTCGCGGGCGTGATCATGCTCGGCCAGATCGCCGGCGGTTACGACCTCGAGCAGGTACTGGAGGCCGGCAGCCGCGTGACGGCGCATCCGTGGTATCCGGCGATGCTGGCGCTGATCCTGCTCGGGGCGCTCAGCAAGAGTGCGCAGTTCCCGTTCCATTTCTGGTTGCCGCATGCGATGGCCGCGCCGACCCCGGTGTCGGCCTACCTGCACTCGGCGACCATGGTCAAGGCGGGGGTGTTCCTGCTTGCGCGCCTCTGGCCCGTGCTCGCGGGCACCGACCTGTGGTTTGCGCTGGTGTGCGGGGCGGGGCTCGGCTCGTTGCTGCTCGGTGCGGCAGCGGCCCTGTTCCAGCGCGACATGAAAGGCGTGCTCGCCTACTCGACCATCAGCCACCTGGGCCTGATCACGCTGCTGCTCGGCATGAACAGCCGCCTCGCGCTCGTCGCCGCCGTGTTCCACATGATGAACCATGCGACTTTCAAGGCGTCGTTGTTCATGGCTGCCGGCATCGTCGATCACGGCACCGGCACGCGCGACCTGAAACGCCTCGGAGGACTCGCGATCGCGATGCCGATCACCGCCACGGTCGCCACGGTCGCGGCCGCGGCCATGGCCGGCGTGCCGCTGCTGAACGGCTTCCTGTCGAAGGAAATGTTTTTTGCCGAAACGATTTTCGCCGGCGGCGGACCGGTGCTGCGCTACGGATTGCCGGCGATCGCCACCGTGGCGGGCATGTTCAGCGTTGCGTATTCGCTGCGCCTCATCCACCAGGTGTTTTTCGGCCCGCCGGCACAGGACCTGCCACGCACGCCGCACGAGCCGACACGCGGCATGCTGCTGCCGAGCATGTTGCTGGTACTCGCCTGCCTGCTGGTAGGCATGTTCCCGAACCGCACGATCGGACCGATCCTCGGTATCGCGGTGACATCGATCCTCGGCGTCGACACGCCACAGTACAGCCTGGCGGTCTGGCACGGCTTGACATTGCCGTTGCTGATGAGCGTGTTCGCGACGCTTGGCGGCATCGGCATCTACCTCGTGCGCTGGTTCTACGGCCAGCGCGCCGTCGGCCGCTCCCCGGTGCGCGCGCCACTCGACGGCCGGCGCGCATTCGATATCCTGATCATCGTGGTCCACCGGACTGCCGAGCGCATGGTGCGCTTCGCCTCGTCACGTCGCCTGCAGCCGCAGTTGCTGCTGATCATCTGCGTGGCGCTCGCAGTCGGCTGGATTCCGATCGCGGCGGTCGGCTGGACCCGCGGGCTGGAGCCGCTTACGCCGATCGATCCGGTCTACGCGCTCCTGTGGCTGGTCGGCTGCAGCTGTGCCATCGGCGCCGCCGTGCAGGCCAAGTTCCACCGGCTCGCCGCGCTGATCATGATGGGCGGGGCGGGACTCGTGACCTGTCTCACCTTCGCATGGTTCTCGGCGCCCGATCTCGCCCTGACGCAGATTGCCGTCGAAGTGGTGACCCTGGTGCTGCTGCTGCTCGGGCTGCGCTGGCTCCCGCGCCGGCTGGTGTTCGACGACGCCAGCCGCCAGACGCTGCGGGCACGCGTGCGCCGCGGCCGTGACCTGCTGGCCGCGATCGTGGTCGGTGGCGGCCTGGCCGCAATTTCCTATGCCGTGCTGACCCGCCCGCGCGCCGACGGCCTGGCGCGCTTCTTCGTCGATCGCGCGCTGTCGGAAGGCGGCGGGCACAACATTGTCAATGTGATCCTTGTCGACTTCCGTGGCTTCGACACGTTCGGCGAGATCACCGTCGTCAGCATTGTCGCGCTCACCGTGTATGCACTGCTGCGCCGCTTCCGGCCGGCGCCTGAGAGCCTCACCGTACCCCGCGCGCAGCGCGAGGACATTGCGCACGGCGGCTACCGGAGCTTCGATCCGCTGGCGCCCTTGCCGACCGGCGATATGCGCATTTCGGCCGTGCTGGTGCGGCTGCTGCTGCCGATGGCGGGACTCGTGGCCATCTTCCTGCTGCTGCG
>CADEFJ010000054.1 GCA_902826575.1 uncultured Pseudomonadota bacterium | reverse complement strand
GCGCTTCAGGTAGCCGCCCTCGCGCCAGTTGCGCACCTGCGGGTCGGCCGGCTTCTGCACGAGCGCCATGAGCCCGAGGTCGGTGCCGGGAAAGCGGAAGGTGTCGAGCTTGTACATGGTCAGCGCCGTCTCGAGCGCCTGGATGTCCTGCTTCGCCTTGACGATTTTCGCGTCATCGACACGGCCCAGGATCTGCGGGGCGATGAACGCCGCAAGCAGGCCGATGATCACGACCACGACCATGATTTCGATGAGCGTGAAACCGCGAGAACGGGAAGGCTGGTTCATATGACTCATAATGATACCAAATGACCCCGGCCGAACCATGACAGTCGTCCCGCCTCCGCCACCGATGGCGCGCCCGCTGGCGTCGCTCAACGGCGACGGACGGTACGGTCTGGCTCTGGCGTGCCTCGTTGCGTCGCTGCTGCTGCCGGAGTTCGCCGGCGACGCCGTCCGCCTCGGGTGGCGCTATGAGCGCAGCGGGATCGCAGCGGGCGAGGTTTGGCGACTCGCAAGCGCGCACTGGGTGCATCTCGACTTGCGACACGCACTGCTGAATGCCGCGGGCCTTGCGCTCGTCTGGGCGCTGTTCGCCCGGGAGTATCGCCCGGCACACTGGCTCTTCATCGTCGTGGTCTCGATGCTGGCGATCGATGCGGGACTGTGGTTCGGTGCGCCGCAAATCGAGTGGTATGTCGGCGCTTCAGGCTGGCTGCACGGTGCCATGGTCGCCGGCGCACTGGCACGCCTGCGCCGCCGCGAAGTCGACGGTTGGGTACTCGCAGTCGTGCTGGCAGGGAAACTGCTGATCGAGCAATTCATGCCGCTGCCCTTTGCAGGGGGCGCCCCGGTGGTCGTGCAGGCGCACCTGTATGGCGCGATCGGCGGACTCGCCGTCGCGCTTTGCCTGCCCTCGCGACGTGAGCCGCTATAATCCGCGCCCCGACACCACAGGACGCCTCATGGGAATCGCGTTCGTCTTTCCAGGCCAGGGTTCGCAGTCGATTGGCATGCTGGGCGCTCTCGCCGCAGTCGAGCCCGGCGTGCGCAAGACCTTCGACATCGCATCCAGCGCGCTCGGCTACGATCTCTGGTCGCTCGTTGCGGAGGGTCCGGCCGAGCGGCTGAACGCGACCGAATACACGCAGCCGGCCATGCTTGCGGCCGGCATCGCAACGCTGCAGGCGTGGCGGGCACATGGTGGGGCAGCGCCGGATGCCGTGTCGGGCCACAGCCTCGGGGAATTCACCGCACTCGTGGCGGCAGGCGCGCTCGACTTCGCCGCCGCCGCCGAACTCGTGCAGTTTCGCGGTCGCGTGATGCAGGAAGCCGTGCCGCTCGGCAGCGGCGCCATGGCCGCCGTGCTGGGCCTCGAAGATGGCGACATCGAGGCAGCCTGCCGGGAAGCCGCCCAGGGTGCGGTGGTCGAGCCGGTCAACTACAACTCCCCCGGACAAGTCGTCATTGCCGGCGAGAGTGCCGCGGTGGCCCGGGCCATCGAGGCCGCGAAGGCGCGAGGCGCCAAGCGCGCGGTGTTGCTGCCAGTCAGCGTGCCTTCGCACAGCAGCCTGATGCAGGGCGCGGCACAGCGCCTGCGCGAACGCCTCGAACAGGTGGCGATCGCACCGCCGCGCATTCCGTACTACAGCGCTGTCGATGCGAGGCGCCACGATGACCCGGACGGGATTCGTGCGATTCTCGTCAGGCAGCTCGCGAGCCCGGTGCAATGGACCACGACCGTGCGCGCGCTGATCGCGGCCGGCATGACGACCCTCGTCGAATGCGGTCCGGGCAAGGTGCTGACGAGCCTCAATCGCCGCATCGAACGCACGCCCGGCCTCGCGTTCCATGCGCTCGAGGATCCCGCGTCGATCGATGCGGCACGCGCCGCGATTCAAGGGGAGTGAACATGTTCGAGAACGACACTGCGCTCGTCACGGGCGCTTCCCGCGGGATCGGTCGCGCGATCGCCAGCGCACTCGCTGCTGCCGGCGCGACTGTGATCGGTACCTCGACCTCGGCGGAAGGCGCCGCGAGATTCACGGCGGATCTTGCCGCCGCCGGACAGCGCGGTCGCGGTGCGATCCTCGATGTGGGCAGCGCCGCGTCGATCGACGCGCTCCTGGCCGAACTCGACTCGATGGGCGAGATGCCCACGATCCTCGTCAACAACGCCGCGATCACGCGCGACACGCTGCTGCTGCGCATGAAGCAGGACGACTGGGACAGCGTGCTCGCGACGAATCTCACGTCAGTTTTCCGCCTGAGCAAGGCCTGCCTCAAGCGCATGATGAAGGAGCGGCGGGGCCGGATCGTGAACCTGACGTCGATCGTTGCGCTCACCGGCAATCCGGGCCAGGTGAACTATGCAGCCGCCAAGGCAGGACTGCTCGGCTTCACCAAGTCGCTCGCGAAGGAAGTGGCGAGCCGCGGCATCACCGTCAACGCCGTGGCGCCCGGATTCATCGACACCGACATGACCCGCAGCCTCAATGAAGAGCAGCGCGGCGCGTTGCTCGCCCAGATTCCGATGGCGCGGCTCGGCGCGGCGGCAGACATTGCCGCGGCGGTCACGTTCCTGTGCTCGCCCGCGGCGGCCTACATTACCGGCGAGACACTGCACGTAAATGGCGGGATGTACATGGCCTGAGGCTTCCGCGCCACGCGCGCCGCGGGGGCAAAAGCATGTTTTGTCTGGAAAAACAAGTACTCGCAACGAGTACAGGTGGCGGGCGCAGAGGGCTTCCCCTACAATACCGCGCCCGTTCGACCGGCGCGACCGGCGGCCCATACCAAAGATAAGTCACGAGGACATCACTGAGATGAGTACTGTTGAACAGCAAGTAAAAGCCATCGTTGCAGAGCAGCTGGGCGTCAAGGCGGAGCAGGTCACGAGCGATGCGTCGTTCGTCGACGATCTCGGCGCCGATTCGCTCGACACGGTGGAGCTGGTCATGGCGCTCGAAGAGGAGTTCGAAATCGAAATTCCGGACGAGGACGCCGAGAAGATCACCACCGTTCAGCAGGCCATCGACTACATCAACGAGCGCCGTAAATCGTAATGCCCGTGGCGCCGGTCCGCCGGCGCCTTCCAGTTCCGCCCGCTGCACGAGGTGCGAAAGGTTTGCGTGGGTAATCGCCGCGTCGTCGTCACCGGAATCGGAATCGTTTCTCCTGTCGGGAGCACCGTTGATAGCGCCTGGGCCGCGGTGCTTGCGGGTGAAAGCGGCATTGCCCCGATCACACGCTTCGATGCGTCCGCCTTCGGGACCCGGTTCGCGGGTGAGGTGCGCGGCTTCGACCTGACCGCCTATCTGGCGCCCAAGGAAGCGCGCCGCATGGACCCGTTCATGCACTACGGGGTCGCGGCGGGTGTCCAGGCCGTCACGGATTCCGGCCTCGATTTCTCCCGGGAAGACCCGACGCGCAGCGGCGTGATCATGGGCTCCGGTATCGGCGGGCTCGAAGGCATGGAGCGCGAGATCGGCACCTGGGCGACGACCAGGAACCCGCGCAAGATTTCCCCGTTCTATATCCCGAGCACGATCATCAACATGATCGCCGGGCATCTGTCGATCCGCTTTGGGCTCAACGGGCCGAATCTGGCGGTCGTGTCCGCGTGCACGAGTTCAGCGCATGCGCTCGGGCTCGCGATGCGCATGATCCAGTACGGGGATGCCGACATCATGATTGCCGGTGGCGCCGAGCACGCCAGCACGCCGACCGCGCTGGCCGGTTTCGGCCAGGCGAAGGCGCTGTCGGAGCGCAACGACGATCCTGCCGGTGCGAGCCGCCCGTGGGATCGCGACCGCGACGGCTTCGTCATGGGCGACGGTGGCGGCGCGATGATCCTCGAGGATCTCGAACACGCCAGGGCGCGCGGTGCGCACATCCATGCCGAGATCATCGGCTTTGGCATGAGCGGTGACGCCTACCACATCACCGCCCCGCCGGAAGATGGCCGCGGCGCGCGCATTGCGATGGTCAATGCATTGCGTGATGCGAAGATTGCGCCCGACGCCGTGCAATACCTCAATGCGCATGCCACCTCGACGCCGCTCGGTGATATCGCCGAGACCGTCGCGATCAAGCACGCGTTCGGCGATCATGCCGCGAAGCTGGCCGTTAGCTCCACGAAATCGATGACCGGGCATCTGCTCGGCGCAGCCGGTGTCGCCGAGAGCATCTTCTCGGTGCTCGCAATCCGCGACAACGTGGCGCCGCCGACGATCAACCTCCAGACGCCGGACCCCGACTGCGACCTCGACTACGTGCCGAACGAGGCGCGCCGCATGCCGATCGAGATATCGGCGTCGAATTCGTTCGGCTTCGGCGGCACGAACGGCACCGTCGTTTTTCGCCGCTTCAAGGGCTGAAAGCGGCCTCCCGGCCCATGCCACAGCGCGAGACGCGTCGGCGGCTCGACATCCCGCCGGCCACCCTGCGCCGCCTCGTCGGCGAGCGCCCCGACCTCTTTCCCGTACTGTTCGACAGCGCCGCCGCGGGCTCGCGCTCGGTGCTGGCGGCCATGCCCTGCGGCCTGCTCGGGCTCGACCGCGAAGGCAGGCTCGTCGTTGAAGGCGATGTGCCGGCCGCAGTCGGCGCACAGGGCCGCTCGGGTGGCTTCCTGGCAGCACTCGACGAGTGGTGGCGGAGCGTGCATGTGGAGGCGCCGGACGGCTGCGGCGTCGCGGGTGGCTGGGTCGTGTATCTCGGCTACGAAATGGCGCAGGAGATCGAGCCGCGGCTGCGGCTCCCGCGCGGCTCATTGCCGTGGCGCGCGCTGGCCTTGCGGGTACGCGGGGCCGTGGAGCACGACCTTGCAAGCGGCGCAATCGAGGCCGTCGTGGCACCCGGCAGCGAGGCCCTGCTGCCGGGGATCGAGGCATTGGCGCGTTCGGCTGCGGTGGGTGCGCCCCCGGCGGCGACAGGGCCGGGCGCAACAGAAGCGATCACGGTCGAAGAGGAGCCGCCGGAGCGCTTCATCGAGCGCGTGGCGCAAGCCCAGGAGCACATCCGCGCGGGCGACATCTACCAGGCGAACCTGTCGCGGTGGTGGCGCGCGCCCTGGCCGGGCAGCGACGCATACGCACTATACGAGCGGCTATGCGCGGCCAATCCCGCGCCGTTCGCCGCCTTCGCGCGACTGCGTGGCATGGACATCCTCAGCTCGTCTCCCGAGCGCCTGATCCAGCTTGTCGCGCGGGAGGCGAGCACGCGCCCGATCGCCGGCACACGTCCGCGCAGCCGGCTGCCAGGCGAGGACAGCACCGAGGCGGCAGCGCTCGCGGCGCACCCGAAGGAGCGGGCCGAGCACGTCATGCTGATCGATCTCGAGCGCAACGACCTGGGGCGCATCTGCAAGGCCGGCAGTGTGCGCGTCGACGAGTTCATGGTCGTGGAGAGTTATGCGCACGTGCATCACATCGTCTCCAACGTGCGCGGCACGTTGCGCGACGACGTGACCGTCGTGGATGCCCTGCGGGCGGTATTCCCCGGCGGCACGATCACCGGCGTGCCGAAGGTGCGCTGCATGGAGATCATTGCCGCGCTCGAAGGGGCCGGCCGCGATGCCTACACCGGCTCGCTCGGCTGGATCGCCGCCAATGGCGACGCCGATTTCAACATCCTGATCCGCACGCTCACGCTGGCGGATGGCCGACTCGAAGCGCGGGCGGGCGCCGGCATCGTGGCCGATTCCGAAGCAGCACGCGAGCTCGACGAGACGCGTGCCAAGGCGCGTGGCCTGCTTGCCGCACTGGTGGACAGCTGATGCTCGGTGCCTGGGTGGACGGCCGCGTCGCCAGCTCGATTGCCATCGACGATCGGGGCCTGCACTACGGCGACGGCCTGTTCGAAACCATCGCGGCGAGTGGTGGCCGACCGCGGTTTCTTGCTGCCCACCTGGCGCGTCTCGCGCGCGGCTGCGCGGTGCTGTCGATCCCGATGCCAGATGAGGCTGTGCTGCGCACCGAGGTGGCGCAGGCCGCAGCGCTTGCTCCGCACGTGATCGTCAAGCTGATGGTGACGCGCGGTTCGGCCCTGGCCCGCGGCTACGCCATCCGCGGCGGCGAGACGGCGCGGCGCATCATACTTGCGCATGCCTGGGAGGGCGGGCCGGACCTTCTGCCCGCACCGGCACGCGTGGCGCGAGCCACGCAGCGCGTGGCGCACCAGCCGCTACTACAGGGCATCAAGCATCTGAACCGGCTCGAGCAGGTCCTCGCGCAGACCGAGGCTCGCCGGCGCGGACTCGACGAAGTCCTGCTTTGCACCGATGATGACCGTATCGTGGGTGGAAGCATGACCAACCTGTTCCTGGTGGCGGGCAACCGGATCGTGACACCGCCGGCGCTGTCCTGTGTGGTGACTGGCGTAATGCGCGGCGAGCTGCTGCGGGCCGCCGCGGGCCTGGGCCTCGCCGTGGTCGAGCGCGAGATCGGCACGGGCGACATTGCGAGTGCCGAGGGCGCCTGGATCACCAATGCACGTGTCGGTGCATGGCCGGTCGGCGAGCTCGCGGGCCGCGAGGTCGCCGTGCACGCATGGACCGCGCCACTGCAGGAGCGGATCCGGCAAGCGGGCCGGGAGGTGCGGGATGCGTAGGATGCGCACGGCGCTGGTGTTGCTGTTCACGCTCGCCGCGGCCGCAGCGTTGCTCGCCCATGCATGGGTGAATCGCCTGATGCACGAGCCTGGGCCGCATGCCGAAGTCGTGCGCGTTCATGTCTATCCGGGTCGCAGCCTGCGGGCCACTTTGCAACAGATCGAAGGGCAGGGCGCGCTTCGCCACGCCCAGGCGGTCGAGTGGTACCTGCGCCTGCGGCGCGAGCCGCTCGCCCCGAAAGCGGGCAATTACGACCTGCCGGCGCACGCCTCACCGCGCGACATCGTCGACCTGTTGCATTCCGGGCGCGTCGTGCTCGAACAATTGACCGTCGTCGAGGGCTGGACCTTTGCCCAGATGCGCCGCGCCCTCGATGCGCATCCGCGCATCAAGCACACGCTGAAGGGCGAGCGCGCCGAGGCGATCATGGCGGCGCTGGGCCACCCCGGCCAGCATCCCGAGGGGCGATTCTTTCCGGACACCTATCGATTTGCCGACGGCACGACCGATCGCGAGATTTACCAGCTCGCCTACGACACGCTCGCACGCACGCTCGCGGCTGCCTGGGATACGAGGCACGCGGATCTGCCGATACACACGGCCGACGAGGCGCTGACCCTCGCTTCGATCGTCGAGAAGGAAACGGCGCTCGCCAGCGAGCGAGCGCGCATCGCCGGCGTATTCACGACCCGCCTGCGCAAGGGCATGCGGCTGCAGACCGACCCGACAGTGATCTACGGCATGGGCGAGGGCTTCGACGGCGACATCCGCCGGCGCGATCTGACGGCGGACACGCCCTACAACACCTACACGCGTGCGGGCCTGCCGCCAACGCCCATCGCGCTGCCGGGCCGCGAGGCGATTCTCGCTGCGGTCCAGCCCGACGAGACGGGTGAGGTGTACTTCGTGGCGACGGGGCTCGGCGACGGTTCACACGCCTTCTCGAAGACGCTCGCCGAACACAATGCCGCGGTGGCGCGTTATCTTGCGCGCCTGCGCGCCGCGCCTCCTGCGGCGCCCAAGTGAGCGGAAGGGCAAGTGTGGGTCGCGGAAGACTGATCACACTCGAAGGTATCGAGGGCGCGGGCAAGTCGACGCTCGCCACGTACTTGCGCGCGCAACTTGAACTGCGGGGCGTAGCGGTGCGCCTGACGCGCGAGCCCGGCGGCACGCCACTCGCCGAGCGCATACGCGCCCTGGTGCTGGAACGCGGTGAAGAGCCGGTTTCCGCCGAGGCGGAAACCCTGCTGATGTTCGCCGCCCGTCGCTTGCACGTGGACAACCTGATCCGCCCGGCGCTCGAGCGCGGCGAGTGGATATTGTGCGATCGCTACACCGATGCCACGCGTGCCTACCAGGGCGGCGGGCGGGGCGTTGCGGACTCGCTGATCGAATCACTCGCCACCGCGGTGCACCCGGACGTGAATCCCGACCTGACGTTGCTGTTCGACCTGCCGGTTGCACTGGGACTCGAGCGGGCCGCGGCACGTCGCGGCGCGAAGGATCGCATCGGGGAGGAGAGCGTCGCATTCTTCGAGCGCGTGCGCACGCGCTACCTCGAGGTCGCACGTGCCGAACCGGCGCGCGTGCGCTGCGTAGACGCCTCGCAGCCCCTCGATGCGGTGAAGGCAGCCGCCTCGACAGCCGTCATGGCGCTGCTCTCATGAGCGAGCGTGACGTGCCCGCAATCGAGCAGCCCCGGATCGACGCCACGGATTGCTTCTGGCTCGCACCGGCAATGACGGCGCTGCGTCGTGCGCACGCATCCGGCCGGCTCGGGGCTGCGCTGCTGATACATGCCGACCCGGGCTGTGGCGGGGAGATACTCGCGGAATGGGCAACCCAGCTGCTGCTGTGCCGGCACGAGCCTGCCCCCTGCATGGAATGCATCGACTGCCGCAATTGCGCGGCGCACCAGCATCCGGACGTTTTCACACTGCATCCGACGGGTGACTCCAGGCAGATCCGGGTCGAGGACACGCGCGCCTTCCTTGCGGACCTGGTGCTGACGAGCCACGGCGGCGGGCATCGGATCGGCATCGTCACCCCTGCCGATGCGCTCAACCCGAATGCCGCCAACGCCTTGCTCAAAACGCTCGAGGAGCCGCCGCCGCGTACGCTCATCGCGCTCATCTGTACTTCGCCATCGCGCCTGCCGGCCACCATTCGCAGCCGCTGCACGCGCCTGCGGGTCACCGCACCGGCGCGCGCGGCAACCCTTGGATGGCTCACTGCGCGCGGCCACTCCGGCGACCTGGCACGAGCCGCGGCGGTCCTCGGCGATGCGCCACTTACGCTGCTCGAGGCCCGGGCGGACGCGGTAGCCCACATGGCCACCGAGACTGAACGTGCCGTGGCGGACGTGGAGCGTGGGGCAGGCGACCCCGCGCAGCTCGCGGAACGCTGGTCCCGGGACGAATTCGCCCTGCGGTTGGCCTGCCTGGAGGCGTGGCTCACCGAGCGAATTCGCTTGTCAGCCACGGCACCAAACGGGAATATAGCGTGGCACTTCGGGTTGCTCGACGCGTTGCGTGAGCTGCGACGCGAGATCGATACACCGCTCAACAAGTCGGTGGCACTCGAAACATGGCTGTGGCGCCTGGCTGCCGGTGGGCAAGCGGGCAGTGTGACCCGATCGCAATGAGAGGCAGCTGACTTCGGATGAAGGATCCCGCATCGCGCACCGGAACGAGCAAGCCCGGCCTGCTGACGCTCACCATCAAGGACAAGAGCGCGCTGTACCTGGCCTACATGCCGTTCGTGAACAACGGCGGGCTGTTCATTCCGACCAACAGCAATTACCGCCTCGGCGACGAAGTGTTCATGTTGCTCAACCTGATGGGCGAGGACGAGAAGCTGCCGGTCGCGGGTCGCGTCATCTGGGTGACGCCGAAGGGCGCGCAGGGCAAGCGCACCGCCGGCATCGGCGTGCAGTTCAGCGACCAGGACCGCGGCCAGACGCAGAAGAAGATCGAAACCTACCTCGCCGGCGCGCTGTCCGGCGACAAAGCCACTCACACCATGTAGCGCGGCCGGCTCAGGCTGGCGGACGCAGGCCGAGGTCGGTGCTCGTGAGACCGCCCTTCAGCACATAGGCATCGAATCCACGCTCGACCAGGATGAAGGCCGCGGCGGAGCTGCGCCGCCCGGTATCGCAAACGACCACATATTTCGTGCCGCGATCGAGTGTGCCCAGCTTCATGCGGATGAAGTAGAGCGGTATGTTGATCGAATCCTCGATGCGCAGGTTCTGGTACTCGGACGGCAGGCGCACGTCGAGCCATTTGCCGCCCTGGGCCACGATTTCGCGCGCCTGCTCGTCGGTCTTCCACTGCAGCAGGGGCTCGTTCATCAGCTCGCGGAAGTCCTGCTTGTTCAGGCGCATCAGCACGCCGTCGGTCAGCATCGTGACCGTCGCATTGCGTTTCGCCTCCGCAATCAACGCCTCTTCGCCAAACGTGTCGCCGACGCCGAGTTCGGCCAGCTTGATGCCGTCCTTGTTGAGCGGGGTCTCGCGCGTGACCTGGCAGCGGCCCTTGACGATCGCGTAGAAGAAATCGCCTTCGTCACCCTGCTTGATGACGACCTCACCGGCGCGATAGGTCTGGCGCTGCATGCGCATGAAGATCGCCTGGATATTGGCCGGCGGAATGCGATGGAACGACTTGGTCGACAGCAGCGTCGTCATCCAGTCGTCGGCGTTGCCGCCACCATCGAGATCTGCCTGCAGCTCCGACACCTCGTAGCTGCCGGTCTGGTCCCAGGTAATCATGACGTCGAGCAGTTCGCTGTCGATCGAGAGGTACTCGATCTGGTCGACCGCGCGTGCCGTGTACTTGCGCGGCTGGCCCGGAGTGAGGGGATTGCGCGCTTCGGGTGTGCCTGCCTTGATCATGGCGGCGGTGCGATCGCCGGCGCGCAGCTCCACCATGCCTTTCACCAGCCAGAAGGTGCGCTTGTCGGACTCGCCCTCCTTGAACAGCACGCGGCCCGCATCCATGGTCCGCACCTGGATCTTCTTGGCGAGCGCGTGCACGTTCTCGGCCTTCATGCCCTCGAGGGGCGCAAAGGACTTGAGCAACGGAACGGTCGCTGGTCGGCCTTGATCCTGTGACATTACCTTTCGATCAGCGATGCATTATGGTGCATCGCTGCCATGTGAATCGTAACACAGTGATTTTCAGGCTTCGGTACGCAGTTCACGCCTTGCCGGGTCCATCGAGCGCGCGCCAGCCTGCATCCGGCGCAAAACGCGCGCCATGTCGTGCAGCGAGCGATTCGAGCCGGCTCACGACCTCGCGCGTGCCACGCGCGCGCGCATAGGCAAGCGGCCCGCCACGGAACGGCGCGAAGCCGGTGCCGAAAATGATGCCTGCGTCGAGCAAGTCGGCATCTGCCACCGTGCCCTCGCGCAGCACTGCCACACATTCGTTCACCAGCGCGAGCATCATGCGATCGCTCAGGTCGGCGGGGACAGTGGTGCTACCCGGATCGGGCTTCACCGCCTTGCCATCCCGCCATTCGTAGAACCCGCGCCCGCTCTTGCGCCCGAGTTCCTTCGCGGCCAGATGCCTGGCGAGCGTGGGCAGCGACGGCGCCGTGCGGCCGAGCTCCTGCGCGATGATCACGCCGACGTGTTCGCTGACATCGAGGCCGACGATGTCGGCGAGTTCGATGGGTCCCATCGGCATGCCGAAGTCGACCGCCGCCTTGTCGATCAGTGCTGCCGGCACACCCTCCTCGAGCGCCAGCATCGCCTCCTGCAGATAGGGCGTCAGTACACGATTCACGACGAAACCGGGCGCGCTGCGACAGGGCAGGGGCAGCTTGTCTATCTTGCGCGCGAACGCCAGCGCGACCTTCGCGACCTCGGCGCGCGTGCCGTCGCTGCTCACGATTTCAACGAGCGGCATCTGCGCCACCGGGTTGAAGAAGTGCAGGCCCACCAGCCGGCCGGGATCGGCCAGTTGCTGCGCGAGTTGCTCGAGCTTGATGCTCGAGGTATTGGTGGCGAGAAGTGCGCCAGGCTTCAGGCGCGGCTCGAGGCTCGCGAACAGTTCGCGCTTGGCGGCCAGGTTCTCGTAGATGGCCTCGATGACGACGTCGGCCCGCGGCACGCCGTCGCCGGCGATATCCGCACGCAGCCTTGCGAGCGTGGCCGCGACCTTGGCCTCGTCCTTCAGTCGCTTTTCGAAGTAGGTGCGTGCGCGCGCCAATGCCGGCTCGATGTACTTGATCTCGCGGTCCTGCAGGGTGACCTCGAAGCCACGCAGGGCGCACCAGGCGGCGATGTCGCCGCCCATGACACCCGCGCCGATCACATGCACGTGGCGCAGTTCCTGCGGCGGGCGTCCTCCCAGCGCCTTCAGCCGGTCCTGCATGAAGAACACGCGCACGAGATTGCGCGACGTGCTGGTGAGGAACAGCCCGGCGATCGAGCGTGCCTCGGCCTCGAAGGCCGCCGCGCCCCGCGCACCGTGCTTCGCCCACAGGTCGATGATGGCGTACGGCGCCGGGTAGTGATCCCGACGCGCGCGCGCGGCCACCTGCTTCACGAGGGCCGGCTTCACGAGCGGTCGTACGGGTGGCCACGACAACGCGCGCGCGGCGAGCGGCGCCCGTCGCGGCGCCGGCGGGTGCAGCGCGATCGCATGCGCCGCCGCATCGAGCTCCAGGCGCGGCACGAGCCGGTCGACGAGGCCCATGCGCAAGGCCTTCGCGCCCCGCACCGGCTTGCCGGTAAGCATCAGCTCGAGTGCCTGCTGCGCCCCCACCAGGCGCACGGAGCGCACGGTGCCGCCGAAGCCCGGGTGGATGCCGAGTTGCACCTCCGGCAGTCCGAGCGAGAGCTTGTCGTCGTCGGCGGCGACCCGATAGCGGCACGCGAGCGCAAGTTCGAGGCCGCCGCCGAGCGCGAAGCCGTGGATCGCCGCCACGGTGGGGCAGGGGAGCGCGGCGAGCTTGTCGATCACCTGCTGGCCGCCACGGATCAGCGCGTAGGCCTCCTCGAGACCCTTGAGGCCGACGAACTCGTTGATGTCGGCACCGGCGATGAACCCGCTGGCCTTGCCCGAGCGCACCACGAGCGCCCTGGGCGGTGACGCCGCAAGCTGGCCAAGCAGCCCGTCGAGTTCCTCGAGCACCGCGCGCGACAACACATTGGCCGACGCACCGGGCTTGTCGATGATCAGTGTGGCGAGACCCTCGGCGTCACGCTGCAGGGTCCAGCACGGGGTGTCGGGCATCTCGGGTGGTCCTTACGTTGAAATCGCAGACAATCGGGCGGTGATCGGAGAAGCGTACGTCCGGCACCCGGAAATCGCTCACCTCGATTTCCCGGCTGACGAGGATGAAATCGAGCTCGGCGCGCGGATTGCGCGACGGGAATGAGGGCAGGCCGAGCGTGTTGGCGCTGACGAGCCCCGCCGCGCGCATGAACAGGTAGATTTCGTGCGTGCCCCAGAAGGTGTTGAAGTCGCCCGCCACGATCACCGGCTTGTGGGAGCGGATGATCAGGTCGTGCAGCGAGCGCAACTGATACTGGCGGTGGCGGAACTTCAGCGAAAGGTGCACGAGAAACACGCATACATCATCGAGCTCGAGTTCAATGATGAGGCGCTTGATGCCGGTGTCGAAATAATGGAAGCGCTCGCCGGCGACGTGCGGCGCGGCGAGGAAGGCATTGGCCTGCTTGCGCACCACCGGCATGAACTGGTTCAGCGAACCCGCGCTGTATTTGCTCTGGTACGTCGTGTAATGCCCGAGTTCCTTGGCGATGGAGCTCGCCTGGTTGACCATGCCGGAACGGATCGAGCCGGTGTCGACTTCGATGAGGCCCACGACATCGGGCTTCTCGGCGCGCACGAACTGGGTGATGTCGCGCAGCACGCGCGGGTTGCTGCGCAGGTAACCTGCCCCCGGCAATGGCAGATGGAAGGTGGGGCCGGTCCCGGTGGCGTAGCGGATATTGTAAACGAGCAGTCTCAATGCAAGGTCCCGGCAAATGCAGCAAGCTGCAGTTTATCGGCGTCGTGGCGCATGGGCGAGCGTATCGCCGGCCGGGTCGGGTACACTTTGACTCATGTCGCAAGCTGACCCCATACGCGTGTTCGTCTCCCACGTTTGGGAGCCTTCCGACGACTACCTGCGCGTGTTCGAGTTCCTCGAGAGCGCCCGAAACTTCTTCTACAAGAACACCGCCACGCCTGAACACCTGCCTGCGGGTGACAAGGAGGCGCTGCGCGAGGACTTGCGGGGCCAGATCAGGGCAGCGGAGGTCGCAATCCTGCTGCCGTCGCTATATGCAAAGCACCAGGACCTGATCACGTTCCAGGCCCTGTTCGCACAGGCGAGCAGCAAGCCGGTGGTCCTGCTGAAGTATTTCGGGGCCGACGCGCCACTGCCCAAGGCCCTTTCGGACCTCGCGAATGTCGTGGTCGACTGGGATGAGCGGGCGCTGGTCGATGCGATTCGTCAGCAGGCGCGCCACGAAGACACGGCGCGCTGGGACGTGATCGAATTCAAGCTCGATTGATGTGCACGACCGCGCCGTTCGATGCGGCGCCCTTGTGCGAATGCTGCGACTGACCGCACATCGCGCCAAACAGCATCACCACGCGGCCGGCAAGTTCCGTGGCTTCCTCATTCGACATCTTGCGCACGGTCGCCTGCACTGCATCCTCATTGCGGCACAGCGGACGCTCGCGGAGCATCGCGCGGCGCACGGCAATCAGGTCCTCCGCGAGATCGCGCGGCAGGTCCGCGCTTTCTATCGATGCGAGATGGTCACGATAAGCCGATGCCAGACGTTCTTTCAGCGGCCCGGTGCAGGTGAGTGTCAGGGCCGCGCGCTGTATCTGGTCCATCACGATGCTCATTAGTCCCCCGAGGACGTTGTATTACTTATCAACGAGCTAGACCTGAAATATAGCGCGCTGGATTTGAAAGGCAACGTAATCTGGAGCCGAATTGCGGCCGCGCGCCGCAAATGCGCTATCTAAAACATTAGAATCCTGTCTTAAAACACTGATATTTAATAATTAATCTCTCAGATGCTCGAGGGTGCCAGCCGCACGGCATTACCGCCTGCCGCGCGCCCGGAGATCATCGCTTCAGTGAGATACGAGCCGTTCTGATAGAGGTTCGAGAACATCGAGCCCAGTTCACCGGCCTCGTAGAGCCGGGGAATGGCTTTGCCAGCCTGATCAAGCACTTCCGACTCGATGTTGCGCCGTCCTCCACCACTGGTGCACACGATCGCCGGCACCACTTCGATGGCGTAATAGGGCGGCGCGGCAAGCGGCTGCAACGTGACGGGCCGTCGGCCGAATTCATCGTCCTTGCCCTTGGCGCAGGCGTCGTTGTAGCGCCGGACGGTCGCCTCGACGACCGCGGGGTCGCGACCGATCGCCTTGGCGAGTTCGCCGATCGAGTCGGCCTTCACGATCCAGCCCTTGTCGATTTCGGCGCTGTTGTCGTCACTCCACTCGTAGTTGTGCGCGACCGCATTCCAGGTCATGACATTCGTGATGAGCTTGTTGTGGAGGCGCGTGTTCTCGTCGAACAGCATGTGCATCCGGCCGACGCGCTGGTGCGGCAGGTCGACCCATTCGCCGTGCACCTTCTGCTTGTAGTGCGTCAGCTGCCACTCGCCGGTCTCATCGCAGAAGCGCTCGCCGGTGCCGCCGATGTCGATCCAGCTGAAGGACTGGAAGAAGAACTGGCGCATGAACGCGGTAGGGTGACCGGGGTATGAAAAGCCCGGCCACACGCCACCCGACTGGCCCTGGTTGCGCATGTGCCAGAGATCGGCGCCCGCCTTCTGCAGGATCTTGACACCATCGCCCGTGTTGCCCGGTGTACCAAAGGGGTGCGCGCTGGCAAAGCCGTAATAGTCGCGCTGCATCTCGAGACTGTTCTCGTACCCGCCCGTCGCCATGATCACCGCACGACGCGCGCGGATGGCGACACGCTTGCCGCCGCGCACGGCGATGACGCCAAATACCTCGAGCGTATCCGGATCCTGCACCAGATCGACGATCGGGGACTCGAACGCGCGGCGGATCCGCGCGCGTTTCTCGACACAGGCCTTGAACGTGAGCCACACGCCGCTCGGGATCGGCAGGATGGTAGCGGTATGGGCGACAGCCTCGGTGGCGCCGAGCTCCGGGAACTCGAGGATCGCAGCGCGATCGCTCCAGCCCGCGCCATGGATATATTGCGCGCCGGCATCGCGCGCGCGCTCCTGGATGTAAGGCTCGAGCGCACACATACGCTCTGCCCACGCGGACAGCATGTCCTCCGGAATCGGGTTCGATTCGCTCATGCGTCGCTGGTAGTTCTTGAGCGCCTCGACATTCTTCGAGATCAGCAGCGACTGGCCGGCGGCGCGGCTGTTGCCACCCTGCAAGTGCTCGGGCATCTTCTCGAGCACGAGGATGTCGGCGTGCGGATCGGCATCATGGGCCTCGATCGCCGCGGCGGCCCCGGCGATGCCGTAGCCTGCGATCACAATGTCCGCTTCGTCGTCCCAACGCGTTACGCTACCCAGGCTCGCCATATCCACATCCTCCGGAGGTACGGGCAGGGCAAGCATGCGCGCAGCAGGTGCTTTCGGCCAACAACCCGGCGACTTCGCATACAACCAGGAGATGTAGCAAGAGATGGAATTGCGGCAACTTCGCCATTTTCTGGCGGTGGTCGACCACGGCAGCTTTTCGCGCGCCGCGCAGATGCTCGGCAGGTCGCAGCAGGCGCTGTCGAAAAGCGTGCACGCCCTCGAGCAGTCACTCGGCGTGCGCCTGCTCGATCGCAATCCGCGGGCGGCGACCCTGACGGCATTCGGCCAGCTGCTGCTGCCGTTTGCACGCAGTATCGACGTCGAGGCCACCTCGTTTCGCGAGCAGCTCGCCGCCGTGCGGCGTGCCGAGCCGGGACGAGTGCGCCTCGGCGCAAGTCCGGCATCCGCGACCCAGCTCGTGACCGAAGCGGTCATGCGCCTCGCAGCGAAACAGCCCGAGGTCCAGATCGCGGTGCTTACGGGCATCCTGCAGGGCATGGAGGGCGAACTGCTGGCCGGCGAACTCGACCTGTTCGTGTGCATAGACAACGAGGATCGGACCACAGAAGGCGTGACCCGCGAAGTACTGCTCGAGGATGAATACCGCGTGGTCTGTACCATCACGCATCCGCTGGCGCGCGCCCGATCCGTGACGGCCTCGCAACTGGCGAGCTACCCGTGGATCATGGGCCGCAACCTGGGCGAGATCGAACAGGCGTGGCGTCGCTCGTTCGAGGCAGCGGACCTGCCCGCGCCCGAGGCAGCGATCGAGACGACGTCCATCGAGTTCTGCAAGCACGCCTTGCAGGCAGGCAGCTTCCTGAGCGTGCTGCCCGGGCAGTTGATCGACACGGAACTGGAGCGGGAAATCCTGTGCCAGGTCGACGCGCCGGACTTCTGCTGGCGGCGACCCATCGTGCTGCATTACCGCCGCACCGGCACGCTGAGCCCCGCCGTGCTCGCCGTGATCGATGCACTGCATCAAGCCGCCGGGCGCTGCAAGCGCAGCGTGGATATGGGACGATGACGACCATGAAACGACGTCCAGGTCTTCGATTGGCAACCGCTGCGGTCGTGGTCGCGCTGCTCGCGGGCGGCTGCAGCCGCGCGCCCGAAACCGCGCCCGATCCGGCGTTGCACGCCGTGGTGTACAAGACCGAAAGCTGCGGATGCTGCGGCAGCTGGGTTACCCATCTCGAGAAAGCGGGTTTTGCGGTCGAGGTACACAACGTCGACAACCTCGGGCCGACCAAGGAGCGGGTCGGCGTGCCGGTGGCCATGGGCTCATGCCACACCGCCGAAGTGGGCGGCTATTTCGTCGAAGGGCATGTCCCGGCAGACGACATCAAGCGCCTGTTGCGCGAGCGGCCGTCAGCCAGGGGCCTGACGGTGCCCGCCATGCCCGTCGGCTCGCCGGGCATGGAAGTCCCGTCGGGGCATGTCGATCCGTATGACGTCTTCCTCGTGGCGCCCGACGGCAGCACTTCGGTGTACGCGCACTACGGCGACTAGCCATCAGAACCACGCCCTGATACCTGCAACCATGGTGGTGTCGCTGTCGTCTTCGCCTTCGGCTGCAAGCTGGTCGGCGGTATTGCCGAGCGCGCGCGAGTACACGACACCGATATAGGGCGCGAACTGCCGCGTGAACTCGTAGCGCACACGCAGGCCCGCCTCGAAGGCCTGGAGCCCGGCGACGACGCCGCGCTCCGGGTCGCTCTTGCCGAGGTAGCTCAGCTCGACGAGCGGCTGCAGGATCAGCCGGTTCGTGATCAGCAGGTCGTACTCGACCTCGATGTAGTGATCGACGAACGTGTCGTTCTGCTCCGGGTCGAGCACCTCGAGCAGGGCCGAGGACGGATCGCCGCGGAAGTCCTGCCCCATCTTGTCGACCTCGTCGAGCAGGAACAGCGGGTTGCGCACGCCGACCTTGGTCATGTTCTGCAGGATCTTGCCGGGCATCGAGCCGATGTAGGTGCGGCGGTGGCCGCGGATCTCGGCCTCGTCGCGCACGCCG
>CADEFJ010000053.1:796-18230 GCA_902826575.1 uncultured Pseudomonadota bacterium | reverse complement strand
CGGCCATGGCGATGATCACGACCATGGCGATGATCGCGGGATCGGCGGCGCGGACTTCAATCTGCGCGCGGCTTACCTGCACGTGATCGCCGATGCGCTGACATCGGTCGCGGCGATCGTCGCCCTGGTGCTCGGACGCTCGCTCGGGTGGGTGTGGCTCGATCCGCTGATCGGCATTGCCGGCGCCATACTGATCGCGCGCTGGGCGCTCGGCCTGATGCGCGCCACGGGCGAGGTGCTGCTCGATGCCGCGGACGATCCGGCGCTCGCGCAAGCGGTGCGCGCCGCGATCGAAACCGGCGACGAGACGGTGACCGACCTGCACTTGTGGCGCGTCGGTCCCGGGCGCCACGCCGCGATCGTGTCGCTGATCGCCGCACAGCCGCTCGCTCCGCAGCAGTACAAGGCCAGGCTCGCCCACCTGCCGCAGATCGTGCACGTATCGATCGAATCCCATCGCTGCCCCGAGCACCCGTCCTGAACCTGCGGGCCACGGCCCGCCACGAAGCACGGCGCGGCATTGACGGTTATCAATATCGAAGTCGCTTTTCGCGCCGAATCAGGCTGGCGCGCGGAAGAATGGTTCTCATTCGCAAATGTCCGGGTAGGCAAGCGGTAATATCGCGCCTGCAAATTGCAAGAACGTTTCCCTGGAGCCCCCTCGACATGAACAAGACTGAACGACTGACCAGACGGCAATTGCTTGGCGTAACGGTGACGGCTGCGGCCGGCCTGTCGGGCGCTGCCGCGTTTGCCCAGGCGCCTGCGGGCGCCGCGAGCTTTCCCAAGCTCGACGAGAAGGACCCGACCGCCGCCGCGCTGAAATACGTACACGACGCCAAGACGGTCGATCCGAAGAAGAACCCGAACTACAAGCCCGGGCAGCACTGCGCCAATTGCCTGCAGGTCACCGGCAAGGACGGGGATGCCTGGCGTCCCTGCAACATCTTCCCGAAGAAGCTCGTTGCCGCCAATGGCTGGTGCAGCGTCTGGGTGCACAAGCCCGGCACCGCCGTCTGAGCTTGCGCCCGCTGTGCGCCGCCGCGTTCTTGTGCCTGCTGGTGGCACAAGCCGTGGCGGCGGCGGCGCCGGGCGCTTTCTCCATCACTGACGATACTGGCAGGCCGGTCGCGCTCGCGCGGCCGGCCGCGCGTATCGTCGCGCTCGCGCCGGGCGCCACCGCGCTGCTGTTTGCGGCGGGTGCCGGTGATCGCATCGTCGCCACGATCGAGTACGCCGACGAACCCGATGCGGCGCAGCGCCTGCCGCGCATCGGCGACGTGCAGGCGATCGACATGGAGCGACTCGTTGCGCTGCGACCGGACGTCATCGTCGTCACCGAGGCGATCACCTCGCCGCTGGTCATCGAGCGCGTGCGCGGCCTCGGCCTGCCGGTCTATGCGACGCGCTACACGCGACTCGACGACATCGCGCCGAGCGTGGCGCGACTCGGGCGCCTCGCCGGCACGTCGGCCGTGGCCGATGCGGCCGCCGCGCGACTCGCCGGCGCGCTGGCGGCAGTGCGTACGCAGTACGCGGGACGCGCAACGCTCGAAGTGCTCTACCAGGTCTGGAACCGGCCGATCTATTCGATCGGCGGGTCGCACATCGTCACCGATGCGCTCGCGACCTGCGGCGCGCACAACGTCTTTGCCGACCAGGGCGTCGCCGCGCCGGCGCTCGGCATCGAGGCGGTGATCGCGCGCAATCCGGACGTCATCGTCGTGTCGGCACCGCGCGCCGTGGCGGCTCCGTGGATCGGGGAGTGGCGGAAGTTCCCGCGGCTCGCGGCGACCGCGAACAATCGCCTGTACCTATTCGACGACCCGCGCCTCGATCGCATGGGGCCGGCGGCGATCGAGGCCACGGCCAACCTGTGCCGCATCCTCGACGCCGCGCGCTAGCTTGAACCCGTACCGCGGGGCGGCGGGTCAGTCGCGGAAATTCTCGAACTGCAGCGGCCGGTCGAACTCCGATTTCCTGAGCAGCGCCATCGCCGCCTGCAGGTCGTCGCGCTGCTTGCCGGTGACGCGCACCTTGTCGCCCTGGATCGCGCACTGCACCTTGAGCCTCGAGTCCTTGACGAGTTTCGTGATCTTGCGGCCCGTCTCGTGGTCGATGCCGTGACGCAGCTCCACCTGCTGGCGCGCCGCGGCGAGGTTCGTCTCCGGGTCCTTCACATCGAGTGACGCGACATCGATGCCGCGCTTGCCGAGCTTGACGCGCAGGATGTCGAGCATCTGCTTCAACTGGAACTCGACCTGCGCATGCAGAGTGATGCTGTGGCCTTCGAGTTCGTACTTCGCGCCGGTATCGCGGAAGTCGAAGCGCTGCGCCAGTTCGCGATTCGCCTGGTCGACGGCGTTCGTCAGCTCGTGCAGGTCGATCTCCGAGGCGACGTCGAAGGAGGGCATCAGCCTTCCGCCAGCAGCTGTTCGAGCAGGGCATCGAACTGCGCAGTCAAGGCTCTGTAATGCTCGCCGGTCGCGGGCCCGGCGAAGCCGGTGTGCACGTGGCGCACGCGCCCCGAGCGATCGAGGAACAGCGTGGTCGGGAAGGCGTAGATGGCGTCGAGCTGCGGCAGCTTCTTCGCCGCGTCATCCTTGTCCGAGATGCCGGCGATCAGCGTGGTGTACTGGATGCCGAGATCCTCGCGAAACAGCCGCGTGGCTGACGCCGCCTGCTCGAAGTCGCCGAAATGCTCGAACATCAGCGAGATCACCTCGAGGCCGCGGGCGCGATTGCGCTGGTACCACGGCGCGAGGAACGCCGCTTCGTCGTGGCAGTTCGGGCACCAGCTGCCGGCCAGCGCGATGACGACCACTTTGTCCGCGAAACGGGGGTCGGACAACGATACCGGCTGGCCGTCGAGATCCGGGAACGTGAACTCGAGTGGGGCGTCGGCATTGCGCACGGCGGTGGCCGGCGCGCCCGCCAGTGTCGCCGCCTCGTCGCGATGCGCGCTGAACGCCTGCTCCCAGGCGAGTCCCGACCAGAAGGTGCCGGCGAGCGTGCCGTCTTCCGCGAGCTGCGCGCGGTACAGGTAGGCGTGCGCGCCGTCGAACGTCGACAGGTACAACTCGTCGCCGCGCATTTCGCCCGCGAGATAACGATGATCGCCCGTGGGCGTGAGGATCGTGCCGGTCACCGTGCTGCCTTCCTGCTGGAACTCGGCGACACCGGGCGAGGTCTTGTCATCCGCCTCGACAAAGGCGACCGCCCAGCGCCCCGACAAGTCCGCCGTGCTCGCGGTCGGCGTCGCGAAGAAACGATGTATGGCGCCGTGCTCGGCGCTGAACGGAATGACCTGGTTGTTGCCACCGCGCTTGACCAGCAGCAGCTCGCCCTGCAAGCGCGTGCCATCGGCCGTGGCAGTGATGCGATTCTCGTAGCCCGGCATGCGCGCCTCGAGCGTATTGCCGGTGATCCTGACGTCCTCGACCGCGAGCCGCTCGGCACCGTTTTGCAGGTACATGATGTTGCGATCGCCGAGGCGCACGAGTTCGAAGCCGAAGGGCAATTCACCGCCCGGAATCCGCAGCGTCGCGCGGTACTGGCCGGCCATGACGGAAGTCTCCATCGGAGGCGCCTCCGCCGGTGGACGGGCGCAAGCCGCGAGTGCGGCCAGTGTTGCGATGAGGGGTAGTGAGCGTGTCACGGTGATTGCGGCGCGGGCGAGGCGCCCTCCCAGGCCGGTGCGGGGAAGCCATCTGCGCCGCGCCGCCACGGCGCCCATACGAGCGCCACCTCGCCGATGGCGATGTCGCTCTTGCGGGGCGCGATGGTGAGGTGCTCGAGCGCGAGCGAAGCCGGGTCGAAGTCGGCCGCCGCCGCCGCGAGAGCCACTTCGCACTCCGCGTCGAGGTCGGCGAGGCGTTGCGTGAGCACGGCGAGGTTCTCCTCGGCGCGCGCCACATCCTGCTGCTCGCGGCCCACGCGCGATGCGGTGCGCGCCGCGGTGCCCGCGCGGCCCACGGTCGAGGCGCTGAGTGCCTTGCGTCCGAACAGCGCCCCGAGCACGGCGGAGCCGACCGAAACAGCGGTCTGGGTGCGCCGCTCGGAGAGCTGGCTGCGCTCGCGCTCGACGCGTTCCCCGGCGCGCCGCACCTGGTCGGCAAGCGCCGTGCGCTTTGCGGCGAACTTGTCGCGCACCTTTTCCACCGCCGCATCGCGCTGCTCGCGCGCGGCGTGCACCAGGCGGGCGCGGAAATCGCCCTCGCTCTCGCCGGGCCCGGAACTCATCGCCAGCGCCTTGCAGGAGTGGATTTCGGCGCGCGCCGTCTCATACAGGCTGGCGGCGAAAGACTTGCTCCACCTGGCGTAACTCGACGCGCGCAGCGCGGCCGCCGGCAGCGCCGCAAACCCAGCCTCCGCCTCGGGACCAGTGCCGAGCGCCGCGGGCGCCGCGCTTTCGCCGGCGGGCGGCCAGGCAACGTCGTCGCCCGAGTCGTTGAACGGCGCGAGCACCCTGACGGTACGCCAATCGTCGAGCTTCGCGCGCGCGTCGACGTAGTGCAGCTTCGCCGTGCCGAGGATCATCGCCCGATACTCGGTCGGGGCGGAGCCGCGCGTCGCGGTGACGAAATACTCGCGCACGTCGGCCGGCACCGCCGGGCGGGCACTCGACGCCGACGCGGACCCTGCGGCGACGGGCTCTGCCGCACCGGGTCGTGCCGCACCCGGCCCCGCAGCAGCTGGCCCGCCGGCAGCGGGCACTGGCGCGGCGGCCGACGCAGCCGCACGCTTGCGATCCGCCATCAGCCGCGAGATCTCGGGGCCGGTCAGTGGCCCGCGCAGGTAGGACAGTGCCCAGCGCGATTGCATCAGCTGCGGCTCATCGTCGTGCACATTGCGCATCAGGAATACGCGCTGGGTCAGGCTGCCCATCAGCTTGTCGAGCGTCGCGCGGCTGCCCGCCGCGCCGCCCGGGAGCGCGCTCTCGAGCCCATCGAGTACGCGCAGCTTGTCGCGCTCGGTCTGCAGGCGGCCGATGAACCAGGTACCGGTGTTGCCGAGGCCTTTGTAATCGAGATCGACCGGGTTCTGCGTGGCGAGCACGCAGCCGACGCCGAAGGCGCGCGCCTGCTTCAGCAGGGTGAGCATCGGCGGTTTCGAGGGCGGATTCGCGCTCGGCGGGAAGTAGCCGAAGATCTCGTCCATGTAGAGCAGCGCGCGCAGCGAGGAGGTGCCCGACTGGCGGCGCATCCAGCCGATCAGTTCGTTCAGCACGAGCGTGACGACGAACATGCGCTCGGGATCGGACAGGTGCGCGATCGAGACGATGCTGATGCGCGGCTTGCCCTCGGGGGTGAACAGCAGGCGCTGCGCGTCGAGCGGCTCGCCCGCGAGCCACGCCGAGAAGCCCGGCGAGGCGAGCAGGTTGTTGAGCGCCATGGCGAGGCCGGTGCGATCCTTCGCCGGAAAGAAGGTTTCGAGGTCGAGCGCGCCCACCCGATCCAGGGGCGGTTTCTGCACGGCGGCGATCAGGCCGGCGAGGTCGAGGTTCGTGCCCGCACGCCATGCGTGTTCAATGATGTTCGCGAGGAGGATGTGCTCGCGGCTCTGCAGCGGGTCGGCCTCGCGCCCCACCAGGCTCAGCAGGCCGCCGACCACGCCACTGACCCGCTCGCGCAGCGCGCTCGCGTCATCGCGCAGCGCGGCGGGCGGCGCATCGAGCGAATGCAGGACCGACAGCGGTAGTCCCGTGTTCGCGCCGGGCGTGTAGATCGCGAGGTCGACCTGCGAGCGCAGGTTCGCGATGCGCTCCGGCGCCTGGTCCCAGTCGGCAAGGCCCTTGCGCCAGTTGCTGGCGACGGCCGCCGCATAATCCGGCACGGTCTGGCCCTTGCGCTGCGCGTCGGCCGGATCGACCCAGGGTTCGAAATCGGCCGGCGCCAGCTGCGGAAAGGTGAGCAGCAGGTTCGTCAGGTCGCCCTTGGGGTCGATGCAGATCGCGGGCACACCGTCGATTCCCGCTTCCTCGAGCAGCGCAAGGCACAGGCCGGTCTTGCCGCTGCCGGTCATGCCGACGCACACCGCGTGCGTCGTCAGATCGCGTGAGTCGTACAGCAGGGGCTCGGGCAAGGCCGCCTTCGACTGCGGATCGTAAGGTCGCCCCAGGTAGAAGACGCCCAGCTTCTCGTAGTCGCCGGCCATCTACTTCGACTTCGGCAGGCTGGCCTGCAGGCGCTTCTTGTGCTTGCGCGTGAGATCGATGAGCCGGGGCGTGAGCCCGGTATCCTCGTAGACCGGGTCGCCCTGATCGTCGGTCGAGATCACCTTGCTGCCCGGCTCGTAAGGCATCGCCGAGACGACTTCATCGAGCGCACTGCCGAGCAGTTCGGTGATCAGCTGCTCCCGGGTGCGGCCCGGGAACATTTCCGCGAGCGCATCGAGTCGGGCGGCGTCATCGAGCGGCAGCCGCACGGCATATTCGGTCAGCGTGCGCGGCGACGTGCCGCCGGTGCGCCAGGCGTCGAGGAGTTCCCTGAAGCCCACGGCTTACTCCGGATTGCGGGTATTGCGCCGATTGTACCTTTGCACGCCCCGGTAATCCGCACTGCGGTGCCTCGGCGGTAAGTGTTTCCCGCAGGGGTCCTCAGGCGCTGGCGCGCCATTGACGCTCGGATGCGCGCTCCGCCATACTGACCCGAGATGAAATCGCGCGTATTCACGGCTCATTGCTGGTGGTGGCGACACTCCTGACGGAGTGGGCGCTGACGTGACCGACTAGTCTCCCGGATTTCTCAGGTTTCGATACGGCAAGACCCATCTCCGTCGCTGACGGCGATGGGTTTTTCTTTTGCGTGGCTTGCAACAGGGTGCCTGGATGCGGACGACTTTCGACATTGCGGGTGATCTCGATACGCCGGTCTCGGCGTTCATGAAGCTCGGCGCGTTCCAGCCGCGCTTCCTGCTCGAGAGCGTCGAGGGCGGCGAGCGCCTCGGCCGCTATTCGTTCATCGGCTTCGGCGACAGCCTGGAGTACCGGCTCGAAAGCGACGCGCTGTACGTCGACGGCGTGCGCACCCCGGCGCCCGCGGATCGCGATGCGCTGCTCGCCAGCCTGCGCGCGGCGCTGGTGCGTGCCGCGCGGCCGCAACCGGAGATCGCGCACGTGCCGCTCGCCGGTGGCCTGGTGGGCTACGCCGCCTACGACGTGGTGCGCTATTTCGAGCGCCTGTCGCAGCCTGCGCAGGCGCTGCCCGCAGTGCCGCTGATGCACTATGTCGCGCCGCGTTCGATGCTGGTGTTCGATCACCTGACGCGCGGCATCGCCGTGTTGCATGCGGGTTCGGCCGGCGAGCGCGAGTCACTGCGCCGTGAAATCGTGCGTGCGCTGCGCGGCGGGCTGCCGAATGGTGCTGCGCAGGGTCGCCACAGCGAACCCGTGCCGTCACTGACGCGCGAGGCCTACATCGAGGGCGTGCGCCGTGCGAAGGACGCGATCGCCGCCGGCGATGTCTACCAGCTCGTGTTGTCCGCCCGATTCGCAGGCAGGCACGATCTCGATCCGTTCCAGGTCTACCGCGCGCTGCGCCTGATCAACCCGTCGCCGTACCTGTACTACAGCCGCCTCGGCGCGCACACCGTCGTCGGCTCCTCGCCCGAGGCGCTGGTCAAACTGTCCGCGGGTGTCGCCGAGCTGCGGCCGATAGCCGGTACGCGCCCCCGGTCCGACGATGCGCAGCAGGACGCGGCCCATGAAGCGGCGTTGCGCGCCGACCCGAAGGAGAATGCCGAGCACGTGATGCTGGTCGATCTCGCGCGCAACGACCTCGGTCGCGTGGCGAGCGCCGGCAGCGTGCGCGTCGAGCCGTACCGTTCGATCGAGCGGTACAGCCATGTGATGCACATGGTGAGCGGTGTGCAGGGCACGCTGGCACCGGGGCGCGACGCGTTCGACCTCTTTGCGGCCGCATTTCCCGCCGGCACGCTGGTCGGTGCACCGAAGGTGCGCGCCATGCAGCTGATCGACGAACTCGAGCCGGTCAGGCGCGGCCTGTATGGCGGCACGATCGGCTATTTCGGCGCACAGGGCGACATGGACCAGGCGATCACCATCCGCACCCTCGTGTTCAACGGCGACGAGTACAGCTTCCAGGCCGGCGCCGGCATCGTCGCCGACAGTGATCCGGCCGCCGAGTACGACGAAGTCCGCGCCAAGGGCGCCGCGCTCGTGCGTGCGCTGTCGCTGGCGGAGGAGGGGCTGTGAGCGCGCGCCTGCTGCTGATCGACAACTACGATTCATTCACCTACAACCTCGTGCAGGCGTTCATGGTGCTCGGCGCGGACGTGCAGGTGTTTCGCAACGACGCGATCGACGTGGAGGCCGCGCGTCGTCTCGCGCCGACCCACCTGTGCATCTCGCCGGGCCCGGGCACGCCGCGGGACGCCGGTGTGTCGATCGCGATGATCCGCGCCTTCGCGGGCGAGATTCCGGTGTTCGGCGTGTGCCTCGGCCACCAGTCGATCGTCGCAGCCTTCGGCGGCGAGGTCGTGCGCGCCGGCCGGTTGATGCACGGCAAGACCTCCGAAATCGAGCATGACGGCCGCGGCCTGTTCGCGGGCCTGCCGCAGCCCTGTACGGTCGGCCGCTATCATTCGCTGATCGCGGCGCCCGAGCGGATTCCGGCCGAGCTCGAGGTCAGCGCGCGCACCGCGCAGGGCGAGATCATGGCCGTGCGCCATCGCCGGCTCGACATCGAGGGCGTGCAGTTCCATCCCGAGAGCGTGCTGACGCCGGACGGCCCGCAACTGATGGCCAATTTCCTCAAGCCCCGCCATGCGTGACCTGCTGCAGAAACTGATCGATCGCGAGGACCTCGACGAGGCCGCCGCCGGCGCACTGCTGCGCGGATTGACCGACGCGGCAGCGCCGCCCGCAATCGTGGGCGCAGTGCTTGCCACGCTGCAGGCGAAGGGCGTGGCAGCGAGCGAGTTGCGCGGCTTTGCGCTCGCGATGCGTTCACTCGCGCGCCGGCCCGCGATCTCCCCGGGTGCGCCGACGCTCGACATCGTGGGCACCGGCGGCGACGGCTCGGGCAGCGTCAACCTGTCGACGGGCAGTTCGCTGCTCGCGGCCGCCTGCGGCTTGCGCGTGGTCAAGCACGGCAACCGCTCGGTGTCGAGCCGCACCGGCAGCGCCGACGTGCTCGAGGCGCTCGGCCTCGCGCTGCCGCTCGATGAACTGGCCGCGGGCGCGTTGCTCGACCAGTGCGGCTTCACGTTCCTGTTCGCGCCCTACTATCACCCGGCCATGAAGGCGGTTGCGCCGGTGCGCGCCGCGCTCGGCGTGCGCACGGTGTTCAATATCCTGGGTCCGCTGATGAATCCTGCCGAGCCGGCGTTCCACCTGATCGGCGCATACAGCGCGCCGGTCGCGCGCCTGATGGCCGACGCACTCTCCGGCATGGCGATCGAGCGCGCGTTTGTCGTGCACGGCGCCGAGGGCTGGGATGAGCCGACCCCGGTCGGCGAGTTCATGCTGATCGATGTGCGACCGGGCAGCGTCGTCGAGACAACGCGCGATCCGCGCGCGGCCGGCATGGCGCGCTGTGCGGCGGCGGCGCTCATCGGCGAGGACGCGGCATTCAATGCGGCCGCCCTGCGACGCACGTTGCAGGGCGAGGAGCGCGGCGCCCTGCGCGATGCGCTGACGCTCGGCGCGGGACTCGCGCTCGAGCTCGCGGGCAGCGCGCGCAGCCTCGATGAAGGGATTGCCGCGGCCGCGGCCGCGATCGACGACGGTCGCGCCGGCGGCGTGCTCGCGGCGCTCGGAGCGTCGCGCCGATGAGCGGCTTTCTCGCGACGATGGCCGCCGCGAGCCGCGCCCGGGTGCGCTCGGCGCTGGCGGCGTGTCCGCGCGAGGCGATGGAGGCGAGTGCGCGCAGTTCGCCGCCGCCGCCGCCGCTCATCCTGTCGCACGAGCGCTTCGACATCATTGCCGAGATGAAGCTGCGCTCACCGGCCGCCGGTGCATTGCGCGCGGCAGTTGCGCACGACATCGACACGCGCGTGCGTGATTACGCGACCGCCGGTGCCGCAGCAGTGTCGGTGCTCACCGAACCGAGCCGCTTCGACGGCGCACTCGGGCATCTGGAGCAGGCAGCGCGCGCGCTCGCGCCGCTGCGGGTGCCGGCGATGCGCAAGGATTTCCTGGTCGATCCCTGGCAGGTCATGGAGGCACGCGTCGCGGGCGCCGGTGGCGTGCTCGTGATCCTGCGCATGCTGCCGCGCGCGGACATCGAGGCGCTGCTCGCCACCGCCGCGTCGCTCGATCTGTTCGTGTTGCTCGAGGCGTTCGACGAAGCCGACATCGACCTGGCGCACGACCTGGCGAGCCGTGCGGCGGGCAGGCTGCTGGTGGGGCTCAACTGCCGCGACCTCACCACGCTGCAGGTGGTGCCCGGCCGGCTCGAAGCGCTCGCCGCGCGCCTGCCGGCTCACCTGCCACGGGTGGCGGAGAGTGGCCTCGATTCGGCGCAGGATGCGGCCCGCGTCGCGGCGGCCGGCTACGATCTCGCGCTCATCGGCAGCGCGCTGATGAAGCAGGATGCACCCGGTGCGCTGCTGGCCGACATGCTGGCGGCCGGTCGCCTGGCACGCCGGCGAGCGCCGTGATGTGGGTGAAGATCTGCGGCCTGACGACGACGGCGGCGGTCGACGCTGCGGTCGCGGCAGGTGTCGACGCCATCGGCTTCGTATTCGCGCCCTCGGTGCGACGGCTCGATCCGGCGCGCGCCACTGCACTCGCAGCACCGGCGCGGGGTCGCGTACGTTGCGTGGCGGTGATGCAGCATCCGACGCAGGCCGAGCTGGCGGCAGTGCTGGCCGAATTTCGGCCCGACGTGCTGCAGACGGACAGCGAAGACTTTGCCACGCTCGACCTGCCGGCGACGCTCGAGCGGCTGCCGGTGCTGCGCGCGGGCCGCGTAGCGCCGGCACGGTTGCCGCGCCGGGTACTGTACGAAGGCGGCAGGAGCGGCGCGGGCGAGGTGACCGACTGGGCGCAGGCCGCGCAGCTGCGTGCCCGCGGCATCGAGCTGGTGCTGGCGGGCGGGCTGACGCCGGGCAATGTCGACGAGGCCGTGCGCACCGTGCGGCCGTTCGGCGTCGACGTGTCGAGCGGCGTCGAGAGTGCGCCGGGCATCAAGAGCGCGGAGATGATCGCAAGATTCGTGGCCGCGGCGCGTGTCGCCGGCCGGGAGAACTGACATGACATCGTTGAGCACGCGCGAGCGCGCGCAGCTGCTGGCGGATTCGATCGCCGGCAAGTTTCCGGATGCACGTGGCCGCTTTGGTCCCTATGGCGGGCGCTACGTGCCCGAGACCCTGATCCCCGCGATCGAGCGGCTCGAAGCGGGCCTGCGCGTGCACCTCGGTGCGCCCGATTTCCAGCGCGAGCTGGCCGATGAACTGCGCAACTGGGTCGGACGGCCGACCGCGCTGACACATGCGCGCAGGCTCGGTGCGCGCTGGGGCGCCGATGTGTGGCTGAAGCGCGAGGATCTCGCGCACACCGGCGCGCACAAGATCAACAACGCCATCGGCCAGGCGCTGCTGGCGAAGCGCCTCGGTGCCAGGCGCGTCGTCGCGGAGACCGGCGCGGGCCAGCACGGCGTGGCGAGCGCGGCCGCGTGCGCGCGCGTGGGCCTGCCGTGCACGGTGTACATGGGCGCCGTCGACATGGAACGCCAGGCGCCGAATGTCGGGCGCATGCGCCTGCTCGGTGCTGAAGTCGTGCCGGTGACCGAAGGCGACAAGACGCTGCGCGCCGCGGTCGATGAGGCACTGCGCGACTGGGTCGCCGATCCGCTCGAGACCTATTACCTGCTCGGCTCGGCGATCGGACCGCATCCGTATCCGTATCTGGTGCGTGAGCTGCAGATGGTCATCGGCCGTGAGGCGCGCGCCCAGATGCTCGAGCAGGCGGGCGGCCTGCCGGATGCGCTGGTGGCCTGCGTCGGCGGGGGGTCGAACGCGATCGGCATTTTCAAGCCGTTCATCGCCGATCCTTCGGTGACGATCCTCGGCATCGAGGCAGGCGGGCGCGGCGCGGGGCTTGGCGAGAACTCCGCGACACTCGCGCTTGGTCGTCCCGGCGTGCTGCAGGGCGCCTACTCGGTGTTGCTGCAGGACGAGCATGGGCAGATCCAGGAGACGCATTCGGTGTCGGCGGGCCTCGATTATCCCGGTGTCGGACCCGAGCATGCACTGTTGCAGGCTGCGGGACGCGTGAGCTACGAAATGGCGAGTGACGACGACGCACTCGCCGCGGTAAAGGAGTGTTGCGAGGCCGAGGGCATCCTGCCGGCGATCGAAAGCGCGCACGCGCTCGCCGGCGCGCGCCGCTGGGCGGCAGCGCATCCAGGCAAGCGGATCCTGATCGGACTCTCCGGACGCGGCGACAAGGACATGCCGACGCTGCAGCGCACGCTGATCGCGCAGCTCGAAGCGCGCGCGCAGGGAGCGCGCTCATGACGCCCGGCACAGACATGCTGCCCCATGAGCGCATCAGCGCCGCGATCCGCGCGGGCTCGACGCGCGGTCCCGCGCTCGTCGCGTTCATGACGGCCGGCTACCCGCGACGCGAGCATTTCCGCGAGCAGCTCGCCGCCGTTGCCGGCGCCGTGGACGTCGTCGAGATCGGCGTGCCGTTCACCGACCCGATGGCCGACGGCGTGACGATCCAGCGCTCGAGCCGCGAGGCGCTCGCGCAGGGGGTCACACTCGCGTGGATACTCGACGAACTCGCTGCCATGCCGGCCGTGCAGGCGCCGCTGCTGCTGATGAGCTACCTGAATCCGCTGCTGTCGTTCGGCTACGCGAAACTGGCCGAAGCGGCCGGTCGTGCACGCGTCGCGGGCTTCATCGTGCCCGACCTGCCGTTCGACGAGGGCGGCGAGCTGGCCGGGGCGCTCGAGACGCACGGCATTGCGCTCGTGCAGATGGCGACGCCGGTCACCACGCCCGAGCGCCTGCGCAAGGTCTGCGGCGCAAGCCGCGGCTTCGTCTACGCGGTGACGATGACCGGCACGACCGGCAAGAGCGTTGCCGTGCCCGACGACGTGATCGCTTACCTGCGGCGCGTGCGCGCCGTGTCGCAGGTGCCGGTGTGCGCCGGCTTCGGCATCCGCTCGCGCGAGCAGGTCGCACGCCTCGCCGGCCATGTCGATGGCGTGGTGGTCGGCTCCGCGCTCGTCGAAGTGCTCGAGCGCGGCGAGGATCCCGCGGCGTGGCTGCGCGGCCTGCGACAGGGCGGCGAATGAGGCATCAACCGGATCCACGCCCGACACTCGGGCTGGCCGCGCTGCTTGCCTTCCTGTCGATGGTGAGTCCGTTCGCGCTCGATACGTTCTTTCCCTCGTTCCCGGCGATTGCGCAGGAATTCTCGCTCTCCGCGCTGCAGCTGCAGCAGACGCTCACCGCCTACCTCGTTCCCTATGGCCTGACGATGCTGCTGCACGGGCCGCTGTCGGATGCCTACGGGCGCCGGCGCGTGGTACTCGTCGGCGTGAGCCTGTTTGCGCTCGCTTCGCTCGCGTGCGCGTTCGCACCGAGCTTCGGCTGGCTGCTCGCGTTTCGCGCGCTGCAGGGCGCCACCGCCGGCGCCGGCATGGTCGTTTCGCGCGCCATCGTGCGCGACCTGTACTCCGGCCACGAGGCGCAGCGGCTGATGTCGCTGATGACGATGCTGTTCGGATTCGCACCGGCAATCGCGCCGGTGATCGGCGGCTGGGTGCACGTCGCCTTTGGCTGGCGCGCGGTGTTCGTGTTCCTGGTACTTCTCGGCGCCACGATTGCATTCGTCGCCTGGTGGCGGTTGCCGGAGACGCATCCGCCCGAGCGGCGCTTCGCGTTCCAGTTCCGCTCGCTGATCACGATTTCGTGGCGCATCGTCAGCCACCGCGAGTTCCTGTTGCTCGCGCTGTCCACCGCGCTGCATTTCGCGTCGGTGGTCGCCTACATCGGTGCAGCTCCCGCGATCGTGCTCGAGCAGTGGCGGCTCACCGAGACGCAGTTCGCGATGTTGTTCGTGCCGGTCATCGGCGGCTTCGTCGCCGGCGCGTTCACGTCGGGGCGCATGGCGGGCCGGGTCGGCGCGCGTACACAGACCCGCATCGGCTTCACAGTCTCGGCCGTCGGCGGCCTGCTCTCGACGCTGGTACTGGGGCTGTTCACGTCGGTGCCGATCCTCGTGCAGCAGCTGCTGATTTTCACGGCGGCCTACGGCGTGCAGATCGTGAGCCCGATCATCACGCTGCGCCTGCTCGACCTGTATCCCGACACGCGGGGCGCCGTCTCGTCGGTGCAGGCGTTCGTTTCCATCATGGTGGCGGCCTTCACGATGGGCGTGGTCGTGCCGGCGCTGCACGGGTCCCTGTTGCTGCTCGCGGCCGGCTCCCTGGTCGGCGCGCTGGCGGGCTGGTCGCTCTGGCGCATGGCGAACGCGGCACCGGCAAGGTAGATTCGGGGCAGGGGGCTTCCCGGGGGATGGCGGGCGCATGGACACGGTCGATGTCATTACGGTCCTGAGCCGGTTTCGCGGCCCGGACAACTCGGCGAACGGCGGCTACTTCGCGGGGCTGGTGTCGGCGCGATCGGCGTCCCCGGTCACCGTGCGACTGCTCTCGCCGCCGCCGCTCGACGAGGCGATGCTGATCCAGCAGGAAGGCGCCACGCTGCGTGTGACGCATGCGGAGACGATCGTCGCCGAGGCGCGCGCCATCGACGGTGGCCTGCCGGCCGCGCCGCAACCACCTTCATATGAAGCGGCGCTCGAGGCGTCGCGGCACTGCGCGGCCTTCCACGACCATGTCTATCCGAATTGCTTCGTCTGCGGTACGCACCGCGAACGCGGCGACGGCCTGCGAATTTTTCCGGGGGACGCGCGCGAAGGCCTGGTGGCCGCGCCCTGGGTGCCGGACGCCTCGCTCGCGGGCGATGACGGCAAGGTCGCCGCCGAGTTCATGTCCGCGGCGCTCGATTGCCCCGGTTACTTTGCCGTGCAACTCGCGCTGCCGCTGCTGCTCGGCGAGTTCACCGTGCATATCGACCGGCGCGTGCATATCGACGAGCCCTGCGTGGTCGTCGGCTGGCGACTCGGATCGAGTGGCCGCAAGCACGTCGTCGGCACGGCGCTCTACGACGAGGACGGCCAGTTGTGCGCGCGGGCGCGCGGGCTGTGGATCGAACCGCGGGGCTGAGGGTCGCCGTCAGCGACGGCGCGTGACGATGGCGGCGATGAGCGACGCCGCAATAAGCAGCCACCCCGGCCACGCCGGATCGCGATCGACGGCCAGCCAGACGATGCCGCCGAGCAGCGCCGCGGCGGCCAGCAGCATCGCATCGCGCCGGCGCTGCGAGCTGCGCACTTCCTCGCGCAGGTCCTCGAGGCCTTCGGTGTGCACGGGCAGGCGCAGCGTGCCGTCCCGGGCGCGTTGCACCGCGCCCTGCACGATGGGCGGCAGCGTGCGCAGCATTGCGACCAGGTCCGGCAGGTGGGAGCGCATCTCGCCGGCGATGCGCCGCGGGCTCACCCGCTCGTGCATCCATTGCCGCAGCACCGGGCTCGCGGTCGCGAACACGTCGAGATCGGGATAGAGCTCGCGGCCGAGGCCCTCGATGTTCAACAGCGTCTTCTGCAGCAGGATCAGCTGCGGCTGGATGCGCATGTCGAAGCGGCGCGAGATCTCGAACAGGCGCAGCAGCACGGTGCCGAAGGAGATGTCCTTCAGCGGCTTCCTGAAGATCGGCTCGCAAACCGTGCGTACGGCCGATTCCATTTCGTCGATGCGTGTGTCGCGCGGCACCCAGCCGGATTCGACATGCAACTCGGCAACGCGCCGGTAGTTGCGATCGAACACCGCGAGGAAATTCTCGGCGAGGTAGTGCTGGTCGCGCGGATCGAGCGTGCCGACGATGCCGAAGTCGATGGCCGCATAGCGCGGGTTGGCCGGGTCGTCGGCGAGCACGAAGATGTTGCCCGGGTGCATGTCGGCGTGGAAGAAGTTGTGGCGGAACACCTGCGTGAAGAAGATCTCGACGCCGTTGACCGCGAGTTTGCGCAGGTCGGTGCCCCTGGCGAGCAGCTGCGCCATGTCGCTGATCTGGATGCCGCGGATGCGCTCCATCACCATCACATCGACACGGCACAGGTCCCAATGGACCTCCGGCACATAGAGGAGCGATGAGCCCTCGAAGTTGCGCCTCAGCTGCGCGGCATTGGCCGCCTCGCGCATCAGGTCGAGTTCGTCGATGATCGTCTTGCGGTATTCGTCGACGATTTCCCGCGGGCGCAGCCGCGGCGCCTCCGCCCAATAACGCTGGGCGAGCGCGGCGAGCGCTTCGAGCACCTCGAGGTCGCGCTCGATGACCTCGTGCATGCCCGGGCGCAGCACCTTGACGATCACCTCGCGTCCGTCGGTGAGGTGCGCCACATGCACCTGGGCGATCGACGCGGCGGCGAGCGGGGTTTCGTCGAACGAGGCGAACGCCTCGCCGATCGGCCGGCCGTAGGCGCGCTCCACCGCGGCGCGCGCCTCGGCGCCGGGGAAGGGCGGCACCCGATCCTGCAGCTTCGCGAGTTCGTCGGCGATGTCCCGCGGCAGCAGGTCGCGGCGGGTCGACACCGCCTGGCCGAACTTGACGAAAATCGGCCCCAGCTCCTCGAGCGCGAGCCGCAGGCGCTCGCCGCGGGTGGCGCCGTGGCGGCGCTCGAACCAGGTCCACGGCGAGGCCAGTGCGAGATAGCGCAGCGGGCGATACAGGTGCGTGGCGCGCACGAAGTCGTCGAGCCCGTGGCGCACGAGCACGCGCTGGATCTCGATCAGGCGTGCGAGTACGCGCAGTTTCAAGGCGAAGCCCGCCGCGCCAGCAACTCGACGCGGGCCGCGAGCCGGTCGACGTCCTCGCGCGCGCGGTCGACGTCGGCGAAGAAAGCGTCGGCTTCGGCGCGCGGCACGAGGTCGGCGCGCTCATGCGCGAAGTACTCGGCGACATTGCGGCTGCCGGTCGAGGCCAGGCGCCGGCCGAAGTCGAACACGCCGGCCGCGGTGCGAGCGAGGCTGTGCGCCGCGGCGTCCCCCACGAGACGCGAGAGCTCTTCCTCGATGTCGGGACGCAGCAGGCGTGCGAGCTCGCGGAAACCCTGTGCGATCTGTGCATCGCCGTCGATGCGCACATCGCCGCGACGGATCACGCCTTCGGCGTCGGGACCCAGCAGCGCCAGCAGGCTGAGCGGCGTACCGCCGATTTCGACGTCGGCCGGCGCCGCTGCGCCTTCTCCTTCGGGCCGCGGCCCGCGGGTCAGCGCGAGGCGCTGGCCGTCGGCGGCGAGCACGAGGCGCAGTCCCGCGCCGTCGATCGTGAGCGCCGCGCAGCGCCCGGCGAGTTGTGCGCACAGCGCGCGCGCCTGTGGCGAGCGCGGCAG
>CADEFJ010000053.1:0-786 GCA_902826575.1 uncultured Pseudomonadota bacterium | reverse complement strand
CGGTTGAGGAGCTGTTCCACGGCCGTCGTGATCATCGGCTCTTCAGTAGCGATAGCCGCGGTGCACGGCGACGATGCCGCCGCTGAGGTTGTGGTATCGGCAGCCCTCGAGGCCTGCATCGCGCATCATGCCGAGCAGCGTTTCCTGGTCCGGATGCATGCGGATCGACTCGGCGAGATAGCGGTAGCTCGCCTCGTCCTTCGCGACCACGCGCCCGAGCAGCGGCAGCAGGCGGAACGAATAGGCGTCGTACAGCGGCTGCAGCGCGTCGAGCGGCTTCGAGAACTCGAGCACGATCAGTTGTCCGCCCGGCTTCAGCGTGCGGCGCATCGAGGCGAGCGCGGCGGCCTTGTCGGTGACATTGCGCAGTCCGAAGGCGATCGTGACGCAATGGAAGCTGCTGTCCGCAAACGGCAGCTGCTCGGCGTTTGCCTGCACGCACCCGATGCCGCGCACGTGGCCGGCATCGAGCAGGCGGTCGCGGCCGCGGGCCAGCATCGCCGCATTGATATCGGTCAGGACGACGAGGCCGCTCGCGGTCACCTGGCGCGCAAGGCCCAGCGCGATATCGCCGGTGCCGCCGGCCACGTCGAGTGCCTGCTGGCCGGGCCGCAGCCCCGTGATCGAGAGTGCGAATCGTTTCCAGATGCGGTGCGCGCCCCCCGACATCAGGTCGTTCATCAGGTCGTAGTTGCCGGCCACCGAGTCGAATACGCCGCGCACCCGCCGTGCCTTGTCTTCACGGCGCACGCGTTCATAGCCGAAATCGGTGGTCGGGTCGGCGGA
>CADEFJ010000052.1 GCA_902826575.1 uncultured Pseudomonadota bacterium | reverse complement strand
GGGCGGCACGGTGGCCAGGGCCGCGATGCGCGCCCGGAGCACGCCGCTACGGCCGAACAGCTCGTGCAGCCGGTAGCGGCCGAGCCGGGCCGATACGTCCAGCGTGTCGAAGACGAAGGTCGAGAAGGCCATGGCGCCGAAAGTCACCGCGAACGGCAGGTGCTCTTCGCCGATCAGCAGGGTCAGGAAGCGCCCGATGCCGTTGCCGTAGATCGTGCCCGGCGAGAGCCCGGCGAGAGCCGTGGTCGGGACGATCAGGACGGTCACCAGGGCGACCAGCGCGACGAACCCTTCCGCGAGCATCGCGCCGTAGCCGATCGGCCGGCAGTCACTCTCGCGCTCGATCTGCTTCGACGTGGTCCCCGAGCAGACCAGGCCGTGAAAACCCGAACAGGCGCCGCAGGCGATGGTCACGAACAGGAACGGGAAGAGGCCGCCGGTCAGGCCGCCGGCCTGCCACCCTTTGAAGAACGGCTGCTCGACCGCGTAGCCGCCGAACAGCAGGCCGATGGTGCCGAGGCCGAGCGCCGTGTAGAGCACGAAGCCGCCGAGATAGCCACGCGGCTGGAGCAGCAGCCAGACCGGCAGCAGCGAGGCGACGACGCAGTAGCCCAGGATCGAGATCGCCCAGGTGGTCGGTCCGAAGACCAGCAGCGTCGACAGCTTCGTCCCGGCCCAGCAGACCGCGAAGGTCGCGGGCACGAAGACCAGAGTCGCCAGCCAGAGCGGTGGCTTGAGAAAGCGTTCGACCAATCCGAGGAGCAGCGAGAGACCGAGGTACATCACCGCCGCGGCGGCGACCGCGCCGCCGGGGTGGAAGTCGGTGCGCTCCGCGAGCTCGCCACCGGCGGCGAAGCTGCCGGCGGTGATGTCGGCGAAGGCGACGATGACGTAGACCAGCGCGATCCAGATGAAGGCCATCATCGCCCGGCCGGCGACCGGTCCGAGCTCGGTGCGCGCGATCTCGGCGATCGAATCGCCGCCGTGGCGCACCGACGCGGCGAGCGCCGAGAAGTCGTGGACCGCGCCGATGAAGACCACGCCGAAGGCGATCCAGGCCAGGCAGGGTCCCCAACCGAAGGCCTGGCAGGCGAGGATCGGTCCGGCGATCGGGCCGGCCGCGGCGATCGCCGAGAAGTGCTGGCCGAAGAGGTAGAAGCGCCGGGTCGGCACGAAGTCGACGCCGTCCGCGCGGCGCTGCGCCGGCGTCGGCCGGCGGTCGTCGAGCGCCAGCTGGCGGGCGACCCACCCGCCGTACAGCGAGTAGGCGGCCGCCAACAGCACGAACAGGGCGACGCCCAGGACCGCGAGAGTCATGGCGGCGGGGTCAACGCCGCGCGGTCATCGCGGCCGGCGCAGGCCCGCGACGATGCCGATCGCGAGCGCCAGCTTGCCGGCCCCTACCAGCGCCAGGCCGGCCAGCGCCCGGCCGTGGTCGGCCACGCCGGCGGTGGTCGCCTCGCGCCAGAGCTCGAGCGGCCCGGCGTCGTGCGGCACGACGAACAGCCCGACGCCCACCAGCAGGAAACCGACCGCGAGCGCGTTCATGAACAACGGGTTCTTCGCCGGCCGGCCGGCGCGACGGCCGAGCACGCTCTGGCGCCAGCCGTAGGCGGCGTAGATCGAGGCGCCCAGCACCAGCCAGCCGATGAACCGCCACCACGAGGCGGGGGGCAACCAGAACATCAGGAAGATGCAGCAGGCCGCGCCGAGCATCGGCACCAGCCAGGTCCCGCCCGGGACGCGGAACGGCCGCGCGCGGCCCGGGTCCTTGATCCTGAGGATGACGACACCGAAGCAGACCAGGGCGAAGGCGAAGAGCGTGCCGATGTTGGTCAGCTGGACGATCTCGTCGATGTTGGCGACGCCGGCCAGGAGCGCCACGAACCAGCCGGTGATCCAGGTCGTGACGTGCGGCGTCTGGAACTTCGGGTGGACCTTGGCCGCGAACGGGGGCAGCAGACCGTCGCGCGCCATCGAGAAGAAGATGCGCGGCTGGCCGAGCTGGAAGACCAGGAGCACCGAGGTGGTGGCGAAGACCGCGCCGAGCGAGATGACCAGCGCCGGCCAGCCCATGCCCAGGTTCGAGAAGGCGGTGGCGAGCGGCTCGGCGGTCCCCAACTGGTTCCAGGGCACCATGCCGGTCAGCACGGCGGCGACCACGATGTAGATCAGGGTGCAGACCGCGAGCGAGCCCAGGATGGCGCGCGGCATGTCGCGTTGCGGGTTGCGACTCTCCTCCGCGGCCGTCGAGACGGCGTCGAATCCGATGTAGGCGAAGAAGATGATCGCCGCCGCCGAGGCGATGCCGCGGAAGCCGTTGGGCGCGAACGGCGTCCAGTTCTCGGGCTGGACGTAGAAGCCTCCGAGGACGGCGAAGAAGGCGATGATCGCGAGCTTCAGGCCGACCATCCAGGCGTTGAAACCCGAGCTCTCGCGGATGCCGCGCACCAGGATGACGGTGATCAGCATCACGATCAGGAAGGCCGGCAGGTTGAAGACGATCGACAGGCCGCCGACCGTCGGCGCGGCCGCCAACGCGTCGGCCATCCGCACCACCGCCGGACCGAGCTCGGCGAGCGCATTGCCGCCCGCGCCGGCGAACGCGTCGGGCCCTTCAGGCTTGTCAGCGAACTCGGGCGCGGCGGCATGGGTGTGGTCTGGCTCGCCGAGCGCGTCGATGCAGCCGTGCGCATGCCGGTGGCGCTGAAGCTGCCGTTCGTCGAGGGCCCGGCCGCGAGCGTGCGGGAGCGATTCGAGCGCGAGCGCACGATCCTCGGCGCCCTGAATCATCCCGGCATCGCGCGACTGCTCGAGGCGGGCGTTTCGCCGGACAACCAGCCCTATCTGGCGCTCGAGTACATCGAGGGCCGCCCCTTGCTCGAGCACTGCCGAGAAGCCGGGCTCGGCGCGCGCGAGCGCGTGGCGCTGTTCATCGAGGTGCTCGAAGCGGTGCGTTATGCGCACGCGAACCTCGTGATCCACCGCGACCTCAAGCCCTCGAATCTCGTGCTCACGAAGACCGGGGAGGTGAAGCTGCTCGACTTCGGAATCGCCAAGCTGATCGATCGCGAGACGCGCCGCACCGAGCAGACCGCACTCACTCGCATGCATGGCCGACCGATGACGATCGACTATGCCTCGCCCGAGCAGGTACGCGGCGAGGCACTCACGACGGCGGCCGACGTCTACTCGCTCGGCGTCGTGCTCTACGAGCTGCTGACCGACGCGCGGCCCTATCGACTGAAGCGCGGCAGCCAGGCCGAGCTCGAAGAAGCAATCCTCACGGCCGATACGACTCTCCCGAGCCAGGCCGCGGAGCTCGAGCCGAAGGCAAAGCGCGCGCTGCGCGGCGACCTCGATGCGATCGTGATGAAAGCGCTGGAGAAGGCGCCGGGCGCGCGCTACGCCTCGGTCGATGCGCTGATGCAGGATTGCAGGCGCTGGCGCGAGGGCCGGCCGGTGCTCGCGCAACCGCAGGGCCTTGCTTACCGGACGCGCAAGTTCATCGGCCGCAACCGGGTCGCGATCTCGGCAGGCTCCGCGGTGGCGCTCGCGCTGATCGTGGGCGCCGCGGCGGCGCTGTGGCAGGCGCACCTGGCGCGGGAGGAAGCGGCGAAGCAGCAAGCCGTGCAGGCCTTCCTCACGCAGCTTTTCGATCGCAATACGCGCCAGCAGCCGGATGCGGCCAGGGCGCGCGAGATGAGTGTGCGCGAGCTGCTGCTCGAGGCGAGCGAGCGGGTGCACGCGGGCTTCGCGCAAACCCCTTCCGTGAAACTCGAGCTGCTCAACACGGTCGCGCGGCTGTTGCGCGACATCGACGAATACGGGCGCGCCGCGGCGCTCGGGCGCGAGGCGACCGCGCTCGCGCACTCGGCGGGGCTCGCCGGGACCGATGCCCATGTCGAGGCATTGATCGGCCTCGCCGTGTCGGAGCGCCTGCTGGGCAACGGCGAGGCAGCAGTGGCCGCGCGCGACGAATCCCTGCGGGTGCTCGATGCGCGCGGCGATCACGATTCGCTGCTGCGCGCACGTGCAAGTGTGAACACCATGGCGCAGTTCGCGCCTGATCTTGCGCGCGAGATCCGGAACGTGGAGGAGGGAGTGAGGCTCTTCGAATCGAACCACCCCGGGCAACCGGAGTACTTCGGCGCGCTCTACTACCTCGGGAACCTCAACCGGATCCAGGGTCGCGCACAGGAGGCGGAGCGGCATTTCCGCCGTGCGATCGAGGTATTCGGGCAGACCGGCTCGTACGACTACACGAGCCTGGGGGCGAGCCATGCCTTTGTCGGCGCCTCGGAAGTCTGGCTGGGACGCATCGACGCAGGATTGCGCTCGTACGAAACCGGCCTCGAACTGCTCTCGCGCCATGCTGGCGATGGTGCGCTCAACACCCGCTTCCAGCGAGCACTCTATGCCGAGGCGCTGCATTCGGCGGGGCGCAGCAGCGCTTCGCACGCGCAGTTCGCGCGCGTCGCCCAGGATCGGCCCGAGGGGCCGCCCACGATCGCGGACTTCGACGCCGCGGTCTACGAATCCTTCGCGTGGCACGAGGAGGGCGAGCCGGGGCGCGCCACTGCCCTTCTCGAACCGTACGCGGAGGATCTCGCGCAGTTCGGGCGCCGCTACGCGATAAACGGCTGGCGCTGGGGCATGCACCTCGCAATTGCGCAGGCCATGCTCGGGCGCGCGGTCGACGCGCGGCGCACCCTCGCGCGGCTCAACGAGGTATTGCCGGCGCCGGGTGGACAGGGGCTCGAGCACCAACCGGACTACGCGATCGCCACGGCCTGGGTCGAGCTCCTGGGCGATGACGCCGAGGCGGCTGAGGCGAAGCTGGCAAGAGTGCAGGCCGAGCTCGGGCGCGAGCCCGCGGAGTTCAACGAGACCTACCTGCGCGGACGACTGATCGGCGCGGAAGTGGCGCTCGCGCGTGGCGACGCGCAGGCCGCTCTCACCCGCGCGAAGCAGGCGCTCGCCTTCCTCGCCGCCCACACGCGCGCCGGCACCTGGCCCTACCTCGAATCGCGCGCCCGGGTGGCCGAGGGTCGCGCGCTGCTGGCGCTCGGCCGATCGGCGCCGGCCCGGGCGAGCCTCGAGGCCGCCCTCGCACAGATGCGACCACTGCACGCGTCCTCGAGCCGCTGGCTGAAGGAGGCCGAGGCCGCGCTCGCCGCGGCCGTCGTGGCAGATTCCGCGCGCGGAATGCGTATGTCTTCCTGAGGGACCACTGCGGCCGCCCGGCGCGCGCCCTCGGGGGACGGCGCATGAACGCGAATCGGATTTCGACCCTGGCGCTGCTGCTGATGCCGGCGCTGGCCTCTGCGGCGCAGGCCGCCCCCTCGTTGCGGGTGTCCCCGCTCGGCTACCTGGTCACGCAGGTCCAGGCCGTTCCGGGCCAGCACCGGACGTATGACGTGACCTCGCGGGTCGGCATCACCAATACGGGTGACCCGGCCCGAAACGTTACCGCCACGCTGACAAGCCGCTCGGCGTCCTTCCTCGTCATCGACGGCGTGGTGCAGGCCGGCGAGGTGCCGCGCACTTCGCCGTGGTTGCCGTACCGCAGCCCCGACACGTTCACGATCCGCGTGACGGTGCCGCGCATCATGAACCTGGGGCAACTGCTCGCATTCATGCGCAACCTGCACGAGAGCCTCGTCTGGCAGGTGAGCTGTGCGAATTGCGGGCAGGCCAATCGCCCGCCGCTCGCGAACGCCGGCGCCGACCAGAGTGTCTACGTGCAGCAACGCGTCACGCTCGACGGAACCGCCTCCTCCGATCCCGATGGCGATGCGCTCAGCTTCGAGTGGACAGTGCTGCAACGGCCCGCCGGCAGCACGACGGCACTCGGCGCCGCGACGAGCGTGCACCCGACCCTGATACCCGATCGCGAAGGCGAGTACCTGGTGCAGCTCATCGTGCGCGATGGCCAGCTCGCCAGCGCACCCGACACGGTGACGATCAGCACGCGCAACAGCGCGCCGGTGGCCAGCGCGGGACCCGATCGGACGATCCAAATCGGGCTGCCCGTGCAACTCGACGGCTCGGGCTCGAGCGATGTCGATGGCGATCCGCTGACCTACGCCTGGCAGCTCGTGCAGCGGCCGGCGGGCAGCGCGGCCATGCTCGAGCGCCCTGACGAGGTGAACCCGTCGTTCACGCCGGACCTCGCGGGCCAATACGTCGTCGAGCTCGTGGTCGATGACGGCACCGTCTCGAGCGCGCCCGATACCGCGGTGCTTTCCACGGCGAACAGCCGCCCGGTCGCGAACGCCGGCGCCGACCAGACCGCGGCCGTGGGCGCCACGGTGCAGCTCGATGGCTCGGGATCGGGCGATCCCGATGGCGACACGCTCGGCTACCAGTGGTCGCTCGCCACGCGGCCCGCCGGTAGCGCCGCCGCGCTGCAGGGCGCGAACACGGTCCTGCCCTCGCTCACGATCGATCGCGCCGGCACCTATGTCGTGCAGCTCATCGTCAACGACGGGATCTCCGTCAGTGAGGCCGACACCGTCTCCATCTCCACGCAGAACAGCGTGCCGGTGGCGATCATCGACGGGCCCGACTCGGTCCACTTCGGCGCGACCGTGCCGTTGACGGGCCTGCGCTCGAGCGACCCGGACGGCGATCCGCTGTCATTCAACTGGTCGCTGCTGAGCACGCCCCAGGGCAGCAGCGCTGCGCTCAACGAGCCGTTCGCGATCGCGCCGCAGTTCCTCGCGGATCTGCCCGGCACCTACGTCGCGCAGCTGATCGTGGGCGATGGCATCACCAACAGCTCGCCCGCCTCGCTGTCGATCCTGGCGCAGAACGCGGCGCCGGTCGTGCGCGACGACGAGGCGACGACCACCGCCGGGACACCCGTCACCGTGGCGGTGCTCGCCAATGATTCGGATCCGGACCCGGAGGATTCGCTGCGCGTGCTCGCGGTCGGCGCGGCGGCGCATGGCAGCGTGACCCACACCATGGGCGACGTGACTTACACGCCCGAGGCCGGGTACTCCGGCGCCGATCAGTTCACCTACGAAGCCAGCGATGGTGCAGCCAGCGCCAGCGCCACGGTGCGAGTCACGGTGACCGCAGCGCCGCCGCAGAATCGCCCGCCGGTCGCGAACGCAGGTGCGGATCAGTCGGTGCCCGGTGGGTCGGCGGTCACGTTGAGCGGCGCGCTGTCGGGCGATCCCGATGGCGATCCCCTCGCATACCACTGGACACTCGTCTCGCGACCCACCGGCAGCGTCGCCGCAATCCAGGACGCGACGAGTGTCTCTGCAGGCTTCACGGCCGATCTCCGGGGGAGCTATGAAGTGCGGCTCACCGTGAACGACGGTCGCGGCGGTGAGTCTGCGGACACGGTCCTCGTCACTGCCCAGAACCGCAATCCCGTCGCGCTCGACGATGCGGCGACGGCCACGGCTGGCCAGCCCGTGACGATCGATGTGCTCGCCAATGACAGCGATGCGGACAACGATGTGCTCAGCATCACGAGCGTTGAGCAGCCCGCAGCGGGCCTGGCGCAGATCGTGGGAACGAGCGTGCGATTCACGCCTGCGGGTACCGGCGGCAGCTCGACGGATTTCGCCTACACGATCAGCGACGGCAACGGCGGCAGTGCAGGCGCGCAGGTCGTGGTCACGATCAGCGCAGCCCTGCCCTCGCTCTCGATCCATGACATCAGCGCCGGCGAAGGCGATGAAGGTACGCACACGGAATCCTTCCTGGTGATGCTGTCTGCGCCATCTGCCTCGGCGACGACCGCGCAGTTCACGACAGTCCCGGGCACTGCGACTTCCCCGGCTGATTTCGTGGCGCGCTCGGGCACCGTCTCGATCCCGGCGGGCCAGACGAGCGCGGAAGTCGAGATCACGATCGTCGGCGACACGCTGCACGAGGGCAATGAGTCCTTCCGTGTCGCACTCTCGAATCCGCAGAACGCGACGATCGGGGTTGGCGAGGGCGAGGCCGTCATCGTGGACGACGATGCGGGCGGGCCGACCCGCTTCGACCTGATCGATGCGGCGCTTGCCGCCGGCACGATCGACGCCGAGACCGCGCTGCTCTACAAGGTGTACGCGGAGTTCTCGGATTCCCGTCTGCCGTCGGACTATCAGGTTGGCGAACCGCCGGGCTGGGAAGGCCACGCAATCCGCGAGGCCGCGCGACGGTTTGCGACACTCACGCCCGCGACGCAGGCGCTCATCGCGCCGTTCCTCGAGTTCCCGGATCTCTTTGCGGCACCGGCACCGACACAGCAGCTGCCCACGGCCGCGAGGAGTCGCATGGCCGTCTCCGCGGCGCGTCGTATGCCGGTGGTGACGGACGACATCACCAACTATGTCGCCATCGACCTCGTGCCAGGCCTCGTGAGGATCGGCTGGGATGCCGATTCCCCGCTGGCGGCCGCCATGGAGATGAAGGCGGCGGAGTTGAAGCTGGAGTTCGACGAAACGATCTGGCCACGGCTCACGGAGGCGTTCGGCGCCCTTGGCGACGGCAGCCGGATCCTGATCCTGCTCGACGTGCGCAGCGGACCCTCGTACGAGGATTCGGCAGATTGCAATCTCGCGAGGATCTGGCTGCGCAGGTACGAGTCCTACACCTTCGCGCACGAGCTGACCCACGCGCTGCTCGACCTGAACTTCTCGAACTCCGCCTGCAACCAGGACGAGAAGCTGTGGATGCACGAGGCCACCGCCACCTGGGCCCAGCACCATGTGTATCGGGAGGAGAACCAGGGCTTCGAGCACCACACGGCTCCCCTCTTCCTGCGTCATCCGGAGCGATCGCTCGACACCCATGATGGGACCACGCGCAGTCCCGCCTATGGCGCCTATCTCTGGTTTCTGCGCATGGCGGGCCGCGACGACAATTCGGCCGTTGTAAGGGACACATGGAACAGTTCCGGCGGCGTCACCAGCCTTGCGGGAATCGATGCCGAGCTTCGCTCCCTCGGTCGCGGCGGCTTTGAGAAGGACTGGCCGCTCTTCGCGGCCGACAACTGGAACCGCCACGCGCCGCACCGCAAGTACTACGAGTGGGACCGCATGAACCACAAACCGCCACAGGAAGAAGTGGAAGCCCGCCTGGCGGGGAATGGCTGGGAGCAGGTCTTGCTGCAGTTCGATCTACCGAGGCTTTCGGCGAAGTACCTGCGCGTGAACTTCGAGTCGGATCCGGACATTCGCACCGTGCTCTTCATGAACGGCGACCCGGCCCGCTCGGACAAGGCGCGCGTGCATGCGATCGTGAAGATTCGCGGGCAAGACTGGAAGGAGGCCGAGGACTGGACGCGCGCGGAGGAGAAGGCGTACTGCCGCGACGTCGAGGACCAGGACGTCGAGGAAATCGTCTTCGTGTTGACGAACGTCGGATTCGGCGAGGATGGAGGGGCCGTGCAGGATGCGGGCAACTACAGCCTCATCTACTCGGGTCTACCCTGCGATGACTGGACGGGGTCGACGACCTGGCGCGAGGAGCGCCGCGCCGGCGGTGCGGTCGAGATCTCCACTGCGGTGGGCACGGGCTTGCGCCTGCGTGCCGACCCGAACGCGAACCGTGCGATCTGGCGGGCCATCGAGGGCAGCGTATCGTATCAGTATGAATCCACTTCGCCCTTCGAGGATGGCAGCTGCGAGAGCCATGCATCGACGACGCTCAGCGCGAGTCAGGGAGCGCAGATCGCCTTGCTGCCAAGCGGCAATGGACTGGATCTCCTCGGCACGACGATTCTCACACTGCCAAATCCACCCACGCTGTTCGTGACGACAACCTGTACCAGTTCGTCGGGCACCTTCACCGTGCAGCAGGACGTCCCATGGTTCGGCGCGACCTGGTTCTACACCGGGCCGGACCTTCGGTCAGTCGAAAACAACCCGGAATCACTGCAGGATGAATACTCGAGCAATGAGGGCGGCGCCGAATCGCGCTGGACCTGGAGCTTCATGCGGGCGCCACAGAATTGACGAGCGATCATGATCCCGGCAGGGACTTCGGCTTCTCGATGGGTCCACCGCCATGGGTGAGGCCCCTGGCGTATGTGACTTCCAGCCAGATCGCTCCCTTCTCGGAAACCGGTTCCGTTCCGTAACCCCAGATGCTGCGCGGCGGCTGGTAGATCAGGTAGCCTGATTTCACTTCGACGGCTTTGCCGGCGTCGCCGGGATTCTTGAACTGCCACACCTTCATTTCTCCCGAGACCATGTAGTGAAGGCGATTGGCATTCTCGAAATAGGTCTTGCCGATCCCAGGTGCCTTCCAACCGGGCGGGATTCTGACCAACTGCGATCGAAACCCCTGCTGCAAGTTGTCATCGAGCCACTTCACGAAGCGACCGGGAACATCGGGGTCTTCCTCCCACTCGAGATCGCGGACCGAATCGACGAGCCACGGTCGTGTGAATTCCTTGACGGTTCGCCAGTCCCCGTGCGCGGGGTCGGCGGGTGGCCTGCCGTTCGGGCTGATGTACTCGCCCTGCTGGCCGTGCTCTCCGACGATCACGATATGACCGTCGCCTTCCTCGAAGACAATCAACTCGTAAGGCAGTTGGTTACTCATGCCACCGGCGGCTCGACCGCCGCCATGCAGTGAATAAGGCGGGCGAGTCATCCATGTGCCCTCGCCATGCCGATTCTGCCTTCTGCAGATGGTCAAACTGATGGCCGCACGCTCCGCACTGGTATTCGAATATGGGCACGGTTGTTCCACCTGCTGCAGGAATTTGCGCGTGACTTCGTGTTACAACTTCGAGCGTAACCGATAGCCAGCACTCATGGGCTTTCGAGCCCGCGGAGATCCATCATGTCGACAATCCTCACCCGGCGCCAGTTCACTTCGGCAGCTGCAGCTATCGGTCTCGGCGCCTCCATGCCGGCTGTCTGGTCCATGCAGGAGCAGATCTCGCGGCTTCGGCGCATTCGCGCCGTCACGATCGGAGCGCCCGATCTGGCTGGCGTCGAGAGCCTCTACGTCGAGTGGCTCGGCTATTCGGTCGTGGAGCGCGGTACCGTCGCGAGCAAGCTGGCGAAGTCCTGGGGAGCGCCGGCAAGTGCCGGGCGGCGATTCATTTCCATGCGCCCGGCCAGTGGTGCCGAAGTCGACATCCGCGCGGTCGAGATCGACGAAGTGGCCGGCTACCGTCCGCTGACCACGCTCGGCTGGAACGCGATCGAGCTCATCGTGGACGACGTCTACAAGCTGTTCGAAACGATCCGCAAGGGACCGTACGAAATCCTCGGTGAGCCACACAGCCTGGGCGGAAACATCGCTTCCATCCACGCGATGCAACTCATCGGGCCCGCCAGGGAAGTCGTGTACCTGACCGCCGAGACCGGCGATCGCAAGGCTTCCACGTTGCCCGAGCCAAGGTCGTTCGTCGACCGGCCGTTCATCATGGTGCTTGCCGGTATGGACATGGCGGCACTGGAGAGCTGCTACACCGGCAAGTTGAACATGCCCAGGGGCGGCAGCTGGAGCATGCCCGTGTGGAGCATTTCGCGCGCCCAGGGCCTGCCGATCGAGACAAAATTCAACCTGACCCTGCTGCGGTGCGCCGAGAAGGGCAACGGCATCGAACTCGACGAGTATCCGCCGGGGGCGACACCGCGCCCGCGCGCCGAGGGACAACTCCCGCCCGGCGTCGCCATGACCAGCTTTACCGTGGGACGGCTTGCCGAAGTCGATCTGCCGTTCATCCAGCCGCCCGCACCGCTCTATGGCGAGGTGCGTGCCGCGACCTTCACCGGCCCCGCCGGGGAACTCACCGAGCTGATCGAAGGCTAGCCGGTGTGCCCGGTCAATCGGTCGCGACCGCCGATGCAGTTTTCTCGACGAGCACACCTTCGAGCGCGTGGACGGTAAAGCGACCCGCTCCCAACCGTAGCGGAATGGCCTCCCTCTGATAGCGCTCCGAGTACCAGAAATCTTCCGCCGCCGCGCGTGTTGGCCAACGCGAGATCGCGAATATCTGCTCGGTCCATTCACCGGCGAGCGCCTCGACCTGCCCGGGCTGGACCGCAAACACTTCGTAGTATCCGCCACGCTCCTTGTGCATCGGCAGGATCACGTCACGGTACGCGTTGAGCCTCGTTGCGTCCCAGGCAGTGCCGCGCACGATGAGGAACATGTTTCGCAGCCCGGGAGCTGGCTTCGGAACGCTCGCGACGGTCGGAATATCCGGCATGTCCGGCAGGCCATCGTCCGGCAATGCATCCACCAGGAATAATTGCAGCGAAGCTTGCGAGGGCAACTGCGCCCTGATTGCAGGGAGCAGGATCTCGAGCGAGATACGCCTGGCCGCGGCATGCTGCGCCCAGCGAGCGACGAGCAGTCCGGCGGAAACGGTACCCGGCTCGAGCCCGGCAGTCTTGCCCGCCGGTGCCCAGGCAAGCACTTCGCCATCGTGGCTGCGAATCAGCGACGCCAGATCGCGCAGAATCCCGAGCTGGTTGGCGTGCTCGCCGGCGATCTCGACGACGATGAACCCCCGCTTGCCCGTGGCAGGCATCTCACCTGGTCGCGGGTTTCGCGCCACCCGCACGCCAGGCGAAGACCTCTTCGAACACTTCAGGCGGCCGCGTCGGGTCGAGTTCAATCAGGGAACCCAGTTCCGATTTCAGGGCAGCGATCGCCTCGGGCTCGCCGAACGTTGCGAACACGCTCGCGCTGTCACGGCATCCGTAGTAAGCGATGACGCTCTCGCCACTTACCAGCACTTCCTTGCGCGCGAGCTCATGGCGGCGCCAGACCGCCTCGAACTGCCGCACGAAATGTTCGCGCACATAGTCGACATAGGCGCCATCCCGGCCCGCCTTGGTGTCGAGCATCAGTGCCACGTGCCGCGGCGCGTAAGTGACCGGCATGGTCCAGGCCAGCACGCCGGGATAAAACCTTGGGCCCACCGACGGATCGAGTAACTGCGAGAGAGGTCCGGCGAGCAGTTCGAGCGCTTCCGGTTCCGCGAATGCGGCCTCGACTGCCCCCGGGCGGTCCGCTTCGTAGTGCGCAATCAACTTCTCGCCGGCCATGACCACCACTTTTTCCCTGATGCCCGTGCGCTCATACACGGGCCCCAGTACGGCCATCGAGCCGGCCAGCCAGTCGAGGTAGGGCTGCCTGCGACCAGGAAGCAATTCGAGAGTGAGGGCCGTCCGAAACACCGTCATTCCAAACCTCCGTCTAGAAGTCGTACCTGAGCAGGACACCATAAGTTCGCGGCGGTCCCATCGCGGCTTGCGGAACGACCGTGCCCAGGGGAGAAACGCCGCTTTCAAGTACGGTGATGAAATAGTCCTCGTCAGTCAGGTTGTCGCCGTATGCGGTGATCGCCCACTTGCCGCCAGCCGCCGTGTAAGTGATACGCGCATTGAACGTGCCGTAACTGTCCTGCGATACATTGTCGCGGTTGAACTGCGTGAAATATTGCTTGTCCCGGTAGGCATAGTCGCCGCGCAACCGGAGTTCGGCGCCGGTCGCGAGCGGCACGGACCACTGCGCACCCAGGCTGCCCTGAAACTGCGGCGAGCGGGGTAGATCGCAGCCGGCGAGACTGATGGTTCGCGGCGCGGTGAGCAACTGACCGCAACCGGCGTCGCCGGGCCAGCCCGGGTCCTCGGTCTCGAACTCATCGTACGTCGCGTCGAGATAGGCGAGACCGGCATTGATCTCGAACCCGTCCGTAGGCGAGGCACGCAATTCGAGTTCCGCACCCTGGATGCTCGCCTTGGCGGCATTGACCACCGTGGCGGTCAGGTTCACGACCTTGCCGACCTGCAGGTCCTTGTAGTCGTAGTAGAAGGCGCCGAGGTTGGCGATGAGGCGCCCGCCAAGCATCCGCGACTTCACACCCAATTCGTACGACCAGAGGTACTCGGGATCGTAGGGAGTCTGGCCGGCAAGCAGGTTGAGGCCGCCGCTCTTGAAGCCGCGCGTTGCGGAGGCATAACCCATCACGTCATCGGTGAAGTCGTAGGAGACGCCGAGCTTCGGCGTGACGGCATCCCACGACCTGTCGAGCACCTCCGCCCAGGTCGTACCGACCGGCGCCACAGGAGGCGCGGGCTCGATCAGCCCGCCGAACAGGTTGTAGGTGAGGTCACCCTGCTTCTTCTCGTGGTTGTAACGCACGCCCAGGGTGGTGCTCAGTTTGTCCGTGAACTTGTATGTCATTTGGCCGAACACGGCGTATGCGGTGGTATCGGACTTGCCATCCCACATGATCACGGGCTGCGGCACCGGGATGATGAAGGGGACGCCCATGAAACCCGTGGCGTCTTCCGTCAGATAGTACGCACCGAGCATCCATTGCAGCCTGGAGTCGTCCGGGCTGGTAAGTTGAAACTCCTGCGAGAACTGCTCCGACTCGTCGGTCTGGAAGTAATTGACGAAAAACTGGTCCAGGCCATCACCATCGTTGAGCCATGAAAAATTGATCTTCCGATAGCCCGACAGGGACATCAGGGTCAGTCCGCCGAAATCCCAGGTCAGCCGCGCGGAGATCGCGTCCTGATCCGCCCTGCCGGCGGAAGGTATGGTGCGATTGGTCCCCGGCAGCGCCATCTCGAAGCCCTGCGACACTTCGCGGAGGTCGGGCAGGACCATGTCGGTGGGCAGAGTCCAGGGTTCGCCATCGAAGTTCTTCGATGCGGGCGGCAGGCTGTCGTCGCGCGTGATTTCGCCCGACAGCAACAGCGCACCGCTATCGCCGAGTTGGAACTTGACCTGGCCGCGCACCGCCCAGAGTTCCTGGTTGTCCAGCTGATCGACGCCACTTTCACGCGCACTCGGAATGGCCGGAGTACCGGGAAAGCCGGCCGAAGGCGGAGTCGCTGGCGCGCCCGGGAACAGATTCTTCGTGTACCCATCCCGCTCGGCATACAGCACGGACAACCGTGACTGCACCGTATCGCCCAATGGGGCGTTCAGTACGGCTTCGATCCTGCGCTTGTTGAAGTTGCCGACGTCGACCTGCGCATATCCACCGAACTCCTCGGTCGGCTCGTTGGAGATGATGTTGATCACGCCGCCGGTGGCGTTGCGGCCGTACAGGGTGCCCTGGGGGCCACGCAGGACTTCAACGCGACTCGTGTCAAAGAAATCAAAGAGAGCCACGGTCGAGCGGGCGATATACAGGCCATCCTTGTGGATCGCGACGCCCGGATCGGAACCGGCCGTATAGTTCTCGGTACCAACGCCGCGAATGACCACCTTGCCGATGATGTCCCTCTGCACCGTCAAGCCCGGCGTGGCATTGGCGAGGGCGAAGGTGCTCGACACGCCGGCGGCCGCGAGGTCCGCTCCCGAGAACGCGGTGATCGACAACGGGGCATCCTGCACCGTGCCAACACGCTTCTCCGCCGTGATCACGACTTCCGCCAGCACACCGGTGGCGCCGGACGCATCCTGCGCGAGCGCTGACACGCTGCAACCCATCAGACCCGCGCCAAGGAAAATCAACCGAGCCCCGAAACAGCCGTTGAACATGACTTCACTCCCCTGTTGTTGCACGTTGCGGCCGCTTGGCCCGCACTGAAGAAGTGCGCTGACAGGCACTGATCTACGCTGACATGCTCGCGGCGTCAACACTCATGTACGACAGGCTCACGGATGTGGAAGACAAACGGGAGTTCGACTCGTCGGAGCACACGCCTATCCGGTTTCCTCGTACGCCTGTAGTAGCGAAGCAACGTCACGTTGACGCTTCGATGCATCGAAGCCTAGCATCGACGACGCGCTGCGGCGCCGAGTCGCGTGTACGAACCGAAGGAGTCTTGCGATGGCTGCTGCACCGATGATCAAACCGGATCGGGAACTGTTGATGCGGTTCTATACGACGATGGCGCGGATTCACGAATCCGACAAAGCCATCCAGCGCGGCCTGTCGGCCGGCGAACTGCAGTTCCAGTACTACCCGGCCGGCGGACAAGAGGCGATTCCCGCCGGCATCGCGCCATTGCTGACACCCGATGACCATGCCGTCATCACTTACCGCTGCATCCACGACATCGTCGCCAAGGGCACTCCCCTCAGGGAGATCATGGCCGAGATGTACGGCAAGGCGGCCGGTACATCGAAAGGCAAAGGCGGCCCGATGCAACTGTCCGACCCACATTCGGGGCTCATGGTGACAACGGGCATCGTGGGCGCGGGATTGCCCATCGCGAACGGCCTCGCGCTTGCTTCACAGTTGCGCGGCACCGGCCACGTAACCGTGGTGAGTTTCGGTGATGGGGCAACGAGTACCGGCGCCTTCCACGAAGCGCTGACCCTCGCCTCGATCTGGAAGCTGCCCGTGATCTTTGTCTGCCAGAACAACCAGTATGCGGAGTACACCGCGCTTGCCGAGTACACGCTCTCGGACAATTTCGCGAAGAAGGCCGCCGCTTACGAGATGCCCGGCGTACGCGTCGACGGCAATGATCCAGCCGCCGTCCACGATGCCGCGAAGGTGGCGATCGATCGCGCCCGGCGCGGCGATGGACCCACGCTCATCGAGGCGGTGTGCCATCGACTGCAGGGCCACGCGTTCGGCAGCGACGAGGCGCACATGGACAAATCGGCACTCGCCGCGGCGCGAAAGTCCGCGCCGCTCATATTGCTTCGGGCCCGATTGCTCGCCGGGAAAATCTGCACTGAGGCGGAGCTCGCCGCAGTTGATGCGAGCGCCCGGGCGGAAGTCGACGACGCCATCGAGTATGCGCGTGCGACGCCGTTGCCGACTGCGGACGAGCTCCATGACGACGTGTTCGCCTCGACCGCGCACATCCCCGAACTCGACACCCGCGCGCCGGCCAAAGCGGTCGGCACGCCTGCCCCTGCCGCCGGCACGCGCCAGATGACATTTGGCGCCGCGATCAACGAGGCGCTGGATATCGCACTTGGCCGCGATGAGCGCGTCGTCCTCATGGGTGAAGACATCGCCGATCCGGCCGGTGGGGTCGTCAAGACCACTTACGGCCTGTCGACAAAGTACGGCCGTGAACGAGTGCGCCCGACACCGATCGCGGAAACAGCGATCGTGGGCGCCGCCGTCGGCGCCGCGCTCGCCGGCATGCGACCCGTTGCGGAGATCATGATCAATGACTTCCTCGCCGTGTGCATGGACCAGGTCACGAACCACGCCGCGAAACTGCGCTACATGTCCGGTGGCCGCACGAATGTTCCGTTGACGATCCGCACCGTCACGGCAGGATTCGTCGGCAGCTTCGGCGCGCAACATTCGCAGTCGCTCGAAGCCTGGCTCGCGCACACACCGGGCCTCAAGATCGTCTATCCGACCACACCGCATGAAGCCAAGGGCTTGCTGCTGTCCTGCATCGACGATGACGATCCGTGCATATTCTTCGAGCCGATGCGCTGCAATTTTTCGTCCGGGCCCGTCCCTGAAGGCCACTACACGATTCCGCTGGGCGTCGCCGATACGAAACGGGCGGGCAAGGACCTGACGATCATTTCGTACGGCTGGCCGCTCGTCGAGTCGTTGTCCGCTGCGGAGAAACTCGCGAAGGACGGCATCGACGCCGAAGTGCTCGACCTGCGTTCCATCGTGCCGCTCGATCGTCCCGCGATCCTCGAGTCAGTCGGTCGCACGAAGCGCGCGCTCGTCGTGCACGCGGCCGTCGAATTCGCCGGCTTCGGTGCGGAGCTCGCCACCCTGATCCACCAGAACCTGCACGGCGCACTGAAAGCTCCCGTGGGACGGGTCGGTGCCCGCTACACGCCGGTGCCCTTCAGCCAGGCACTCGAGGGCCTGCACTTTCCCACCGAAGCGCGGATCCTCGAAGCCGCCCGTGCGTTGGTGAGGTAGCTCCGGTGTCGACCACTCTCAAGATCCCCAAGGTCGCAGTTTCGATGCAAGAGGGTGTGCTCGCGGCCTGGCTGGCGGCGGATGGCACGATGGTGCGCGAGGGCGAGCCGATCTACACGCTGGAGATCGAAAAGAGCACGATGGACGTGGAGTCGCCGGCCGCCGGCACGCTGCGCCACATCGGCCAGGCAGGGAATACCTACAAGGTTGGAGAAGTAATCGGCCAGATCGATGACGCCGCAAGGTGATTGGCGCACAGGCCACCATTTCTTCCTTGGGCAGCTTCGATCACACCGGTCATGTCATGGCGGACATCCGGATCGCCATCCGTTGAAGCGCCAGGCGGTGGACCACGTAACAGGACACTCTCGCGCCGATCATCGGCAAAACGCCGTGCGACGCCCTCTCACCCGAAGTTGATCTTCGCCTCGAGATTGGTCCGCGAATCCGCGTTATTCAGCGCCTCTTCGAGCTCGATCCGCCCCTGCTTGACGATCTCGTACAGCGCATGGTCGAAGCTCTGCACCCCGCGCTCGCTGCTCTGAACGATAGCTTCCTTGATCCCCGACACATCGCCCTTCTTGACGAGCTCCGAGATATGCGGCGTGTTGAGCATCACTTCCACC
>CADEFJ010000051.1 GCA_902826575.1 uncultured Pseudomonadota bacterium | reverse complement strand
CCGCGCGCTCGACCATGCGCTGACGTGCGCGGATGCGGGCACGGATGCGGGCACGGATGCGGGCACGGATGCGGGCACGGGTGCGGGTGCGGGTGCGGGTGTCGCCGGTGCGGGCGGCGGCGTAAACTGGCGATACCATGAAAGCCATCAAGCGTTACCCCACCCGTGTGGAAGCCGACCTCGCGCGGATCGCGCTCGACGCCGCCGGGGTGCCTGCAGTCGTCGTCGGCATCGGCGTCGGCATGGAAGGCGGAATGGACGGCGTGCAATTGCTCGTGCCGGAAGACCAGGTCGACGCCGCGCTGGCCGAGCTCGACGACGCCTGAAGCCTCCGCCTCAGTCGTCTTCGATGCGCTCGTCCGCGCCCACGGGGCCGCGGTTCCAGTAGGACGCTGCCTTGATCCACTCCTTTGCGAAGTTGCGGCCGGTGCGCAGGTACTGGCGCACCGCGCGCGTTGCGTGGAATTCGAGCGCAACCCACGCATAGGTCCCCGGGGTGGGAAATTCGAACGTTCGCAGCGCGTCGATGAGGCTGCCCGCCGGCTGGCCCGCATCGCTGCCGCGCACTACTTGCGTCGCTTGCACCCTGGCACGCGATGCGGGCAACGGCCAGCGCGCACCGTCAGTGATCTCAAGGACAACGAGCGCACGCGCGCCGGCAGGCAACTCCTCGAGGCGCCGACAGATCGCCGGATAGGCCGTTTCGTCGCCGACGAGCAGGTGCAAGTCGATGCCGGCGGTGTCGATCAGCATCGAACCGCGTGGCCCGCCGATGTCGAGTGTGTCGCCCGGGGCGGCCCGCGCGCCCCACTCCGCTGCCGGGCCCGCCTCATGCAGGAAGAAATCGAGCCACAGCTCGCCACGCTCCGCGTCGTGGTGGCGCGGCGTGAAATCGCGCGACTCGCCCTGCGCCGCCGCGCCCACGGGCGCAAAGAAGAGCTTCACGTGGTCGTCGAAGCCCAGCGAAGTGAAGCCCTCGAGCGCGGGCCCGGTGAGCACCACGCGCCGCATGGCCGGCGCGATGTCCTGCACGCGTGCCACGGTGAGAACCCGGCGGCGAACCTCGTGGCGCACGCGGGTCACGCCGGGAAGGCGGCTCACGCGTCAGGGCCGCCTGGACCAGGCCGAAACGGCGAACCTTCCGCCGCCCGCGACCAGCAACGCGAGGAAGCCGCCGATGATCGCGACATTCTTCTTGATCTGGATGACGTGCATGCGCCTCGGCGGCCCTTCCATCTCCCAGAAGCGGTGCCCGACGAAAATCGTCACCAGCACGAACACGATCATCAGTACCGTGGTTTCACGGACGCGGAACCCAGCGGCGAGCGCAATGCCGCCCAGCAGTTCCACCGCGACGGCGAGTCCCGCCATTGGCACTCCCAGTGGCTCAGGCAGCTGGAAGTTGTTGAACGTCGCCGCAAACCCCTCCAGGTTCGTGGAGTGGTTCAACGCGCTCTCGATGAACAGGTACGCGAGCGCCAGTCGGCCGATGAGCAACAGGTGGTCCTGGTGGCGAGCGACCACCGCCTCCAGCCCGCCACTCATCAGAAGCGCGCCTGCAATCCGACGGTGATATAGCGCCCGACGACGTCGTCACCCACCGCGTAGTTGCTCGGGAAGTTGCCCGGGAACTGCTGGTTGAGTGCACCGGCGGGCGGCGGATCCTTGTCGAACAGGTTCTGCACGTTGACGAAAGTCTTGAAATCCGCGAACCCGGTCGGCAGATCGTAGGTCACCGTCAGATTGGTATAGGCCACCGACGACACGTCGCCGATCGAGATCTGGGTGGGGTGGGACGTGAAGTCGAGGCTGCTGCGATAGCGCTCGGACAGATCGATGCTCCAGCGCTCGCTCGGCCGATAGTTCAGGAACAGCGAGCCCTTCCACACCGGCGAGGGAAAGCCGCCGATCTGCGGATAGGCCACGCCCGCGACATCGTGCCTGTCCGCGAACGGAATGTAGTACAGAACGTGCGGCTGGTAGGTCACCAGTGCACGCAGCCGCAGCGGCCGATCCAGCAGGTTGGTGCTGAAATCCGCCTCGAGATCGATGCCGGTCGATTCCTGTTCGGCGATGTTGACGGAGCCGATGAAGAAGTCCGTCATCACATTCGACGGCGACGTATCGGTAAAGCTGTTGTTGGCACGCGCCTGCAGCTGGCAGAGCGGCGAGACGCCGCCACTGGCATAGCACGCCCGCTGGACGGGCTCGGCGACGCCGTCGAGCTGGTACAGCGCATCGGTGAGCGAGATCTCATAGGCGTCCAGCGATACGCTGAAGTTGGGTGTGGGACGCCACACGATGCCCACCGTGTTGGTGTAGGACAGCTCGGGATCGAGGTTCGGGTTGCCGCCTGTGTTGCGCCTCGGCTGGCTCGGCACGCCGGTCGGCGACAGCAGGTAATCGATCGCGTTGGTGGTGTTGCCGCGCGCGACCGGCTGGTACAGGTCGTACAGGCTGGGCGCGCGGAAATCGTGCGAGCGCGCCCACCGTAGCGTGACAGTATCCGTGATATCCCAGGTGAGTCCGAGCTTCCAGGTCGTTGCATCGAACTTGCGTGACACCACCGCGGGGTCGTTCGGGTCGTTGTCGTACTCTGCGTAGCGAACCGCGCCCTGGAAGTTCAGGTCCTGGAACATCGTGCGATCCCTGATCAGCGGCAGGCTCAACTCGTACGCCACCTCGGTGATCGTCTGCTCGACGCCCGAGACGGGCGCCCAGGTATTGGGATGCACCGGCAAGGTCGGGTTGCAGTTGCCGAATCGCAGACCGGTGCAATCCAGGAAATCGGTGGGCCGCGAATCGGTATCCAGTGACATTTCCTGCTTGCGCAACTCGCCCGACAGCGCCATCTGCACCGGGCCGGCCCAGCCATTGAACGGCGAACCGGTAATGTTGCCGGCCAGGCCATCCAGTTTGTTCTTGGTCGTGTTCGTGATGGTGTCGACGAAGTAGTAGGCCATCTCCTCGGTCATCGCCGTCGGTCCGAACAGATTCATCGGGATGCAGCCCGGCAGGACCGTTGGGTTGGTCAGCGTGATGCGGCACACGACATTGCCGGACCCCGGATCGACGACCGCATCGAGGGCAGCGTAGATCTGCTGGCGATTCTGGTTCAGCGCCGCGACCTTCAGCTCGCTCTCCGCGTGCATGTACGACACGCCCCAACGGTAGCCTTCGCCGAAGCTGCCTTCCAGGCCAGCCAGTGCGAAGTAATTCTCGCTCTTGTACTCGTTGTTCTGCCCCATGCCATGGTTGTTCAGGGGATCGAACTGCTTCTCGAACTTGAACGTCGGCTCGGCCGCCGTGCCGCGATTGGCATCGGTGCACCCGAGTTGTGTCTGGTAGGCTGGATAGAGGAAGGCGTTGCACGCGCCGATGTTCACGCCCGGCACGAAGGTGCGTTGCGTGCCGGTATTGCCCACCACCTCGTTCGAGTTCCAGGTGCCGGCGATGAAGGCGCGTACGTTGTCGGTCAGGTCGTAGTCGAAGCGGGTGTAGAACTGGTCCATCGTCTGCGCGGACTTCAACGCCACATAGAGGAAGTAAGCGCCGTCGCCGCCATTCTGGACCGTGACTTGCGTGAGGCCATCCCGCGTACCGGCATCGTAGGGGCCCCAGATGCCGTCCTGGTGGAATGTGACAGGCCGAGGATCGTGACGCCCGCGCCGGCAGCGCCACCAGCACCCATAGAAAAATTTCTTCGCGCCAGCCCGCTGTCAATAGCCGGTCAATTTCCGTGAATTTGACCGGCTATTGACAGCGGCGTGGCAGGAGACAGAAAAATCGGGCCGCCGATGCCCAACCCGCGCGGCTATGTCCTCCTGCGCCCCTCCACGACGTAGAAAATCAGATTGGCGATGCCCACCGCCGCCGGGATCAGCCCGAAAATCGCGACGCCCGGACCCGCGACCGCCCGCAACGCGAAATAGAGCACCACGCCGAGCAGCAGGCCGATGATGCCGCTGCGCAGGCCCGAATCCCTCCGGCCACCGTCCGTTTCGAGCGGCTCGGGCGGCGGCTCCATGCCTTTGTCTATCGCCGCGAGCCGCTCCTTGTGGCGCAGCTCCGCCCGCTTCACCTTCCCCCTGTACGAAGTGACGATGGCCACCATCCCCAAACTGATGCCCATGACGATGGCGACGATGGGAATCAACAGTGCCAGTGTGTCCGCTTCCATTTTCTTGGCTCCGCTAGTTATGGGAATGCGACAACCCACCGCAGAGTCTGCCAGAGCCACGAGAGCTCCGCGCTCAGCGCATGGGCCCCGAGCAGGACAGCGATTGCGACCGCGACGCCGTCCAGCGTACGGTATCCATCGCCTGGCGCGCTTGCCGATCTGCTCATGCAGGCTGATACGCGCGCCGGGCGGGCCCCGTTTCACCGCCGGCGGTGAAAAAAAGCTGCAACCTGCCGGCTGCCGCGCGCGTATCACCAGGGAGAGGGTCAAGTCCGCATGCCCGCCGAGGCGACGATCATTCCATTGATCCAGGCTGGCCGGACTCAGGAGGCCTTCGAGCAGTTGGTGCCGGCGTATCGGCGGCGCGTCGTCGGACTCGCCTTCAGCGTGCTCCGTGACAGGGCCGCGGCCGAGGATCTCGCGCAGGAGGTATTCGTGAAATTGTGGCAGGCGCTTCCGCAGTACGACGGCCGCGCCCGGCTGTCGACCTGGATCTACGCGATCACGCGCAATGCCGCGATCTCGGCGCTGCGCAGTCGACGCACCGCGGTCTCGATGTCGGACCCCGCGGTGTTCGACGAGGTCGAGGGCCGCGAAGTCGCTCCCGAGGAGAGTCGTGACGATGCCCTGCTGTGGCGCGCGGTCGATGCCCTGCCCGACAAGCAGCGCCAGGCCACCGTACTCTATTACCAGGACGAGCGTTCAGTCGAAGAAGTCGCGGAAATGATGGGCCTGCCGGCCAACACCGTGAAGACGCACCTGCACCGTGCGCGCGCCGCCCTGGCCGCGGCACTGGGGCAAAGCGGCCTGGAGGCCACGTGAACGGCAACGATGAAGCACTCGACGCGCAGCTGCGCAAACTGCTCGGCACGCTCGATGCGCGGCCGGGATTCGAGGCGCGCGTGGCGGCGCGCGTCGCCGTACACGCAGCCAGCGCGGAAAGCCGCGCGGACTTGCGCGCCGGACTCGAGCGCCGTCGCGAGTTCGAACGCCGCCGACTGGCGCGAGAGGCCTGGGGCCGCAGTTTCACGGCCGCAGGTTTCGGCATGGCGGCCGGTGCACTCGTCTGGCGTTACGCGGCCGACATCAGCCAGTGGGCACAATCAGGCGCCGTATCCGCCGCGCTCGACTCGAGGCAGTTGGGCACCCTGTCCACCGCGGTGCTGCTCATGGTCCTGTGGCCGTGGATGCGCAGGCTGCCCGTGCTGCGGGACCTGTAGCGGAGCCGATCGACGCTCGCGCGGGCCGATCGACGCCCGTCCGGGCCCCTACTCGTCGCCTTCCTTGATCTGCGACTGGCACTAGTTCTCGAGGCCCAGGTGCTCATCGACGACCTGGCGAGAGGTCTTCTCGCAGCGCCCGCAGCAGCTGGCCACGGGCAGGCTGCACTGGGCCTCGTAAAGGGAACGGGCACCGAGATCCACCGCGGTGCGGATTTCCCGGTCGGTAAAGGCATGACAAACGCAGACGTACATGGGCGTCCCCCGAAGTCAGCCTGATCCTATTGAGATCGAAACCGAGTCCAGACCCTCGATATGGCCTACGACCCGGTCTCCCGGGCCGATCGAGCCCACACCGGCCGGGGTGCCGGTGAAGATCAGGTCGCCCGGCTCGAGCCGGAAGAGACGAGAAAGCTGGGCCACGATCTCCTCGCAGGCCCAGACCATGTCGCCCAGGTCGCCCTGCTGGCGCGGTTCGCCATTCACCGTGAGGCCGATGCGCCCGGAGTTCGGCAGGTCCGGTCCCTGCAGCCGGTGGATGGCGCTGATGGGCGCCGAGGCGTCGAAGGCCTTGCCCACTTCCCAGGGCTTGCCTGCCTCCTTGGCCGCGTTCTGCAGGTCGCGGCGGGTCAGGTCGAGACCCACCGCGGCGCCAAAGACGTGCCGCCTTGCGGTCTCGACCGGGATGTCGGCGCCGCCCTGCCCGATCGCCAGTACCAGCTCGACTTCATGGTGCAGGTTCGAGGTCGCCGAAGGGTAAGGAATCGTCGCCCCACTCGGCACGATCGCGTCGGTGGGCTTCTGGAAAAAGAACGGCGGCTCGCGGCTGTCAACGCCCATCTCGCGGGCGTGCGCCGCGTAGTTGCGTCCCACGCAGTAAATGCGGCGGACCGGAAATGTCGCATCGCTGCCGGCGACCGGCACCGTGACCCGCGCGGGTGCCGGAATTGCGTCGTTCATCGGGAGATTTTATATCATGCCCCACCTGCCTCACCGGATGCCCCATGCGAATCGCCAAGCCCATACTGCTCGTCGCGACTCCGATCGGGCTTGCGTTCGGTCTCTATGAAGGCTGGCGGCTCGCCGGCGGGCTCGTCGTGATCATGGCGATGATGATCCTGCTCGTCGGCGCGGCCATGATGAGCGTCGTACTGACCGTGCGGCGCGAGAAACGCGCGGAAACGGCTGCGCGCGACAAGAACGGCCCCCCATGATCTTTGGTGACTGGACGATCCTGGTCCTCGTCCTCGATCTTGCCGGCACGTTCGTGTTCGCGCTCGCCGGCGCGATGGCTGGCGTGCGACGCGAGCTCGACTTCTTCGGCGTACTGGTGCTGTCGCTGGTTACGGCCACCGCGGGAGGCGTCGCGCGCGATGTGCTGATCGGCGCCGTCCCGCCGGCGGCGCTGCAGGACTGGCGCTACGTGGCCACCGCCCTGGCCGCCGGCCTCGTCACCTTCCTGTGGTATCCGGTGATCGATCGCCTGACCACGCCGGTACGCATGTTCGACGCCGCAGGCCTCGCCCTCTTCGCCGTTGCCGGTGCGGAAAAAGCGCTCGCCTATGGCATCGATCCGCTGCTCGCGCCCCTTCTCGGCATGCTGACGGGCATCGGCGGGGGGATGCTGCGCGACATCCTGCTCGCGGACATACCCGCCGTACTGCGCTCGGAACTCTATGCGATCGCGGCGCTCATCGGGGCGGCCATCGTCGTGGCCGGCGCCGAATGGCACTGGCCGTCGGCGCCCACGGCCATCGCCGGCGCCGTCGTGTGCTTCGTGCTGCGCATGCTCGCGATCCGCTATGACTGGCACCTGCCCCGCGCCTGGTCGGGCCGCGGCGGTCCGCCTAAGGCTTAGCCTGCGCGAGCGCCGTGGCGAATTCCGCCGCGGGACAGGGCATCGACACATAGAAGCCCTGCGCAAAGTCGATGCCGAGCTCCGCGAGTTCCGCGAGCACTGCGGCGCTCTCCACGCGCTCGGCCACCGTGGCGATGCCGAGCGTGCGGCCGACCTGGCTGATCGCCTGCACCATGCTGCGATCGACCGCGTCCTGCGCCACATTGGCGATGAACTCACCGTCGATCTTCAGGAAATCGACCGGCAGTGTCTTCAGGTACATGAACGACGACAGGCCGCTGCCGAAATCGTCGAGCGAGAAACGGCAGCCGCGCGCGCGCAGCTCCTGCATGAAATAGGTCGCGTTCTGCAGGTTCGCCACCGCCGCGGTCTCGGTGATCTCGAAACACAGGCCGCGCGCGATGCTGTCGTCATCGATGCGCCCGAGCACGAACTCGAGGAAGCCCTGGTCGTTGAGTGAAGTCCCCGAGAGGTTCACGGCGAACAGCGGCGCCGCGCGGCGATGCTCGTGCAACAGATCGATGGCGCGCTGCACGACCCAGCGATCGATCATGCTCATCACGTTGTAGCGCTCGGCGGCGGGAATGAACTTGCCCGGCAGCACGATGTCGCCCTGTTCATCGCGCAGGCGCACGGTGAGCTCCGCGAACGGCTGCGAGACGCGCGATGCGCCGATCGGCCGGATCATCTGGCAATACAGCTCGAGCCGGCTCTCGTCCACCGCGCGCGTGACCTGCGCTACCCAATGCATTTCACGATGGCGGGTGGCCGTGCCTCCGCCGTCGTAGACGTGGATGCGGTTGCGACCCTGGTCCTTGGCCGAATAGCAGGCGATGTCGGCCGCGGACAGCACGCTCGCGGCGCTCTCGGTCTCCGCCCCGATCTCGACCACGCCGATGCTCGCGCCGACCGACAGGCTCGCCGAGCCCCACACGAAGCGGTAGTCGCGCACTGCCTGGCGCACGCCCTCGGCGATCACGCCCGCCTGCTCCAGCGTGCAGCTCTCGAGCAGCACGCCGAACTCGTCGCCGCCGAGGCGGGCGATCGTGTCCGAGGCGCGCACGCGCGTCTGCAGGAGCCCCGTGATGTCGCGGATCAGGCGGTCGCCCGCCGGATGCCCGCAGGTGTCGTTGACCAGCTTGAACTGGTCGAGATCGACGTACAGCAGCGCGAAGCGCGCACCATCGCGGCGCGCAGCCTGCACGGCCTCGTGCAGGCGGTTGTCGAATTCGCGGCGGTTGATGAGTCCGGTGAGCGCATCGTGGCTCGCCTGGTACGCCAGCGCCCGCTTCAGGCGGCGCTCCTTGGTCACGTCGTGGAAGACGATGACGGCGCCGATGATCTTGCCGACGCGGTCGCGGATGGGCGAGGCCGAGTCCTGGATCGCGATCGACTGGCCGTTGCGGCTCTGCAGGACGCTTTGCTCACCCGGGCCCACCTGCTCGCCGGTGCGCAGCGCGACGAGCAGCGGATTCTCGCTCGGCAGGCGGGTCGCCTCGTTCACGATCGAGAGCACCTCGCCGATCGGCCGGCCACGCGCCTCATCGACGCTCCAGCCGGTCAGCAGTCCCGCGACCGGATTCAGGTAATCGATATTGCCCGCCGCGTCGGTCGAGATCACGGCGTCGCCGATCGACTGCAGCGTGACCTGGGCGCGCTCCTTCTCCGCGAACACGGCCTGTTCGGCCTGCTTGCGCTCGGTGATGTCGGCGACCGTACCCTCATAGCCGATGATGTGGCCCGCGTCGTCGCGCATCGCGTGGGCGCTCTCGAGCACTACTATCTGCTGGCCATCGCGCCGCCGCAGGCGAAACTCCGCGTTGCGAATCATGCCCTCGCGCTCGAGCCTGCGCGCGAAATCGGCGCGGTCGGCGGGATGCCAGTAACACATCGCGGCGCTCGGCAGCGCATACAGTTCTTCGGCCGATGAATACCCGAGCATGCGCACGAAGGCCGGGTTCACCGACAGCAGCCGCCCGTCGCGGGTGCTCTGGTAGACGCCTTCCATCGCGTTCTCGAACAGCTGGCGGAACTTCGCCTCGCTGCTGCGAAGGGCCGCGTCGGCCGCGCGCCGCTCGATCGCAATGCCGGCGAGCTGCGCGGCGTCGGCGATCAGCTGCAGTTCGGAGCGCGCCGGGAGGCCCACTTCGGGCCGGTAGACGCCGAGCGCCCCGAGCACCTTGCCCGAGCCGCCCTTGATCGGCATCGAGGCGGTGGAGCGCACCCCGCAGTCGAACGCCGCCTCGCGGCGCGACTGCCAGAACGGATCGTTCGCCAGGTCCGCGACCAATACCTGCCTCGCGAGATACACGGAGGCCGCGCACGAGCCGTTGCGGATATCGATCGTCGAGCCATCGAGCACGGCGCGCATCCGCTCCGACAGGCGCGGCGCCACCATGTACTCGAAGGATTCGCCGTCGGCCGCGAGCACGCTGATCACGCACTGCTGGTTCACGCACACCGATTCGACCAGTTCGACGATGGATTCCAGCGCGGCCTGCAGCGGCGCGTTGGCGGCGATGCGCTCGAACACCGCGCGCTCCCCGGCCGCGATGCGCTCGGCGCGCTTGCGCTCGGTGATGTCGGTGATACTGCCGCGGATGATGCGGCGCTGCGAATCGGGCAGCCGCACGAGGCGCACTTCGCTCGGAATGTCGTTGCCGAGCGCATCGCGATGGATCCACTCGAAGATCTGCGGCGTGCCCTCCAGGGCCCGGTCGATGTTGCCACGCGTCGGACCCATCGAGGGCAGCCCGTCGGCCTGGGTCGGCGGCGAGAGCTGTTCGGGCCCGGCCGCCAGCAGCTGCGCGCGCGTCATCTTGAAGAAGCGCTCGGCATTCTGGTTGACGTCGGTGAAGCGCAGCGTGTCGGCGTCGATCACCACGATCACTTCCGGCGCATGGTCGACCAGCGTGCGGTAGCGCGCCTCGCTCTCGCGCAATGCGCGTTCGGACTCGCGCCGCTCGGTCGCATCGCGCACGCACACGACGAACAGCTCGCGGCGATTGATGCGCGCGCGGCTCACCGCCATGTCGACCGGAATGACGCTGCCGTCCTTGTGGCGCGCCGCCGTCTCGCTCGAGGCGAGGTCGATGTGCGTGTCCTCGCTGCTCGCGGCAAACCGGCGCAGGCCCGCGACCACCGTCGAGTGCTGTTCGGCCAGCGCCGGCATCAGCAGGTCGATGCGCCGGCCGATGATCTCCGCCTGCGAGTAGCCGAACACGCGCTCGCCGGTCGGGTTGAACGATTCGATCGCCCCGTCGCTGTCGACGGTGATCACGACATCCTTGATGTTGTCGAGGATCAGCTGCAGGTGGCCGCTCGACTGCTCGGTGATCTCGCGTGTCAGCGAGCGTGCCTCGTCCGACATCAGCTGCATGGAGCGCACGATGCCGCGGCGCTCCTCGTCCACCTGCTCGTAGTAATCGCTGACCGTGGCGAGCAGCGCGTCGAGATCGATCTCGCGCGCCGGCCCGCGACGCAGCTTCTCGACCTGCTGGCGCAGCTGCGGATGGACGTCTTTCAGGAAGGCATCGACAGCCGGCCCCGGTACTGAGCCGGTGCGCACGACCGTGGTGGTCGTGTCGAGCTCCGTCGGGCGACGCGCTGTGACAATAGTTGACATAATATCAGTTGCCTTCCATCCCGATGAGCATAGGGATTCGCGCTCGCCGGGCCCGTGACCTGGCTCGCGATTTCACATTAAGCGGAGGACTCGCCGCGAGTCAGGGGTCGTTGGACGGCTCGGTGCCGGCTGCGAGTTCCGTGGGAGTGATCCCCTCGCCCACGATGATCGGGATCGCAAAGGTCCGGGTCACCGAAGACTTGTCCGAATCGACCAGCGCGACCGCCGACAGCGAGAAGATGCCGTCGCGGGCCGGCAATACGGTCAACCGGTGGGTCACCGGCACGCCCGGTTCCGCGCCCTTTGGAATCTTCACTTCCTGGCCCGCGGTGATGGCAATCCCGTCGGTGTTCTGCACGATGACCCGCACGGTCACATCCGCCTCACGCGGAATCACCGCCAGATCGATGTCCAGCGGCCGGCCGGGTTCGGGCCGGGAGGTCAGCGCGAATTTGAGGTCGACGCTGCTGTTGCCCTTGCCGCCCGACACCGCCGAAACCATGTGCGGCGGCAGTGCCGTCGGGGCAGCAGGCGCCTTGGCGGCCGGCGCCGACTCGCTGCGGGTCTCGGGCGCGCGATCGCACCCCGCGACGCAGGCGACCGCCAGCAGCCAAACCAGCCATTTACAGGTCATCCGGCGCCCCCAGAGACTGCGCGCACGTTATCACAGGGCCAACAGCGGCGGCTCGTCGATCGCCGCACGCTGCTCGAGCAGATCGAGGATGTGCTGCTCCCAGTACCGCCGCTCGCCGAACCACGGAAACGCCCGTGGAAAGGCCGGGTCGTCCCAGCGCTGCGCGAGCCAGCCCGAGTGGTGGATCATGCGCAGGGCGCGCAGCGGCTCGACGAGACGCAGTTCGCGATAATCGAAGTCCGCGAACTCGCCGTACCCCGCGGCCATGGCCTCCCAGGCCCGGCGCATGTCGGACCCGCCCGGCAGCAGCATCCATAGGTCCTGCACGGCGGGACCCGTCATGCAGTCGTCGAGGTCGACGAACACCGGCCCGCGCTCGTTCCACAGCAGGTTGCCGAGATGGCAATCGCCATGCAGCCGGATGCGGGTCGTCTCGCCGACCGAATCCCACTCGCGCTCGATCGCACCGAGCAATTCATCGGAGACCTCGGCATAGCGATTCGCGAGCTCGTCGGGCACGAAGCCGCTCGCGAGCACCTGCTCCTGCGCGGCATAGCCCAGGCGTTCGAGTGTCAGGGCCGGTCGCGAGTCAAAGCGGCGCACGGCGCCGACCGCGTGCAGCCGCCCCAGCGTGCGTCCGAGCAGCGCGAAGTCGTTGTCGCTGTCGAGCTCGGCGCCGCGCCCGCCGAGCCATGGAAACAGCGCGAACCTGAAGCTTTCATGAAACAGCAGCGTGCGCCCCGCAAACTCGAGTGGCACCGCGATGGCGAGGTCGCGCGCCGCCAATTCGTGCGCAAAGTCGTGTTCTTCGACAATCTGCTCGTCGCTCCAGCGCCGTGCCCGGTAGAATTTCGCGACCAGCGGGTCTCCCGCGGTGCCGACGCGGTACACGCGGTTCTCGTAGCTGTTGAGCGCGAACAGCCGGCCATCGACCTCGATACCGAGCGCGCTCACCGCATCGAGCACGAGGTCGGGTGTCAGGTCGGCAAACGGAGTGAGTACGTCATGGGACATCGAGGGATTCTAGTCACAGGTGGCGCCGGATACATCGGCAGTCACACTGCGCTGCTGCTGCGCGAGCGTGGCGAGCATGTCGTGGTGCTCGACGACCTGTCGACAGGGTTCCGCGAAGCCGTGCTCGATGCCCCGCTCATCGTCGGCAACGTGGGCGATACCGCGCTCGTCGAGCGCGTGTTGCGCGAGCACGATGTGGACACCGTGATGCATTTCGCGGCCCACACGATCGTGCCGGAATCCGTCGCCGACCCGCTCAAGTACTACCGCAACAACACCTGCGCCACTCGCGCGTTGCTCGAGACCTGCGCGCGCGCCGGCATCCCGCAGTTCGTGTTCTCCTCGACCGCGGCGGTCTACGGCACTCCGCCGGGCGCCTACGCCGACGAGGCCACGCCCACCGCGCCGATCAATCCCTACGGCACCTCGAAGCTGATGTCCGAATGGATGCTGCGCGACCTGGCGGCGGCGACGCCGATGCGGCACGTCGCACTGCGCTATTTCAACGTGGCGGGCTCGGATACCGGCGGGCGCATCGGCCAGTCGACGCGCAAGGCCACGCTGCTCGTCAAGGTGGCCTGCGAGGCCGCGGTCGGCAAGCGCGCGCACGTGTCGATCTTCGGTACCGACTACCCCACGCCCGATGGCACCGGCGTACGCGACTACATCCATGTCCAGGACCTCGCCCAGGCCCACCTCGATGCGCTCGACTACCTGCGCGCCGGAGGCACCTCGGAGACCGTGAACTGCGGCTACGGCCACGGCTTCAGCGTGCGGGAAGTGCTCGCCAGCGTCGTGCGGGTTGCCGGTACCGAGCTCACGGTACGCGAGGAGCCCCGCCGCGCCGGCGACCCGCCGCAGCTGATCGCCCGCGCCGAACGCATCCGCCAGCTGCTCGGCTGGCGCCCGGCGCTCGACGACCTCGACACCATCGTGCGCACCACCCTCGAGTGGGAACGTCGCCTGGCACGGACACCCTGGGCCTGAGCCCATGCTCTAGAATGGCCGGATGCGTTGGGCGCGCCCCCAATCCCTGTCCGGTCTCATGCTGCTCGGCCTCGCCCTCATCGCGGTGCCGTTGCTCGTGGCCGTGCTGAACGCGGCACTGCAGATGCGCCAGATCGCGGCCACCAGCGAAAAGCTCGTGGTCGAGGGCGTGCGCGCCACCCGCGCGAGCCAGGAACTGTTCGCGGAGATCGCGGCGGTCGAGCGCAGCACGCGCATCTACCAGGTCCTGCGCGATCCGACCGTCATCGAGTCGATCGCGCGCGGCGAGGCGCGGCTCACCGCCATCCGCAGCGAACTCGAGGGTCATCTTCGCAGTCCCGAGGCGCTCGCCGCGCTGGGCGATCTCGGCGCGTCGCAGGCACAGATGCGGATCGTGCTCGCGGCGCCCTCGCCGGCTGAAACCGACTTCGCTGCACTGCTCGCACTGCTCGACGGCATGCAGGGCGCCGCGGCCCGCATCGCCGAAAATGGCAATGCCCAGATCGACGCCGAGCTCACGCAGTTGCGCGACCAGACTGCGCGCGCGCAGCGCCGCCTGTTCGTGCAGAGCTCGCTGCTCGTACCGCTGTCGTTGATCGCGATCCTTGCCCTCACCCTGTCGATCGGCCGGCCACTGCGGCAGATCGACCGCGCGATCAGCGAACTCGGCCGCGGCGCATTCACGAACCCGATCGCCGTATCCGGCCCGCGCGACCTCGAACGCCTCGGCCACCAGCTCGAATGGCTGCGCCAGCGGCTGCTCGACCTCGCGCAAGAGCGCAACCGTTTCCTGCGCCACATGTCGCATGAACTGAAGACGCCACTCGCCAATATCCGCGAGGGCACGGAACTCCTGATGGACGGCGCTGTCGGTGAACTCGACAGCGCACAGCGCGAGGTGACGGCGATATTGCGGGACAACGGCATCAAGCTGCAGCGGCTGATCGAAAACCTGCTGTCCTTCAGCGCCTGGCAGAGCCAGAGCGCCGTGCTCGACGTCAGCGAATTCCGCCTGCGCCCGCTCGTCAAGCAGGTGCTCGAGAACCAGCAGCTGACGCTGCTGTCGCAGCGCGTGCGGCTCGACGTGAAGATCGACGACCTGAGCCTGCTCGCCGATCGCAGCAAGCTGCGCCTGATCCTCGAGAACCTGCTCTCCAATGCAATCAAGTACTCACCCAAGGGTGGCGCGATCCACCTGCACGCGAGGGGCCACGACGACAACTGGCAGCTCGACATCGCCGACAGCGGCAGCGGCATTGCGCCCGAGGAGCGCGCGCGCATCTTCGACGCCTTTTACACGGGCAAAGTCGCCCCCGGCGGACACGTGAAAGGTACCGGCATCGGTCTCTCGGTGGTGCTCGAGTTCGTCAATGCGCATGGCGGCACGATCGAGATCGTCGACGGCGAGTACGCGGGCGCGCACTTCTGCGTGCGCCTGCCGAAGCGCGCCATCGCGGCGGAGAATCCGGAGCAGGCCCATGCGGCGTAACCTGGCGCTGGCCGCGAGCCTCGGCGCGCTCGCCCTCACTGGCTGCAGCGTCATGGGCGGCGCGGTCAGCGGCGCTCCGGCCGAACCAGTGGTCGACCGGGCCCAGACCCAGGCCATGATGGTCAGCGCGCACCTCGAAGTGCTGCAGCGGCTGCTCGCCAGCAGGCCCGCCGAGCAGGCCGAGATCGTCGCCGCGGCCCGCCGCGACTTCGAGGAAGCGCCGACGCCGAGCCGTCAGCTGCGTTACGCGCTCGTGCTCGCGACGCCGGGGCATGCCTCGACCGACACCGTCGAGGGCGAGCGCCTGCTGCGCGATCTGACCGCGATGCCCGAATCGCTGGTACCGGCCGAGCGATCGCTCGCCCGCCTCGAGCTCTCGCAGCTCGAGCGCCAGTCCCTGCTCGCCGCCGAGAATCGCCGGCTGCAGGCCGAAGTGGATCGCGCCCAGCGCGAGCGCAACACGAGTGCGAGCCGGCGCCTGCAGGCCGAACTCGACGAGAATGCGCGCCTGCGCCGCGAGCTCGACGACGCGCAGAAAAAGCTCGATGCCATCGCCGACATCGAACGCAGCATCACCGAACGCAAGCCCCCGACCGAAGGACGTACACCATGAACGGAAAACGCAAGGCACGCATCCTGGTCGTCGACGACGATCCGGGCCTGCTGCGCCTGCTGACCATCCGCCTGCGCGCCGAGAACTACGACGTCGAGGCCGTCGAGAATGGTGTCGCCGCGGTGGCGGCGGCCAGCCGCTTCCGGCCGGATCTCGTGATCACCGACCTGCGCATGGACCAGATGGACGGCATCGGCCTGCTCAAAGAGCTGCAGAGCCGCTGGCCGGGCCTCAAGGTGATCCTGCTCACCGCCCACGGCACGATTCCCGATGCGGTGCAGGCGACGCAGATGGGTGCCTTCGGCTTCCTCACCAAGCCGGTCGACAAGCAGGAACTGCTGGATCACGTACAGAAGGCGCTGCGCATCTCGGGGTTTGCAAGCTCGGATGAGGACTGGCGCGCCGAAATCATCACCCGCAGTGCGCTGATGGAGGAGAAGCTCGCCCAGGCACATATGGTCGCCGGCACCGATGCGCGTGTGCTGATCTCCGGCGAGAGCGGCACCGGCAAGGAACTGCTCGCGGCCGCGATCCACAAGGCGAGTCCGCGACGCCACAAACCTTTCGTGACCGTGGGCTGCAGCGGCAGCGACGAAGCGACGCTCGATGCGGAATTGTTCGGCAAGGACGGCGCGCTGGCCGCGGCCGAAGGCGGCACACTGCTGCTCGACGAAATCGCCGACCTGCCCGCGACGCTGCAGGTGAAACTGCTGCGCTTCCTGCCGGACAGTCCCGCGCAGGACGGCGGCGTCGCCTCGCCCAACGTGCGGGTCATCGCGACCACCAGCCGGGACCTGCAGGCGCTCGTCGCTGCCGGCAGTTTCCGCGAGGACCTCTACTACCGCCTGAATGTCGTGCACATCGAGATGCCGCCGCTCGCGCGCCGCCGCGAAGACATCCCGTTGCTGGTGGCGCATTTCCTCGCGCGGCTGTCCGCCGAGACCGGCAACCGCAACATCTATGCGCCCGAAGCCGTCGAGCTGCTCGCGACCGCGGAATGGCCCGGCAACGTGCGCCAGCTCGCCAACGTGGTGCGCCAGAACGTGGCGCTGTCGCAGACCCCCATCATCCCGGTCGAGCTCGTGCAGCAGTCGCTCGGCGGTTCACCGGGGCGCATGGTGTCGTTCGATGAGGCGCGCGATGAATTCACGCGCAGCTACCTGTCGCAGATCCTGCAGATCACCGGCGGCAACGTATCGCAGGCCGCCCGCCTCGCGAAACGCAACCGCACCGATTTCTACAAGCTGCTGGCCCGGCACCAGCTGACGCCGGAGGATTTCAAGCAGCGTTCCTGATCCTGGACATCGAGCGGGTGTCAATCAGCAGGGGCTCGTTCACGACCAATGACATCTCTCGACTGTCGGGCAGGGTGATGCGAAGCCGAGTTCCCTGCAGCAGAGTGAACGTCGCGCCACCTGCAGGCAGCTGGACTCCCTCGACCTGAACGATCGCCCCGGGATGGGCCAGGACCTGCACCTCCAGTTCAGGGCCGAGCTGGAACTCGGAGGCGAGGAAGCTGCGTATACGCGCAGGTCGCTCACGGGTGAAGCGGACAATGTCGTCCCGGGATTGCAGCAGGAATTCCTCGGTCCACCCCCATCGCTCCGAGTCCCGCGGGTACGCCTTCTGCAGGGGTTCCGAAAGCTGCTCCAGCAGGGCGGCAATCCTGGGCTCGGTGTAATGAAGTTCCGCGAGTACCTGGACGCGTGCGACAAACCGCTGCCTGATCGTCGGGTTGCGCAGCAGCGTCCGGAACAGCTCCGTCGAGGCCAGCAAAAACTGTGAGTCCCTGGCTCCCTTCGCGTGGTTGCGCATCAGATCATTTCGCAGGCCCTCGCGCATGGCCCAGGCGAGCGTGTTGTGGTCGCTGTCGGCGAATGCGATGTCGAGATCCCAGGATATGCAGCGCCAGCGTCGATCTTCGCCACTTGTGCGTCGATACACGCTGATGTTGTTGTGGGGCCAGTCCACGTTGGCGACGATGATGTTGTGCGCCAGGTAGTCGATCGTATTCGCCAAATCGAACATCGACTCCGCCTTGGCATGGCCCGCGTCGCTGGCCATATCCAGTGCACGAAGCGCACCCATGGTTTCGTCCCAGGCCCTGGTGTCTCCCCAAACCGGGGTAAGCCATTTCCGCTTGTTTTCGCTGTCGTGGGAAAGCAGGTCATAGGTCCCCGGTCCGAGGCGATCGGGAAGAAAGCTGGAATCGACGCGATCGCGGAGGTCATAGGCACCCCAATAGGAGCCGTTCAGATAAAGCTCTATGGGGTGTCGCCTTGAAGTCAGCACGCCAATCCCGGCAGCCAGGGCGCTCGCAACTGCATCGCGCGCCCTCGAGTCCGGGAGTCCCTGGTCACTGCGAACGACGACGGTTCTGTCTCCCTCCAGCGTGGACTTGAGCAGATGACCAGGGGGCACGGACCCAAACTCCCCGTGGGCGTATCGGAGGCGAAAGGATTTCTTCCCGGCCAACCGGCTGTACCCACCGTGGATGCGCATTTCCGCCGCGACGCCCTGCACTCGATCCGTGGCAGAAATGCCGGAGAAGTAGCCGATGTCTGCCTCACGCTCCCATGGCCGGCCTCGACTGGTCGGATGGGAATATATTCCCGAGTACTTGTTCCATAGTGTCACCGGATCGGCAGCGATGGAAAGTACCGGCAGTCCGGGAAGGGGCTGGGTGATGTAATGGAAGGTGGAAACCGGGCCAGGCAGTCTGGTGCGCTCGAGGATGCGGGCACGAAGTACGGCGCTGGAATCGATGACGACGGGATCGCGGTAGCGATTGCTCCGGTGCGTGGGCAGGCTGCCGTCGATAGTGTAGTAAATGGGGCCGTCGCCCCTCAGTTCCACTGACACGGGGGCGGAAACGACTCCACCCGGATTCGATGCCTTTACAATTCCTGAGCTGAG
>CADEFJ010000050.1 GCA_902826575.1 uncultured Pseudomonadota bacterium | reverse complement strand
TATGTGCCGGTGCATGCACTGCACCTGGTCAGTCGCTATACCGGGGCCGCGCCTGAAGCCGCACCGCTGCACAAGCTCGGTACCGACCAGTGGGCACGCGCGAAAAAGAAGGCCGCAGCGCAAGTGCGCGACGTCGCCGCCGAGTTGCTCGATCTGTACGCGCGCCGCCAGGCGCGGCGCGGTCTCGCGCTGCCGCTGCGCGAGCTCGAGTACCAGAGCTTCGCGAACGCATTTCCGTTCGAGGAGACGCCCGAGCAGGCCGACGCCATTGCCAGGGTGATCGAGGACCTGGGCAGCGCCCGGCCGATGGATCGCATCGTCTGCGGCGATGTCGGCTTCGGCAAGACCGAGGTCGCGATGCGCGCCGCCTTCGTCGCGGTGCAGGCCGGCAAGCAGGTCGTGGTACTGGTGCCGACCACGCTGCTCGCCGAGCAGCATGTCGCGAACTTCCGCGACCGCTTCGCCGACTGGCCGGTGCGCATCGAGGGCCTGTCGCGCTTTCGCAGCACGAAGGAATCCAGTGCGGTCATCGACGGGCTCGCTGCCGGCACGGTCGATATCGTGGTGGCGACGCATCGGCTGCTGCACGCCAATGTACGCCTCAAGGACCTGGGACTCATCGTCATCGACGAGGAGCACCGCTTCGGCGTGCGCGACAAGGAGCGCCTGAAAACACTGCGCGCCGAAGTGCATGTCCTGACCCTCACCGCGACACCGATCCCGCGCACGCTCAACATGGCGCTCGGGGGCCTGCGCGACCTGTCGCTGATCACGACGCCACCCGCCGAGCGGCTCGCGATCAAGACCTTCGTGACCGAATGGCAGGACACGGCGCTGCGCGAGGCGATCCTGCGCGAGCTGCGGCGCGGCGGCCAGGTCTATTTCGTGCACAACGAGGTGCGCGATATCGACAAGATCGCCGCTGCCATCGCGCAACTCGTGCCCGAAGCCGACGTGCGGGTCGGCCATGGCCAGATGCGCGAGCGCGACCTCGAGCAGCTGATGGTCGATTTCTACCACCGCCGCTTCAACGTGCTCGTCTGCACCACGATCATCGAGAGCGGCATCGACATACCCACGGCGAACACGATCATCATCGACCGGGCCGACCGCATGGGCCTCGCGCAGCTGCACCAGTTGCGCGGCCGTGTCGGGCGCTCGCACCACCGGGCGTACGCCTGGCTGCTCGCCCCGCCCCGCAAGGCGTTGTCGCAGGATGCAGCGAGGCGCCTCGAGGCGATCGAGTCGATGGAGGAACTCGGCGCCGGTTTCGTGCTTGCGACCCACGACCTCGAGATCCGCGGTGCGGGCGAACTGCTCGGCGAATCGCAGAGCGGCGAGCTGACCGAGGTCGGCCTGTCGCTGTTCCTCGACATGCTCGAGCATGCGGTGAAGGCGCTGCGTGAAGGCCGCGAGCCGCAGCTCGACCAGCCGCTCGGCGCGCCGACCGAGATCGAACTGCGCCTGCCCGCCCTGCTGCCGCAGGCCTATGTCGGCGATGTCCACGTGCGCCTCGCGCTCTACAAGCGCATTGCCGCGGCGACAGACGAGCCCGCGCTCGATGACCTCGCCGCCGAGTTGGTCGATCGCTTCGGGCCGCTGCCGTCCCCGGCCCTTGCGCTGCTGCGCATCGCTCGGCTCAAGCTCGCAGCGCGCACGCTCGGCGTGCGCAAGCTCGACCTCGGGTCACAGGGCGGTTATGTGCTGTTCGAGGAGCACAATGCCGTCGATCCGCGCGCCGTGATCCGGCTGGTGCAGGACAAGTCGCGCGAATACCGCCTCGACGGGCCGCTCAAGCTGCGCGTATCGCGCGACCTGGACGAAGAGGACGAGCGCTTCGACTTCGCGGCGGGCCTGCTGGCGAGGCTGCGCGCGGCGTGAAGCCGGGCAGGCGGTCGCGGTACACTCCCCCCATGCGCCCCCCACGACTCCTGCTCGCGCTGCTCGCCGCGCTCGCGGCACTGCCCGCGATGCCCCAGGCCAGCGACCCGGTCTACAACATCGAGATCATCGTGTTTCGCGCGGGCAGCGGTGCGGGCGATGCAACCGGCACCGGGATCGACTCGCTGGGGAGCGGTGGTGACAGCGGCGGCAGCGGCACGGCGCGCTTCGTCGGCCCGCTGGCGGCCTCCAGCCTGCAACTTGGCGATGTCGCGGCGCGGCTGCGCGCGAGCGGCGCCTATCGGCCGCTCGCGCACGCCGGCTGGGCGCAAACGCCGAGCCCCTGGGGTTCGCGCAGCGGCTTCAGCCTTGGGCGCGTCGGTGTCAGCGCCGATGGCCTTGCCGGCACCGCCTACCTGGAGCGCGGCCAGTACCTGCACCTGGGATTTTCGATCAGCGTGGGTGGCGCGTCGATCAACGAGATCCGTCGCATTCGCCTCGGAGAGAAGAACTACTTCGACAGCCCGGGGCTCGGCGTCATCGCCGTCGTGACCGCCGCCCGCTGATAGAGCCGCCCGGAGCGCCCGCTCAGGCCGCGTAATCGCCTTTGGCGGCGACCGCGACCTGATTGCGACCGGCCGCCTTGGCGCGCACGAGCGCAGCCTCGGCCGCACCCACCAGCAGCGACGCGGGCTGATCGCGCAGTGGCATGCAGCACGCCACGCCCACACTCACGGTCACGAATTTGGCTGCAGAGCGCGGATGGTGTACCTGCTGGTCGCGCACGCGCTGTGCAATCAGCTGCGCGTATGCCGCAAGCTTGTCCTGGTCGTGCCCCGGCGCGAGCACGATGACGCCGCCGCCATCCCAGCGACCGAGCAGGTCGCTGCCCCGGCGAAACGACGCCGCGATCAGGTGCGCCGTGCGTCGCACGCAGGCATCCCCGCCCGCGCGACCGTAGGTGTCGTTGTAGGCGCCGAGGCTGTCGACATCGAATATGGCGAGACCGAGCTGGCGCATCTCGCGCTGCGCAAGTGCCCAATCACGCTTCAGCAGTTCCTCGAAGTACGGCCGGGTCGCCAGCCCGGTGAGCCGGTCTTCGCGCATCCAGCTTGGCATGCCCGCGAGTGCGCGCACGGCCGCGCGTGGCCGGTCGCTCGCATCGCGGTGATAGCCGATGAAATGGGTAACGCGCCCGGAAGCGTCGCGTATCGGTTGCACGTGGATGTCGACCCAGTACACGCCGCCATTCTTGCGGTAGTTGCGCAGCATCACCTGGCACGAGTCGCCGCGCTCGATGGCATGCTGCAGCCGGTAGCGGGGCTCCTGCTCGCGGTCGGTTCCCTGCAGGTGGCGCAGATTCCGTCCGATCAGGTCGGCCGCATCATGACCCGTGAGATATTCGAATGCGGCGTTCACGTAGACCGCCGGCTGGTCGCCGCCCGCCTCGCAGATCACGATGCCTTCGGGCGCCGCATCCAGCACGCTGCGCAGAAACCCCACAGACCAGTCATTCATGCCCGCCCCGCTTCCAGCTCCAGTGTCGGTGCCTCGGCGCAACGCGCCAGCGCCCGCTGGCTCTGCCGCCACGCATCCGAGGCGAGCAGCGCCGAGTGACTCAATCCTTCGCGACCGCGCAACCGCGCAAGTCGCAGGTGCATGGCCGGGTCCGGCTCGACTTGCAGCATATCGAGCAGCGTCGCGACCGCCGGCTGATCGTTGCACACCGCGAGCACATCGCAGCCCGCCGCCAGCGCCGCGCGCGAGCGCGTGACGATATCGCCGCAAGCCGCGGCTCCCTGCATCGAAAGGTCATCGCTGAACACGACGCCGCGAAAGCCGAGCTCGTCGCGCAGCATGCCGCGGATCCAGCGTGACGAGAGGCTGGCTGGCGGGTCGTCGACAGCCGGAAACGCCACGTGTGCGACCATCACCCCGGGCAGGCCATTGGCGATCAAGCGACGATACGGCGCGACGTCGTCCTCCAGGTCGACGAGCTCGCGTCGATCGACGGGCAGCGCGTGGTGCGAATCGGCGACGACGGCGCCGTGTCCCGGGAAGTGCTTGGCGGTGGCCCCCATGCCGGCATCACGCATGCCATGCATGTAGGCCACGGCCAGGTCGCCGACGGCCGCCGCGCGCGCATGGAACGCCCGATCGCCGATCACCTCGCTCACGCCATAGTCGAGGTCGACACAGGGCGCGAACGAGATGTCGACACCGCAGGCACGCAACTCGGCGGCCATCAGCCAACCGAGCGAGCGGGCGAGTTCGAGTCCGCGTCGCTGATCGAGGTCGTACTCCTGGCCGATGCGCCGCAGGGGCGGCAGGCGCGAGAAGCCCTGCCGGAAGCGCTGCACCCGCCCGCCCTCCTGGTCGACGGCGATGACCAGCGCCGGCTGGCGTACCGCATGGATCGCCGCGGTCAGGTAGCCGAGCTGCTCCGGATCGACGAAATTGCGCGCAAACAGGATCACGCTGCCGACGAGCGGATGGGCGAGCATCTCGCGCTCGAGCGGGTCGAGTTCGGTCCCCTTCAGATCGACCATCAGCGGGCCGAGTGTCATGGCGCGCAAGTATCCGGCATTGCCGGCGTCGGCGCCACGGTCACCCGCGCCTGAGCAAGGCCATCGACTCGACGTGTGTCGTGTGCGGGAACATGTCGAGCACGCCCGCGGCCTGCAGCACGTAGCCATGCTCGTGGACCAGCACGCCGAGATCGCGCGCCAGCGTGCCCGGATGACAGGATACGTAGACGATGCCCTGCGGCGCGAGGCGGGCAATCGCCGGCAGCACTTCGCGCGCGCCCGCGCGCGGTGGATCGAGCAGCACATGCGTGAAGCCGTCCGCCCACCAGCGGCTGTGCTCGACGTCGTCGGCGGCGAGGTTGCCGACATGGAAGGACGCGTTGTCGATGCCATTGCGCACGGCATTGGCGCGCGCGCGCGCGAGCAGTCCGGCATCGCCCTCGACGCCGACCACTTCGCCCGCACGGCGGGCGAGCGCCAGGGTGAAATTGCCGAGCCCGCAGAAAAGATCGAGCACGCGATCCGCCCGGCCGGGTGCGAGCCACTCCACCGCGCGCGATACCAGTGCGCGATTGATCGCACCATTCACCTGGATGAAATCGATCGGCTCGAAGGCGAGCCGCAGATCGAATTCCGGCAGTCCATAGTCGAGTGGCGCCGGTACGCCATCGAGTGGCGCCACGGTGTCGAGTCCGCCCGGCTGCAGGTAAATCGTGATGTCGTGGGCCGCACCGAACGCGCGCATTGCGGCGAGATCCTGTGTCGATGGCGCGGACAGCACGCGAATGATCACCGCCCTGGCGCGATCGCCGGCCGAGATCTCCACCTGCGGCACGCGCTCGCGGATCGTGAGGCCGGTGAGCAGCTCCGACAACGGCGCAACCAGGCGATCGAACGGCGGCGCGAGCACGCGACAGGACTCGATCTCGGCGACATAGGGCGCCGAGCGCTCGCGAAAGCCGACCAGCGAGCGCTCCTTCTTGCGCACGAAACGCGCCGAGAGCCGTGCGCGGCGGCGGTAGTTCCACACCGGCCCCTCGAGCGGCGCAAGCCACTCGCGCGGCGCCACGCGCCCGATCCGCGCCAGGGTCTCCGCGAGCTCGCTGGCCTTGGCGGCGAGCTGCGCCGGCGGCGCGAGATGCTGCAGAGCGCAGCCCCCGCAGACACCGAAATGCGGACATGGCGGCTCGACCCGGTCCGCGGCGGGCGCCAGGACTTCGACGAGTTGTGCCTCGTCATGCTGGCGGTGGCGGCGGGCGCGGCGAAAGCGCACGGTCTCGCCCGGCAGCACACCCGGCACGAAGGCCGTCTTGCCGGTCTTCACGATGCCGTCGCCGTCGTGATTGAGCGCCTCGACTACGCCTACTTCGATGGCGTCCATGCTGCCAGGAACCCGGCGTGGTGTGGCTCGCTCGAGGCCGCCAGCAGTGCCCGCACCTGCTCGACTTCGGCGGCGTACTGCTGCGGGGAGAAATGACCGCGCATCAGCTCGAAGCGCAGGTACACGAGGTAGGTGTTCAGCACGTCGGTTTCGCAGTAACGGCGGATCGCATCGATCTCGCCGGCGAGATACGCATCCCAGACCATTGCGCCCGAAAAACCGAGCTTGCCCGGCAGGCCGAGCAGATGCGCCATGTCCTCGAGCGATGCACGCGCCCGCGGCTGCATGCCGGACAGCACGTCCATCAGGTCGAGATGGCGCCAGTGGTAGCGACTCAGGTAGTTGTTGTAGCGAAACGCGGTATTGCCGTCGCCGGTCTCCCAGTAGGTCGGCGCCTGGATGCCCGCGGCGAGCGCGCGGTAATGGAGCACCGGCAGGTCGAAGCCGCCGCCGTTCCACGATACGAGATCCGGCGTGAAGCGCTCGATACCCTCGAAAAAGCGCCCGACGATGTCCGCCTCGTCCGCCCCCGGTTCACCCAGGCTCCAGACGCGCAGCGTGTCGCGCGAGCGCAGCGCACAGGAAATCGCGATGACGCGGTGCTGCTCGTGCGGCAGGAAGTCGTGGCCCGTGGCCTGCCGCTGGCGCGTGAACATGGCCTTGGCCACCTCGGCATCGGCGAGGCCTTCGAGCCCGTAGGCGCGCCGCCCGAGCTCGACGTCCGGCACCGTTTCGATGTCGAACACCAGCACGTTCATCGCCCGCCCTCCGCCGCACGCTCGAGCACTGCGACCGCGACGATGAGCCCCGCCTCGTCGGTCAGGGTGACATGGCCGTCACCGACCCCGAGGGCACGACGCACGGCTTCACCGCGCGAAGAATAGACGACCTCCGGGCGACCCCAGGCGTTCTGCACGACGCCGACATCGCGGATCCACACGCCATGCGCAAAGCCGGTGCCCATGGCCTTGACGATCGCCTCCTTGGCGGCGAATCGCATCGCGAGGAAACGCTCCTTGCGCTTCGTCATGGCGAGTTGCGCGCGCTCGGCCGGCATCAGCAGCCGCTCGACGAAGTGCTCGCCGTGGCGCTCGTACACCTTGTGCACTCGTGCGGCTTCAAGCACGTCGACACCGATTCCGAAGATCATCGGCGCGCCGCCTGCATCAGCGCGCGCATGTCGCGCACCGCCGTGGCGAGGCCGTCGAAGACCGAACGGGCGATGATCGCGTGGCCGATGTTGAGTTCGACGACTTCAGGTATTGCCGCGATCAGTTCCACATTGTGGTAGTGCAGTCCGTGGCCGGCGTGCACTTCGAGCCCGAGGCTCGCCGCATGACGCGCGCCGGCGCGCAGGCTCTCGAACTCATGCGCGAGCGCGGCACCTTCGGCACCGGCATAGGCACCGGTGTGCAGCTCGATGACCGGCGCCCCCGCCTGTGCTGCCGCATCGATCTGCCGCGGGTCCGCATCGATGAAGAGCGCCACGCGCACGCCGGCCTCGGCGAGTCCCTTGCAGGCTTGTGTCACGCGCTGCAGCTGCCCGGCGACGTCGAGCCCACCCTCCGTCGTCACCTCCTCGCGCCGTTCGGGCACGAGGCAACAATCGGCCGGCCGCACGTCGCGTGCGATCGCCAGCATCTCGTCGGTCACCGCGCATTCGAGGTTCATGCGTGTCTGCAGCAGCTCGCGCAGGGCACGCACGTCCCGGTCCTGGATGTGGCGCCGATCCTCGCGCAGGTGCAGCGTGATGTTGTCGGCGCCGGCCTGCTCGGCGGCCAGCGCCGCATGCACCGGGTCGGGATACCGCGCACGCCGCGCCTGGCGAAGTGTCGCCACATGATCGATGTTCACGCCGAGTGCGATCGATATCGCGCTCATCGATGTCGCTCCTTGCCCGCCACCGCGCGTGCCACCGCACGCGTCGCGAGCTCACGTCCTTCGAGACAGTAATCGAGCGCGGCGCGCAGCACCCGCCGTGCATCCTCGAGTTCACCGGGTGCCGACAGGGAGCCCGCTGCGAGGCGCAGCAGCGAACCGCCGGCGACCGCCCCCGGCGCATCCGCCACGCACCGCTGTACGCCCTGCCCGGGCCGGTAGACATAGCGTCCGTCCGGGTCGATTGCGCGCCCGGTGTCCATCTCGGCGACCAGGTCGACCCCGTAACCCAGCACGTCGAGGAGACGCCGTTCGAAGGCACGCAGCGGCGGCTCGGGCACCGAGCCCGCGGCGAGCGCGGCGAGCGCCTCGGCGTAGGCGTCGAACAGCTCCACCTGCGGATCATCGCGCGTGGTGAGCTTCAGGATCAGCTCGTTGAGATAGAACGCCGGCATCACCGCCGCGGCCGGCAGCGCAGCCAGGCCGGGCGTGGGCGCACCCGACGCGGCGTCCCCGGCGAGCTCCACCGCGGTGAGCTGCGCCGCGTCGCCGTGGCCCCGCCAGGACACGAGCAGAGGCACGAACGGCCGCAGCAGCGAGGCGCTGCGCGACTTGGGCCCGCGCGCCCCGCGCGCAAACAGCGTCAAACGCCCCTGCTCGCGGCTGAACAGGTCGATGATGCGGCTCGTGTCGCGGTACGGCCGGTGGTGCAGGACGTACGCGCGGGTGAGCTCCGCCTTGCGCACGGTGCGCGTCATTCGAGTCCCAGCGCCTGCAGGGCCTGCGCGTTGTCGGCCCAGTCCTCGCGCACCTTGACCCACAGCTCGAGGTGCAGCCGGCGGCCGAGCACGCGGTTGAGCTCGATGCGCGCGGCGCGCCCGATGCGTTTCAGGCGCTCGCCGCCCTCGCCGATCACGATCGGCTTCTGCCCTTCGCGATCGACCCAGATCACCGCCGACACGACGAGTTGCCCGTCGGCCTCGCCCATCTGCTCGATCGCCACCGCAATGCCGTAGGGCACTTCCTGGTTGAGCTCGAGTGTCAGCTTCTCGCGGATCGTCTCGGTGATGCGAAAGGCGCTGTCGCGATCGGTGAGCTGCTCCGGCGGAAAGAGCGGCGGGGAGTGCGGCAGGCGCGCGACGATCACCTCGCGCAGGCGATCGAGGTTGCTGGCGTCACGCGCCGAACACGGCACGACCTCGTCGAACGCGTGGCGCGCCGCAAGCTCCGCGACGTACGGCAGTGCCTTCTCGCGCGGATGCACGCGGTCCATCTTGTTGACGACTGCGATGCACGGCCGGCCGCTCTCCTTCAGCCGCTCGAGGGCGAGCTGGTCTTCGTCGGTCCAGCGCAGGACCTCGACGACCAGCAGCACGACATCGGCATCGGCGAGCGCCGTCGCCGCGGTGCGATTCATCGCGCGATTGAGTGCGCGACGCGCGCCGCGGTGCAGTCCGGGTGTGTCGACGAACGCGATCTGGGCGTGCGGCAGATTGACGAGGCCAAGGATCCGGTGCCGCGTGGTCTGCGGTCGCGGAGTCACGATCGAGAGTTTCTCGCCCACGAGTGCATTGAGCAATGTCGACTTGCCGACGTTCGGGCGGCCGACGAGCGCAGCGAAGCCCGCGCGGAACTGCGTATCGTTGGCGGTTTCGGTCATGTCAGCCACTGCCTTCGAGCCTGGCGAGCATGCGCTCGGCAGCCTGCTGCTCGGCGCGTCGCCGGCTCGACCCGCTGCCCTCGCTCGGCGCACCGAGCGTCGGCGCCTCGCAGTGCACGTGAAAGGTCTGCGCGTGGGGCTCGCCCTCGACGCCATGCAGGTTGTAACGCGGCAGCGGCAGGCCCTGGGCCTGCAGATGCTCCTGCAAGCGCGTCTTGGCGTCCTTCAGTTCATCCGGATGCGGCAGCTCGCGCACCAGGCTGTCGAACAGCGGCCACACGATGCCACGCGTCTGCTCGAGCCCGGCGTCGATGTACAGCGCCCCGACCACCGCCTCGAAAGCATCGGCAAGGATCGACTGACGTCGAAACCCGCCGGTCTTCAGCTCGCCCGAGCCGAGGCGCAGCGCATCGCCGAGGCCGATACGTGTCGCAACACCCGCGAGCGGATCCTCGCTGACCAGGCGCGCACGCAGCCGCGACAGGTCGCCCTCGCTCGCCAGCGGAAAGCCCGCATACAGTCGATCAGCCATCAGCAGGTTGAGCACGGCATCGCCGAGGAACTCGAGGCGCTCGTTGTTCTCGCCCGACGCGCTGCGATGGGTCAGTGCGGTCGCAAACAGCTCCGGGTCCCGCGGCACATAGGCGAGGCGTTCGCGCACCCATGCGAGGGGCCAGTCGTTGTGCATCGTCAGTCGATCGTCGACACCTTGTCGAACTCGATCAGGATCGATGCGTTCGCGAACAGCGGCGCATAGTCGTCGTACTGCGCGCGCATGATCCAGGCGGCGCCATCCTTGGTGATTTCGATTTCCGTGACCTTCGGCATGTCGATGCTGTCGATGTCGAACTGTTTCTCGAGCGCGACGCGGATCGTCCTCGCGCTCAGCGTCTCGTCGCTCGCGAGCTGCGTCGCCGTGCGATCGAGCGCCTGGGAGACTTTCATGTAGTTCAGCATCACGGGTGTGATCCGGATCGCCGCGTAGGCGACCAGTGCTATCGGCACCAGAATGACCAGCCAGCCGATGAAGGTGATTCCTGTCTGACGTGCACGCATTGCCACTCCCCCGTTGCGTCATTCGATCCGCGCGCCGATGCGATCCCACTTGGGCCCGCCCGCGCGATGCGGATCCCAATTGAACCAGATTCGCGTTGCCCTGCCGACCAGATTCTCCTCCGGCACGAAGCCAAAGTAACGGCCGTCGGCGCTGTTGTCGCGATTGTCGCCGATCATCAGGTACTTGCCCGGCGGCACATCGATATCCGACACATCGCCGTGGTCGGGGCGCCCGGAGAGCGGCTCCGGGTTGCAGACATAATTACGGTTCATGCGCCGATCGCAGGTCGGCAGCGCCGGCACCGAAAAGTCGCGCGGCGTGTTGCAGTAGAGCACCCGGTGCACATGCTCGCCGAGCTTCTCCTCGGCCAGCTGCATGTCGACGTAGCAGCCATCGTTGTGCAGGCCGAGCTGCTCGAACGGCACCGGTTCGCCATTGATGATCACCCGATCGGCCTCGATGCGCACCCGGTCGCCCGGCAGACCGACCACGCGCTTGATGTAGTTGATGCGCGGATCGGGTGGATAGCGGAACACGGCGACGTCGCCGCGCTGCGGGCTGCCAAGGTCGACGACGCGCGAATTCGTCACCGGCAGGCGCAGTCCATAGGCGAACTTGCTGACCACGATGAAATCGCCGTCGAGCAGCGTCGGCATCATCGAGTCGGACGGAATGCGAAACGGCTCGAACAGGAACGCCCGCAAGACGAGCACGATGATCGCGACCGGGAAGAAGCTGCGCGCGTAGTCGACGGTCGCCGGCTCGCGGGCGGCATCGGCCGGCTTGCCGGCCTGGGCGGCGTGGCGCTCGCGAGTCGGGCGCAGCCACCAGGTATCGAGCGCCCACACGATGCCCGAGATGGCGGCGATCACCACCAGCACCAGGCTGAAGTCGAGGGCCTCGGCGCGCAACAGGCGCACCACCGCCGCGAGGATCAGCACGGGCAGCACGAGGTAGGCCGCGCGCACCAGCGGCGGGTCGTGCGCGGGCACGGGTGAGGCACGCAATTCTCGCCGTGGCCGCAGGAACCAGTCGTCGATGACGCAGAACAAACCGACCGGCACGGCCAGCCACGACAACACGTGGAGCACTTGCCCGAACATGCGCTACTTCCTGCCTACCTTGAGCACTGCAAGGAACGCGTCCTGCGGGATCTCGACGTGCCCGAGCTGCTTCATGCGCTTCTTGCCCTCTTTCTGCTTCTCGAGCAGCTTGCGTTTGCGGGAAATGTCACCACCGTAACACTTGGCGAGCACGTTCTTGCGCAGCGCCTTGACAGACGCGCGCGCAATGACGTGCGAGCCGATCGCCGCCTGCACCGCAACTTCGTACATCTGCCGCGGAATCAGTTCCTGCATCTTGTCGACGAGTTCGCGGCCGCGATGGTAGGCGTTGTCGCGGTGCACGATGATCGACAGCGCATCGACCTTGTCGCCATTGATCAGGATGTCGAGCTTGACGAGCGGGGCCGCCGAAAAGTGGCTGAACTCGTAGTCGAATGACGCATAGCCGCGGCTCGTCGACTTCAGCCGATCGAAGAAATCCAGCACCACGTCGGCGAGCGGCAGCTCGTACTGCAGCGACACCTGCGAGGCGAGGTATTGCATCTTCTTCTGCACGCCGCGCTTCTCGCTGCACAGCGCCAGGACGCCGCCGACATACTCCGGCGGCACGAGGATATTCGCGACGATGATCGGCTCGCGTACTTCGGCGACCTTGTTTGGCGGCGGCAGCTTCGCCGGATTGTCGATGTACTGGATCTGCCCGTCGACCAGCGCGATTTCGTAGATGACCGTCGGGGCGCTGGTGATGAGTTCGAGTTCGTACTCGCGCTCGAGCCGCTCCTGCACGATGTCCATGTGCAGCAGGCCGAGGAAGCCACAGCGGAAGCCGAAGCCGAGCGCGCCCGACACTTCAGGTTCATAGTGCAGTGCCGAGTCGTTCAGGCGCAATTTGGCGAGCGCATCGCGGAAATTCTCGTAATCCTCGGAATTGACCGGGAAGACGCCTGCGAACACGCGCGGCTTTATCTGCTTGAAACCCGGCAACGGCGCCGCGCTCGGCCTCGACTCGAGCGTGATCGTGTCGCCGACCGGCGCACCGTCGATGTCCTTGATGCCCGCGACGATGAAACCGACGTCGCCCGCCAGCAGATCGCGCGACGCAACCGATTTCGGCGTGAAGCGGCCAAGCTTGTCGACCTCGAAACTGCGACCCGTCGACATCATGCGGATCTTCTCGCCGACCGCGACCCGGCCGTTCATCACGCGCACCAGGGACACGACGCCGACGTAATTGTCGAACCACGAATCGATGATCAGGGCCTGCAGCGGCCCCTGTGGATCACCCTTCGGCGGTGGGATGCGCCGGATGATCGTCTCGAGCAGCCGGTCGACGCCCTCGCCTGTCTTGGCACTGACGAGTTCGGCGTCCTCGGCGGGAATGCCGATGATCTCCTCGATCTCGCGGACCACCTTCGCCGGGTCCGCTGAGGGCAGGTCGATCTTGTTGATGACTGGCACGACCTCCACGCCCTGTTCGATGGCGGTGTAGCAGTTCGCGACGCTCTGCGCCTCCACGCCCTGCGTGGCGTCGACGACCAGCAACGCACCGTCACACGCTGCCAGCGAGCGCGAGACCTCATACGAGAAGTCCACGTGCCCCGGGGTGTCGATCAGGTTCAGCTGGTAACGCACGCCGTCCTGCGCCTGGTAGTACAGGGTCGCACTCTGTGCCTTGATCGTGATGCCTCGCTCGCGCTCGAGCGCCATCGAATCGAGTACCTGGTCTTGCATCTCGCGGTCGGACAGGCCGCCGCAGAGCTGGATCAGGCGGTCTGCGAGCGTCGATTTGCCATGGTCGACGTGGGCGATGATCGAGAAGTTGCGCGTATGCTGCATGTGCGGGCGCAAGTATAGCTGTCCGCGCGCGTCGCGCGCGGACAGTCGCTAGTGAGGGCTCAGAGCTTAGGGCGTAGAGCTTGGGGCCACAGCCGCACGGCCGGCCGCGGTCGGCCTTTCCCTGGCTGCAAGTCGACAGAGCGCAGCGCCAGTCCCGGCGATCTGGCTGCAATCTGTTCGCTCCCCGCAGTTCGCCCTATTTCTCTCTGCCGCCTCTCAAATGGCGCCGCAATTCCGCTTCATCGAGCTTCCCGAAGCAGACCACTTGTCCGTGCAGCAACAGAACCGGGATCTTCAGCCCGAAGCGCCGTTGCAGCGTCGGGTCGGAATCGACATCCACGATGGCGAGTGGCGGCAACTCCAGCTCATCCGCGAGCGCCACGAGGTCCGCGTGCATTTCATCGCACAGGCCGCAGCCCGCGCGCGACAGCAGTTGCAGTACCGGCAAGGTCAGCGCTTCGGTGGCGCGCCGAGCGACAGCCCCGGTGCGGGCGCCTTGCCGGAGGCCGGGCTGTTGTCGTCGGCCTTGAGGGAACTCGCGATGACGCGCACGGTCTCGGGCGGGACCTCGCCTACCGCCGTCACCTGGTGGCCACTCACCGTGGTGGAGAACGCGGACGAGGATCCGACCCGTGCCGGGCCGCTCATCGGCGACTTGCCCTCGACGGCGCTCTCGACGAACACCGACACCGACGCGAGGCCGTCGGAGAATACGAGATGCTCGACCGGACCTGCGGCGCCAGGCATCGACTGCGCCGAGCGCAGGGTCATGCGAAAGCCCGGTGGCAGGCGCATCGCGCGCCACACGACCGAGCTGCCGGACTGCGCCAAACGCGGATTGCGCGTGTCCTGCCGCAACCACTTGAAGCCGGCTGTATCGACCTGCGGCTCGAACTCCGCATCGGCGATCTCCCGCGGCAGGGTCAGGTTGGCGAACTGGATCTGCTCGATCACCTTGCCGCGCGCGTCACACAGCTGGGTCTTGAGCGGCATCGTGGTCGCCTCGTCGATCCACAGACGATAGCCATAACGGAAGTCGTCTTTCGGCAGCACCGCGATGACGCGGGTATCGCGCCCCATCAGCCGCGCACGCTCGACGTGCTTCAGCTCGTAATAATCCTCGGTCGTCTCATCGAAGCGCGGCAGATTGCCGAGCAGCGTCGTGTTCTCGGGACGGCGCTCGACCAGCACGGTACGTTTGTCCGGCAGGTAACACACGAGTTCGGTGCCGGTGCGCACGAACTCGCGACCCGAACCGTCGAGCGACACCAGGCGCTCCATCACGTTGCCGCCCTGCACGCGGTGGATGATCCGCATGGTCTCGACGCGTCCGCCGTGCACATGGAAGAACACGCCGTCGTAGTTGCGGGCGGTGAGCGCGTCGTTCATCCGCGCGAGCCACTCGCGCGCATCGTCGGCGGCGGCGGCGGTACTCGCTGCCGCGCCCGAAGCGAGCAGCACGTACAGGAGGAGGCGAAGCTGGGGCCTAAGGCTCATCGACGACATCGATCACATCCAGGGACGGGGCGGTGGCGTCGGCGGCGCCGGGGTCCGGCTCGGTCGCCACCAGCGCAGACAGCAGATTGCGGCGCGACAGCGGCATCGACACCTCGCTGTGCGCGACGACGTAGTTCGCCAGCTGCGCAGGCGGCACGAAATTCACCGACTCGCGCGTCACGGGCACCACATAGCTTTCAGGTTCCGCACTCGCCCCTGGGCCCAGGACCACGGTCGCCTGCAGGGCGTTGTCGGCGGACGCCACCACCGGTGCCGGCGCGACGGACAGGCCCGCATCGCGGCCGCGCAAGCCCACGACGGCGATGCCGGCCACCATGGCTGCCGCCACGAACCCCGCGGCGGGGCGCATCCACTGCTTCGCGCGCTGCGTCGCCGGCACCACCTGTTCCGGGTTGCCCTCGCCAAAGCTTGCCTCCGCGGAAATGGCGTGGCGCACGCGATCGGCGACGCGCAGGTCGAGTGGCTCGCCGGCCTCGCGACGGATCGCGGCGCCGATCAGGGCATAACGCTCCCAGTGGGCGCGCAGTGCATCATCGCGGGTGAGCCGCCTGGCCATCAGTTCGCACTCGCCGGCCGGCAGTTCGCCATCGAACATCGCTGACAGCTGGCTGGCCCGTTGGTCCTCGTTCATCCAATCTCCTCGGCGCGACCGAGTCCGCCTTCGAATACTTCGCGCAGGCGGCGGTCGATTGCCTCGCGCGCCCGGAATATCCTCGATCGCACTGTCCCCACCGGGCAATCCATGGTGGTGGCGATCTCCTCGTACGACAGCCCGTCGAGTTCGCGCAGCACGATCGCCGTGCGCAAGTCTTCAGGCAACTGTTCTATCGCGGAGTTCACCGTCTGGCGGATTTCTTCCGTCAGCACGAGCCCTTCGGGAGTATCCGGGTCGCGCAGCCGCCCCTGGACCTCCCAGGAGCTTTCGCCGTCCTGCAGATCGAGGTCGTATTCGATCGGGCTGCGATCGCGCGCGGCAACGGCATTCTTCGCCGTGTTGATGGCGATACGGTAGAGCCAGGTGTAGAACGCGCTGTCGCCGCGAAACTGCGGCAGGGCGCGATAGGCCTTGATGAAAGCCTCCTGGGCGATGTCTTCGGCCTCTGCCGGAATGCGAACGTAACGCATCACCAATTTGACGACTTTGTGCTGGTACTTGAGCACCAGCAGGTCGAACGCCCCCTTGTCGCCGCGCTGCACGCGACGGACAAGCGAGAGATCGCTCTCGTCGGCGCCCACACCTGTATTCACGTCCGATTGACCATCCGGGCTGTGGCACCGCGACCACATAGACCCCTGATACGGCGAAAAGTTCTGCTGTGGCGCTGGCCACGGCTCGAGCTGCGATTTCCGTCACGATCCGCCGGGCATTCTAGCAGTTCAAACGCCCCGCCCGGCCGCTCACCCGGCAGAGGCGCAGGCGTGACGCCAGCCGCCGGTCGACGACACAGGCACGTCGGCGCCCGCAGGGGGTGTCGAAGCTGAGCCACAGCGCGGGACCGATGGCGAGGCAGTGCGGGCTCGGGCGGGCAGGCAGCGCGCCCGGCCCGATGTACCAGTGCCCTGCCCCGCGCTGCCCGATGCGCTTCGGCGAGCGCCGCGAAACGAGCATGACGGCGTCCCGCAATCCCGGCAAAGCGAGCAGCCAAAGCGCCACCACAGCGAGCAGTCGCCATGCCAGCGGCAAGCCCTCACAGGCAAGGCAGCCCGCGCTTGCGAGGACCAGCCACGCGCAGACCGGCAGGATGAACGCGGCCGAGGGACGCAGCTCAAACGCTGCGACGCCTGATTCGGCCGGCAAGCTGTGCAATCGCGGGGTCGGATGGCGGGACACCCTTGATGAGATACGCCGCCAGCTCCGGGTCGGGCAAGTCGAGCAGCCGCGCAAACGCGGCTCGTTCGGCGCTTGACGCGCCCGGGAAATCGCCCGCCAGATAGCGCTCGAGCAGCAGGTCGAGTTCCTTCATGCCACGCCGGCAGCGCCAGCGCAGGCGTGCCGTCGCGGCCCCGGTGTCCAGCTCGTCAATGGCGGCGTTCCGCGATCAACTGCTTGATCGCGCCGATCGCCTTGGCGGGGTTCAAGTCCTTCGGGCAGGCCTCGGTGCAGTTCATGATCGTGTGGCACCGATAGAGGCGGAATGGATCCTCGAGTTCGTCCAGCCGTTCGCCGGTCGCCTCGTCGCGGCTGTCGATGATCCAGCGGTAGGCCGCAAGCAGCGCGGCCGGGCCGAGATAGCGGTCGGAATTCCACCAATAGCTGGGGCACGCCGTGGAACAGCAGGCGCACAGGATGCAGGCCGAGGGGCGGTCGATCTTCTCCTGCTCATGCTTCGACTGCAGGCGCTCGCGGTCGGGCGGCGCGGGCGTGCGCGTCTGCAGCCAGGGCTTCACGGCGGCGTACTGCGCGTAAAAGTTGGTGAGGTCGGGCACCAGGTCCTTGACCACCGGCATGTGCGGCAGCGGATAGATCGCGACGTCGCCCTTGACCTCGTCGCAGGCCTTGGTGCACGCGAGCGTGTTCAGCCCGTCGATGTTCATCGCACAGCTGCCGCAGATACCCTCGCGACACGAGCGACGGAAGGTCAGCGTGCTGTCGATTTCATTCTTGATCTTGATCAGCGCATCGAGAACCATCGGGCCACAGGCAGCCATGTCGATCTCATAGGTATCGAGGCGCGGCGCCTCACCCGCGTCCGGGTCGAAGCGATAGATGCGAAAGACGCGCACGTCCTGTGCACCGGCCGGCGCCTTGTAGACCTTGCCGTCACGGCGCACTCGCGAATTCTCGGGCAAGCGGAAGATTGACATTGCGATCCTTACGGGCTTGGTGCGGGCTTAGCTCTTAGTGCTTAGTGCTTGGTGCTCAGAGCCGAGGGCCAGAGCCGCCGCCCTGGCCTTGCACTCTGGCTGCAAGCTGTTCGCTACTCGCTGTTCGCTCATTCAGTACACCCTCGCCTTCGGTGGCACCGGCTCGACATCGTTCGTAAGCGTATTCAGATGCACGTTGCGGTAGGCAAAGCTTGCTTGTCCCCGCCCGTTGATGAACACCAGCGAATGCTTGAGCCACTCGACGTCGTTGCGGTCGGGGAAATCCTCGCGCGCATGCGCGCCACGGCTCTCCTTGCGATTCTCCGCGGAATTGATCGTGGCGAGGGCGAGCCCGAGCAGGTTGTCGAGTTCGAGCGTCTCGACGAGATCGGTGTTCCAGATGAGCGAGCGGTCGGCCACGCGCACGTCGGCGAACGAGGCGTGGGTCTCGCCCAGCCGCGCGCAACCGTGCTGCAGCGACTCGGCGGTGCGAAACACCGCGGCGTCGGCCTGCATGATGCGTTGCATTTCGAGGCGGAGCTCGGCGGTCGGGCGCGAGCCGCTCGCATGACGCAATTTGTCGAGCCGCGCGACCGCAAAATCCCCGGCGTCCTTCGGCAGCGCGCGGTGGCGCTCGCCGGGCTTCAACCGGGTGGCGATATGGCGCGCGGCCTCGCGGCCGAAGATCACGAGATCGAGCAGCGAATTGGAGCCCAGCCGGTTCGCGCCGTGTACCGACACGCAGGCCGCCTCGCCGACCGCATACAGCCCCGGCACGACCGAATCGGGATCGCCACCCCGCACCGTGACGACCTCGCCGTGGTAATTGCACGGGATGCCGCCCATGTTGTAGTGCGCGGTCGGCAGCACCGGGATCGGCGCCTTCGTGACATCCACGCCCGAGAAGATCCGCGCGGTGTCGGCGATGCCCGGCAGGCGCTCGTGGATGACTTCCGGCCCGAGGTGCTCGAGATGCAGGTGGATGTGGTCGCCGTGCTCGCCGACGCCGCGACCCTCGCGGATCTCGATCGTCATCGAGCGACTCACGACGTCGCGCGAAGCAAGGTCGCGCGCGTTCGGCGCATAGCGCTCCATGAAGCGCTCGCCCTTCGAATTGGTGAGGAACCCGCCTTCGCCGCGCGCGCCCTCGGTGATCAGGCAACCCGCGCCGTAGATGCCGGTCGGGTGGAACTGCACGAACTCCATGTCCTGCAACGGCAGCCCGGCGCGCAGCGCCATGCCGCCACCGTCACCGGTGCAGGTATGCGCGGAAGTGCAGCTGAAATAGGTACGCCCATAGCCGCCGGTCGCGAGGATCACGGTATGCGCGCGGTAGCGGTGCAGACGCCCGGTGGCCAGGTCGAGCGCGACGACACCGCGACAGGCGCCGTTCTCCATGATCAGGTCGATCGCGAAGAACTCGACGTGGAACTCGGCCTGATGGCGGATCGACTGCTGGTAGAGCGTGTGCAGCATGGCGTGGCCGGTGCGGTCGGCCGCCGCCGCGGTGCGCTGCGCGACGCCCTTGCCGTAGTGGGTCGTCATGCCGCCGAACGGCCGCTGGTAGATGCGTCCGTCTTCCGTGCGCGAGAACGGCACACCGTAGTGCTCGAGCTCGATCACCGCAGCGGGCGCCTCCTTGCACATGAACTCGATCGCGTCCTGGTCGCCGAGCCAGTCGGAGCCCTTGATCGTGTCGTAGAAATGGAAGCGCCAGTCGTCCTCGCCCATGTTGCCGAGCGCCGCGC
>CADEFJ010000049.1 GCA_902826575.1 uncultured Pseudomonadota bacterium | reverse complement strand
AAGTGGACCGGCATCCCGGTCTCGAAAATGCTCGAGGGCGAGAAGGAAAAGCTGCTGCGCATGGAAGAGGCGCTGTCGCGGCGGGTGGTCGGGCAGGACGAGGCCGTGCGCATCGTCGCGAACGCGATTCGCCGCTCGCGCGCGGGGCTCGCCGATCCCCGGCGGCCCATTGGCTCGTTCCTGTTCCTCGGCCCGACGGGTGTCGGCAAGACCGAGCTGTGCAAGGCACTCGCTGAATTCCTGTTCGATACCGAAGAGTCCATGGTGCGCATCGACATGTCGGAGTTCATGGAGAAGCACTCCGTGGCGCGGCTGATCGGCGCGCCGCCGGGCTACGTCGGCTATGAAGAAGGCGGCTATCTCACCGAAGCGGTGCGCCGCCGCCCCTATGCGGTGATCCTGCTCGATGAAGTCGAGAAGGCGCACCCCGATGTATTCAACGTGCTGCTGCAGGTGCTCGACGACGGCCGCCTGACCGACGGCCAGGGCCGCACGGTCGATTTCAGGAATGCCGTGGTGATCATGACTTCGAACCTCGGCTCGAACGTGATCCAGGAGCTCGCGGGCGAAGGCAACTACACGCGCATGAAGAGTGCGGTCATGGAGATCGTGCAGCAGCAGTTCCGGCCCGAGTTCATCAACCGCATCGACGACATCTGTGTGTTCCGTCCGCTCGGCGCGGAAGAAATTCGCCGGATCGTCGACATCCAGCTCGTGTACCTGCGGCAGCGGCTGACCGACCGCAACATGGAACTGACGCTCGACGAGGCGGCGCGCGACCTGATCGGCGAGGCGGGCTTCGACCCCGTATACGGGGCACGGCCGCTGAAGCGCGCGATCCAGCAGCAGATCGAGAATCCGCTCGCGCAGGCGTTGCTGTCGGGACAGTTCGGGCCCGGCGATCGCATTAGGGCCACGCTGCACGAGGGCAGGATCGCCTTCGAGAAGAGCCTCTGATCCGCGGCGCGAATTCCCCGTAGAATCGGCCGCGGAGGGAGTAATGCCGTTTTACGAATACCAGTGCGGAAGTTGTGGCCATCTGCTCGAGGCCATGCAGAAGATCACCGATGCGCCGCTGCGCAAGTGTCCGGAGTGCGGTCGTTCGACCCTCAAGAAGCTGCTGTCTGCCCCGGTCTTCCGGCTGAAGGGCAGCGGCTGGTACGAGACCGACTTCAAGTCCGACAACGAGGCGAAGCGCAATCTCGTCGACGAGCGCAAGGACGAGGAAAAGAAGGAAGCGCCGACGGCGGGGGAGGCGCAAGATGCGCCGAAGGCCGACGCCAAAGCCGAGCCCAAAGCCGACGCCAAAGCGGAGTCCAAAGCCGAGCGAAAAGCCATTACTCGCGTTGAGTCCAAGGCGCCCTCCATGGCCAAGGGCAAGGCGGCACCGAAGGCAAGGCCGCGGGCCAAACGCAAGTCGAAGGTGGCCCGCAAGAGGCGCTAGCGCCCGACAGGGCCAACGAGCCGATGCACGCGGAGCCAAGCGTGATGCCCGGAGCCAGACCTCGTTTTCGCGGGATTGCTTGAATCACCGGCCACTGGTACCGTTTTATTCATGGCCCGCCTGATACTGAGGTCGAGTCTGCCTGGCTAACAGAAGTGCAGCGGCGCTCTGCCGAGATTGATGCAGGGTCTGTTGAGGCCGTCCCCGCCGACCAGGTTTTCACAAAGCTCGAGACCAGATTCGGGAGATGAAGGCCAGGTTTCACCCCGCTGCAGAGCAGGAACTCGCAGCGGCCGTGGCACTTGGCGAGGCGCGTGGCTCTGGCTTGGGACTGGAATTCCTGGCAGAAGAAAAAAGGGTGGCGGATGGCAGGGACGTATATGAGGTCCAGCAAGAGTGGATCACCGAATTGATCGACGCGCGCCGTGTCGCGTCGCTGGCCGCTTCGGAGGCCGCGCGCTTTGCAGCGGAGCACAAGGTTTCGGCCGGGCATGCCGCACGCCTCGGCGCCCACTGGCTGCAGGGCGTGCCGATGCACTGGATGCGCGACTGGGGCACGCCATTTCCGCTCGTGTTGCGGGAGGCGAGCGGGGCGCGCGTCACCGACGTTGACGGGCGCGACTACGTCGATTTCTGCCTGGGTGACACCGGCGCGATGTTCGGCCACTCGCCACCGGCGGTGGCGCGCGCGCTCGCCGCCCAGGCCGCGCGCGGGTTGACTGCGATGCTCGTCGATGAACGCGCAGCCGAGGTCGGCGAAGGGCTCGCGCGTCTGTTCGGGCTGCCGTTCTGGCAGCTCACCCAGACCGCGACCGACGCGAATCGCGCGGCGCTGCGCTGGGCGCGCGCGATGACGGGGCGGCCAAAGACGCTGGTCTTCCGGGGCTGTTACCACGGCACGGTTGATGACGTCATGTTGCGCGCCGGCAGCGTCGGTGCGCCGTTCGATGCGCGCGCAACGGCGATCGCCGTCGAATTCGACGATCTCGATGCGGTCGAGGCCGCGCTCGGGGCCGGCGACGTGGCGGCGCTGCTCTATGAGCCGGTGATGACCAACACCGGCATGGTGCTGCCGCAGCCGCAGCTGCACACGACACTGCGCGCGCTGACCCGTCGTCACGGTGCACTGCTGGTCGTCGACGAGACGCATACGCTGTCGTCGGGCCCCGGTGGCTACACGCGCGCGCACGGGCTCGAGCCCGACGTGCTGGTCTGCGGCAAGGCGCTCGCCGGTGGCGTGCCGTGCGCGGTCTACGGCTTCACGGCCGACATCGAAGCGCGGATACGCGGCGTGCTCGCTGCGCGCCACGAGGCCCACGGACATACCGGCATGGGCACGACGCTCGCCGCCAATCCGCTCGCGCTGGCGGCGCTCGCCGCAGCGCTCGAAACGCTGCACACCGCACGGACCTACGCGCCGATGCTTGCTGGCGCGGAGCGGCTGGAGGGCGCATTGCGCGCGCTGCTTGCGCGCCGCCACCTCGACTGGCATGTCGTGCGCGTCGGCGCGCGGCTCGAGCTCGGCTACGGGGAGCCCGCCCGCAATGGCACGCAGGCCGCCGCCGCGATGCGCCCCGAACTCGAACACGCGCTGCACCTCTATCTCTTGAACCGCGGCGTGCTGCTCACGCCATTCCACAACATGATGCTCATCTCGCCGGTGACCACGGCCGCCGACATCGATCGGCTCGTGACGACGCTCGACGCCTGCCTCGGGGAGCTCGCATGAGCGCGCCTGCGGGCGTCACGGCGGCCCTGGATGAGCTGCGACGGTTTCGCGCCGCGTACCCGGAAATCGACGCGGTGCAGATATTCATCACCGATGCGAGCGGCGTGGCGCGCGGCAAGAGTGTGCGGGTGGGCGAGCTCGAGGCGATCTTCCGCGACGGGCGGCGCGTCGCCGGCTCGATCCTGGGCCTCGACATCACCGGCGAGGATGTGGATGCCACTGGCCTCGTGTGGGAGGTGGGCGATGCCGACGGCCTGTGCCGGCCAGTGCCGGGCACGCTGCTGCCGTCACCCTGGATCGCGCCGCCGACAGGCCAACTGATGCTGACAATGCACGACGGGACAGGCGCCCCGGCCGCCAGCGATCCGCGCCAGGCGCTCGCGCGTGTCGTCGCGCGCCTCGCGGCGCGCGGCTACACGCCGGTCGTGGCCTGCGAGCTCGAGTTCTATCTGCTGCGCGAGGCGCGCGGCCGCCTCGAGCCGGCGGGCGGGCAGCGCTTCGGCGAACGCGCGCCGATCGGCTCGTACAGCCTCACCCGCCTCGACGATCTCGCGCCACTGTTCGCCGACGTGTACGCGGCCGCGAAGGCGCAGGGCCTGCCGGCCGAGACGCTGATGGCCGAGTACGCGCCGGGCCAGTTCGAGATCACGCTGCATCACCGCGCCGATGCGCTGCGTGCGGTCGATGAAGCGATCCTCTTCAAGCGGCTGCTGCGCGGCGTGGCGCAGCGGCACGGCTGTGTCGCCACGTTCATGGCCAAGCCCTTCGCCGAGCGCGCCGGCAGCGGCCTGCACGTGCATGTGAGCCTCGCGGATGAATCCGGCGGCAACGCCTTCGCGGCGGACGAGCCCGCCGGCACGCCGCTACTGCGCCAGGCGATTGGCGGCCTCGCGGCGACGGCGGCCGAGAGCTTTCTCGTCTTTGCGCCGAACGCGAATTCCTACCGGCGCTATCGCAGTCTCAGCTACGCACCGGTGGCGCCCACCTGGGGAATCAACAATCGCACGGTGGCGCTGCGCGTGCCCGCGGGTCCCCCCGAATCACGCCATATCGAGCATCGCATCGGTGGTGCCGATGCAAACCTGTACCTGGCGGTAGCCACGGTGCTTGCGGGGCTCGAGCAGGGTATCGCCCGGCACCTCGACCCCGGCGCGCCGCTCGAGGGCAATGCGTATGCGCGGCCGGGCCCGCGGGTGTTTCCGGCCACCTGGCACGAGGCGATCGAGCGCGCGGCGGCGTCGGAATTTCTGCATGACGCCCTCGGCGAGGGCTTCATTAAAGTGCTGCTCGCGATCAAGCGCCAGGAGTGCGAGCGCTTCATGGCGGAGGTGACGCCGCTCGATTACGCTTGGTACCTGCGCGATAGCTGATCGCGCTCAGCGAGCGCCAACTTCCACCTTCACCGTCTCGACCGTATCGCCGCGCCGGTACTCGACCGTCACCAGCTCGCCGACCTTCAGCGTCTTCAGCACGTTCGAGTAGGCCTGCATGTCGTCGATCGGCTGACCGGCCACCGAGAGCAGTATGTCGCCCGCCTGCAGTGCTGCCTTCGCGGCCGGCGAGTCGGGCACGATGCCCTCGGCGCGCACGCCGCGCGCCGTGTACGCGAAGTCGGGCACGATGCCGATCGAGGCGCGACGCTCGCGCACCGTGCCGGGCGCCGGCTGTGCGGGGGTCGCCTCTGCCGCGGAAATCGTCGCCGTGAGCGGCTCCGGGCGTGCGGCGAGATACTCGATCGCCTCCTTCGCCACGGTCGCGACCTTCACCATGCCGGGCGCGTCGATCTTGTCTGCCGTGTCGGTCGGCTTGTGGTAGTCGAGGCTCGCGCCGGCGAAGAGTTGCACGCCGGGAATGCCGCGCTCGATGAAGGCTTGCTGGTCCGACGACTGGCCTGCGCCCTCGATGTTCTGGATCGCGATGCCGGTCGTGAAGCCGACGCCACGGAAGACGTGCGGCCACTCGGTCGCGGTGCCCGTGGCGATGATCCGCACGGGTCCCGTGCCAAGCCTGCCCACCGTGTCGAGATTCAGGTTGGCGCGGATCCCTGCGAGCGGCACCGGAGTCGGATGCGCGGCGTACCAGCGCGAGCCGATCAGCCCCGATTCCTCGGCGGAGAACGCCGCGAACACGATCGTGCGCGGCGGGGCGGACTGCGAGGCGAGCGCGCGTGCGAGTTCGATCAGTACCGCCACGCCGCTCGCATTGTCGTCCGCACCCGGATGATTCGCGCCGAGATGGTCGTAGTGGGCCGAGACGACGATCGCCTGGCCGGCAAAGGCCGGGTTCGCTCCCGCCAGCACGCCGATGACATTCGCCGACTCGGGGAAGGCCTGCAGCCAGCCACCGTCATCGCCACCCGGCGCAAGGCCGACCTCGGTGAATGCCCTGACGATGTAGTCGGCGGCTTCCTGGATGCCGCGCGTACCGAGGCCGCGGCCGTCCCGCTCCGGCGCCGCGAGATAGTCCACGTGCTCGACCATCTTCTGCGCGCTGAAGACGGGCGGCAGGGCGGCGAGCGGTGCGCGCGCCGGATGCGCGAGCGGCGCGAGCGGCGGCTGGCCTTTGCCGCGCAGATCGACCCGCAACGGCGAATCGTCGGCGCTCCATTCACCTTTGACGGTGTTCTTCGGCTCTTCGCCTTCGAACACGAGGTAGGAATACTTGCCGTAGTGCGGCAGCTTGCCGGCGAGCCCCGGCGCGGCCGCCGCGCTGCCAAGCGCAATGAAGCCCACCGCCTTGGCGGGATTGCCCGGATGGCGCTGCGCGAAAGTGACGTTCACATCCGGCCGCGCGAGCGCGGGCTCGACCGCGGAGGCCGCCTTCAGCAGCTCCGCGGCGTAGCGGTTCTCGCGCCCGAAGATCCACGCGGCGCGATCGGCGGGCAGGGCGTCGACGTCGGTGTCGAGCTTGACCTCGACCTGCTGCACGGGGCTGACCCAGCGCGCGAGCATGTCGCGATAGATCTGCTGGTCGGCGGCGCTGGCGCGCGCCGGCAGCACCGCGAGTACCGCCGTGTCGCCGAACACCTGGCCGATGGAAGGGGCGGTCTCGCGCGGGTCGAGCAGCCGGAACACGTCGAACTCGGAATCGAGCTCGAGCAGCAGCGGTTCGGCATCGAGCGCGATGTTGAACGGCGTCCTCGCGCCCTGCAGGCGCACGGTCTGCGTCGTGTAGCCGGCGGCGGTCCGCACCGACACCGGCACTTCGATGTCGAGCGTGCCGGTGCGCTGCGCCTGGCGGATCACGCCGCGGACGCTGTGGCCCTCGGCGCGCACGTCCTCGAGCCGCAGGTCGACGGCGCCTGCGCGGTCGACCCATTGTTCGAAGAACTTCGCCAGCTCGACGTTGCCCGCCTTCTCGAATTCGTGCCGCAAGTCCGTGAAGCTGGCGCGCTTGCCGCGCTGGTTGCGATACAGGCTCTGCAGCGCTTTGCGGAAGGCGTCGTCGCCGACCTGGCGGCGCAGCATGTGGAAGCCCATCAGCGTCTTGCCGTAGCCGACCGCCTCGGTCGCCGCGCTGTGGCGCGAGCGGAACTCATTCAGCGGGAAGTCGTGCGCGTCCTTGACGTAATCGCGATAGCGCTTGAGCGTGTCGCGACGGTACTCCGCACCCTGGCCCAGCTGCTCCTTGAACAGATGGTCGGCCATGTAGGCGGTGAGGCCTTCGCACCAGTTGCCGGTGGCGTAGTCGACGTAAACCGAATTGCCCCACCAGTTGTGCAGGATCTCGTGCGGGTAGGACGAGGTCAGGATGAACGGGAAGCGGATGATCTGCGGGCCGAGCAGCGTGAACGAGGGCATGCCGTAGCCCGTCTCCCAGAAATTCTCGACGAGCGCGAACTTCGAGTAGGGATAGGGCCCGATGAGCTGGCGGTACATTTCGAGATCGCGCGCGGTGGCGTCGAGATACTTGCGGGCGAGCGCCTCGTCGGGCGTGCGCAGGAACACCTGCGCCTCGACCGCGCCCACGCTTTCCGCGTAGCGCGTCAATTTGCCGCCGACCAGCGGCAGCTCGTCGACCGGCGCAGGGTCGACCGTAATCAGGTGCCAGCCCGCGGGCGCCGTGGCGCGCACCGTGGGCACGAACAGCGTGTCGCCGAGGTACGGGTACCAGAGCGAGCTGCCGGCGAGATACACACCTTGCTCGCCGATCACGCCCGCGGTTTCACTGAAGCCGCGCGCGTACTCTTCTTCGGGCGTGTCGAAGCCGAAATCCACGGCTCCCGCGTAACGCAGGCGAAGAGCCGGCGCGTCCTTCGGCAGGGTGACACGGTAGCGCGCCGCGCGACCCGATTTCTCGAGCGCGGCGCTCGAGCCGTTGATGCCCGAGAAGCCGCCCGTATCGCCGACCGGCAGACGCGTGACGGCCGGCGTCGCGGACTCGACGGTGAGTGGCGCAGCCAGCAGGAACTCGACTTCGCGGCCGGCGTAGCTCGCCGGGAACGAAACGGTGGCATCGACCGCGAGGTGATGCGTGGCTGGTTCGATGCGCACGTCGAGCTCGTACTGCGGCAGATCCTCGACAGACGCGGCGCTGGCGGGCCAGACGACAATAGCGGCGAGAGTGAGCGCGAGCGCGCCCACCTTTGCAACGGAGATGTTTTTCATTATTTCGGTGTCGGACGTCGGAAAACGAGATCGAGCGTCAGCGGCTCGCCGTCGCGACGGATCGCGAGGCCAACGCCATCGCCCCAGGCATAGTCGCCGGTGGCGCGCTGCAGATCGGTCGTGGAGGCGATCGGCGTGTCGCCGAGGCGCACGAGCACATCGCCCACCTTGATGCCGGCCTGTGCAGCGCTGCCGTCCGCATCGACCTGGATGACCTTCGTGGGTTCCTTGCCGAGCCGGCCCGCGAGTGAGACCCCGAGCACGGGCAGGCCCGGGCCGTCGCGGCCGGGCACGCCCCACAGAAAATCGGCGTAGGAGGCGCGTACGGACCCGACGGGCGCCGCGTTCGCACCGCGCACCGCCACCGGAATCAGCGAGCGGATCTCGCCGTCGTAGTTCGCCGCGAGCTGACGCACGCCGCCCAGGTTGTAGGCGACGTGGCCCGAGCCGATCAGGATCACGATGATCGCGTCCTTGCCGCCGTGCTTCTCGAGGGCCTGTGCGGCATTCCAGCCCATCGTGGCGTCCCAGGTGACCTGGGCGCGATAGAGCGAGTCGAGCTGAGCGTCGGTCATCTGCGAGTGCAGGGCATCGTCGTCGGAGAAGTAGGCGCGGAACAGACGCCGATGCTCGGCGTTGGTCAGGTCGATCTTCGGTGGCAGGTGCCTGCGCGCCTCGGGGTCGAGCGCCTCGAAGCCCTTCTCGCGCGCGATGCCGACCGCCGCGCGGGGCATGTTCACCCCGTACATGCGCAGGCCCTGTTCGCGGGCGTAATTGAAGATGTCGCGGTAGTAGCCCCAGTGGTGGGACCAGTAGACATACCAGCCCGACAGGTCGACGAAGCCGCTCTCCGTCAGTTTGCCGTCGATCCATTGGTCGAGCGGCGCCTGCTGGTCGTAGGGATACATCTCGAGGCCGATGAGGACTTCACGGCCCGCATCGTGCAGTGCGCGCAGCGTGGCGAGCTGCACATCGTGGAATTCCGGTGTGGTGTGCTCCTCGCCGATGAACAGCACGCGGGTGCTCGCGAGTCGCCGGGCAAGTTCCGCCGGCGTGATCAGCTCGCCGGTGCGGGTGTCGGTCACGCCGTCCAGCGTGACCGCGATCTGCCGATCGGCGCGGCTTGCGTCGCCGATCGGCAGATCGAGGAGGTTCTCGCCGGCCGCCGCCGACATGCCGGCAACGAGCCAGCATGCGGCGACGACGAGGGGTCTCAGAACTTCATGCGCCATGTGAGTCCATAGGTGGTCAGGCGTGGGTGGCTGATCGTGTACCGGAGCGGGAAGAACGTGCCGCCGGCGGAGGTGCCATTCGGCAGCGTGTTGGTGAAGTACACGTCGCGGAAGGCGCCCGACGGAGCATCTTCGTCGGTGAGGTTGCGGCCCCACAGTTCGAGCGACCAGCGATCGGCACGCAGGCCGACCGAGGCGTTCACGAACAACGACTCGGGCACGATGGCCTGGTTCGAGGAATCCGCGAACTGCTCGCCGCGATACGAGGCGTCGGTGCGGATGAACCAGCTGGTGTCACCCCGCGCGATAGCGCTGTAGCCCGCACCCACGTTCCACTGCCATTCGGACTGGCGCAGGATCTGGTTGCCCGACACGTCACCGTCCGGCGCGTAGGTCGGAAACTGCGTGAACGATTCGATCTTCGCATCGTCGTACTGGCCGTCGATGTAGGACAGGCCGAGGTTCAGGTCGAGGCCGGCGACCGGGTGCGCGGTGATCGCGAGCTCGGCGCCCTTGATCGTCGCGTCGCCGCCGTTGATGCTGAAGGCGGTCGGAATCAGGAGATCGCGGCCGTCGATCGACTCGAGCACCTGCGGAATCACGATCTCCGACCAATCCATGTAGTAGACGTCGAATTCGACGCTCAGGCGGCGATCGAGGAACTCGCTCTTCATGCCGAGTTCGTAGCTGAGCAGGTCCTCAGGATCGAACTCGACCTGGACCGAAACCGGAACACCGGGATCGTCCTGGAACTCGACCCGCGCGCTGTCGGCGCCGCCGCCCTTTTCCGCGTGCGCGACCGCGCCGTAGAAGGTGAGGCTGTCGCTCGGCTGGTAGCGCAGGTTGGTACGCCAGTTGATCAGTTCGGACTTCACTGTGCGCGAGGTGACATCGGTGCCCGGGATGCGATTGATGGAAGTCTTCTCTTCCTCGGTGTAACGCGCTTCGGCTCCCCAGGAGAGCTTCTCGGTGAGGTCGAACTCGAATTGCGCGAAGCCCGAGGGCGCTTTGGTATCGTTCTGGAAGATGTTGCCCGCGACCGCGGCGCCGTTCGGGCTCGTGAACCAGGGCAGGAACGCGGCATCGCCGGCACCGGGCGCGAAATCGGCCCAGATCGGGCCCAGCGCGCCGAAGGTGCACGCGAGGCAGAACGTGCCGAAGTCGTCCGGAAGCGGAGTGTTGGCGACCACGTCGTCGAGGCTCGCCTTGCTGGTGGTGTCGTAGTAGTAGCCACCGACCGACCAGGTGAAACGCTTGTTCGGATCGCTCGAGTAGCGCAGCTCCTGGCTCACCTCCTCGGTCGTTCCGCCGGGGCCGATCTGCAACAGACCGGTTGCGAACTGCGGTCGCGTGGCCGAAGTCGGGAACCCGAACATGGGTGTGATCGGCGCTCCCAGGTAAGTGAAGATCTGGTCGTTGCCGCCGCCGCGGCCGCCGTCGACCCAGAACGACTGGCTGACGTTGGAATAGCCGCTCAGCGAGTCGATCGTGCCGCCGTTGCCGAGCGACCATTTAAGGGTCATCGTGGCGCGCGTGACGTCACGATCCTCGCCGGTCGCACCCGCGATCACGGAGAGGTCGTTCTTGCCGACCGCCGGGAACTCGCCGCAGTAGTTCAACAGGCGGCTCGACAACATCGGATTGACTGCATTGCGGTTTTCGCAGTTGGACGGAACGGCGCTCAGCGCCGAGTTGTCGATCTGGTCGTCCGAAATGTAGAGGCTGAGCATGCCCTCGAAGTTGTCGGTCGGTGTCCAGACCAGGCTGCCGAGGAAGGTCTTGTACTGGTAGCCGCCGATGTCGGGGCCCGGGCCGGGGCCGGCCCACTGGTTGTTGTAGGAGCCGTCGAAGTTGTCGTACAGCACCGCCGCACGACCCTTCAGCACGCCTTCGATCAGCGGGCCGCTCGCCGAGATCGACGCGAGCAGCTTGCCGTCGTTGCCCCAGGTGACCTCGGTCTTGCCCTTGAAGGTGTCCGTGGGCTTGGCGGTCACGTAGTTGATCGCGCCGCTGAAACTGTTGCGGCCATACATGGCGGCCTGCGGGCCCTTCACGACCTCGATGCGCTCGAGATCGAGCTGGCTGAAGTTGAGGCCTTCGCGCGCCGACACGTAGACGCCGTCGATGAAGATCGCAGTGTTGTTCTCGCCGAGGATGTCGATCGGCGCCACACCGCGGATGACAGGCGAGGGCAGGAATTCGCCGATCACGTTCGAGAACGTGAGACCGGGCGTATTCGCCGCGACGTCGTCGAGGTTGCGGATGCCGCGTTCCTCGATGACGCGCTCGGAAAGCGCCGTGATGGCGAGAGGGACGTCGATCAGCCGTTCTTCGGCCTTGCGGGCCGTGACGACGATCTCATCGAGGCTGTCTGACTGGGGTGCCGCCACGGCGGTCGCGACGCCGCCAATCAGTGACGCAACGGACAGCCCGGCAATATATGTAGTTATGCGCATTGTTCTCCCCGTGGACGCACCATGCGCCCCCCTTGCCATCTACGCTAACGCGGCAGCACACTCGGGTTCAATATCAAAGCGGCAGAGGGGACACAAATGCGCAACAAATACCTCGTGGTGGTCATTGCACTTGCAGCATGCTCGCAAGGCAAGGACGCGGCTCCGCCTGCCGTGGACGCAGCCCCGGCGGCAGCGGCAACGGTCGTCGCGCCGGAGGGTGCCGCGGTATCCACGAGGGACGGGGAGTTGCCCTCCTGGCAGATCCCGAACATGGGGGAGGCGGCCGAAGCCTACTACGGGCCGGACAGCGTCCACCTGATTGCGCAAGTGCGTAATTCCAAGGCTTTGAAGAGCAGCCGCGGCGGCGACGGCTTCCTCACCACCACCTTCACCGATGCCGGCGACGACATCGTGCTGGTCAACGACAAGGGCTACGACGCGTGCTCGTATTTCTTCCCTGATGGCGAGCGCCTGATCTGGACCTCGGTGCGGGACCACCTCGGTGACGGCAAGACGCTGGAGGGCGACTGGTCGGACTGGGACAAGTATCCGCAGGGCGCGGAGTTGTATATTTCCGACAGGCAGGGCGGTGATGTCAAACGCCTGACCGACAACAATTACTACGAGGCCGAGGTCACCGTATCCCCGGACGGCAAGTGGATCGTCTTCGGGCGCCAGATCGACGGCAACATGGACCTGTGGGTCATGAATGCCGACGGTAGCGGCGAGAAGCAGATCACCTTCACCGAGGACTGGCAGGAGGGTGCTCCCTACTTCCTCCCGGACAGCGAGACGATCCTGTTCCGTGCCTGGAAGGCGTCGGAGTACGGCCAGCGGCCGACGCCGATGACCATCTTCACGATCAAGCGTGACGGCAGTGGGCTCGAGCCTCAGACCCACACCCACGAGATGAACTGGGCACCGTACCCGGCTCCGGACGGCAAGCATTTCGTCTACGTGCGCATCGAGCCAAACAGCAACAACTGGGAGGTCTACCTGGGCGAGATCGGCGCCGGGCCGGACGCCGCGCCGCGCCGCCTGACCTTCGACGACGGTTTCGACGGCTTCCCGTCGATCTCGCCGGACGGCCGCAAGCTGGTGTGGACCACCAACCGCAGCGATGAGACGAAGGCTTTCATGCAGAACCTGCGGCTGCATGTCATGGACATCACCTCGCTCGGCATCGGCCCCAAGTGAACCGGATCCAGCGTAAAATGGCTGGATGCGTACACACTTCTGCGGGCAGGTAAACGAGTTCTCTTCAGGCAAGCCGGTCACGTTGGCCGGCTGGGTGCACAGGCGACGGGATCACGGCGGCGTGATCTTCGTCGACCTGCGCGACCGCACGGGTCTCGTGCAGGTCGTCGTCGATCCTGACTCGAAGGATGTATTCTCGACCGCCGAGAAGCTGCGCAACGAGTTCGTCGTGCGCGTCACCGGCATCGTGCGCGAGCGGCCGGCCGGCACCGCCAACCCCAACCTCGATTCCGGCAGCATCGAGATCCTTGCGCGCGAACTCGAGATCCTGAATCGCGCCGAGCCGCTGCCGTTCCAGCTCGACGAGCAGGTGTCCGAAGAGGTGCGCCTGCGCTACCGGTATATCGACCTGCGCCGCGAGGTGATGGCGAAGCGCATCCGGCTGCGCCACGCCGCCACGCGCGCCATGCGCCGATTCCTCGACGAGGCGGACTTCGTCGATATCGAGACACCGATGCTGACCAAGGCGACGCCGGAGGGCGCGCGCGACTACCTGGTGCCCTCGCGCACCCATCCCGGCAAGTTCTTCGCGCTGCCGCAGTCGCCGCAGATCTTCAAGCAGCTGTTGATGGTCGCGGGCTTCGAGCGCTACTATCAGATCGCGCGCTGTTTCCGCGACGAGGACCTGCGCGCCGATCGCCAGCCCGATTTCACGCAACTCGACATCGAGACCTCGTTCCTCGCGCAAGACGAGATCATGGGGCTGATGGAGCAGCTCATCCGGAAGGTTTTCAAGGAGACGATCGGCGCCACGCTGCCCGATTCGTTCCCGCGACTTACTTATGCAGAGGCGATGCGCCGCTATGGCTCCGACAAGCCCGACCTGCGCAATCCGCTCGAACTGGTCGATGTCGCAGATCTCGTGCGCGATTGCGACTTCAAGGTATTTGCAGGCCCGGCGAAGGATCCGCGCGGTCGCGTGGCGGCGTTGCGCGTGCCGGCGGGCGCGACGATGCCGCGTTCGCAGATCGACGAGTACACGGCCTTCGTCGCGCGCTACGGCGCGCGCGGGCTCGCGCACGTGAAGGTCAACGAGCGCGCCAGGGGTCGCGAGGGCCTGCAGTCGCCGATCATCAAGTTCCTCTCGGACGAGGCGGTGGGCGGCATCCTCGAGCGCACCGGCGCCGTCGACGGCGACCTGGTGTTCTTCGGCGCCGACAGCGCGAAAGTCGTCAGCGACGCGCTCGGCGCACTGCGCCTGAAGGTCGGTGAGGACCTCTCGCTGGTCGAGAAGGGCTGGCGTCCGCTGTGGGTCGTCGACTTCCCGATGTTCGAATGGGATGCGGATGCGCAGCGCTGGACGGCGATGCACCATCCGTTCACGTCGCCGGCGAACCTCGACCCCGAGGCGCTGCGCGCGGCGCCTGGCGAGGCGATCGCGAGGGCATACGACATGGTGCTGAATGGCTCGGAGATCGGCGGCGGCAGCGTGCGCATCCATTCGCAGGCCCTGCAGTCGACGGTGTTCGACCTGCTCGGTATCGAACCGGAGGAGGCACGCCGCAAGTTCGGCTTCCTGCTCGATGCGCTCAAGTTCGGTGCCCCGCCGCACGGCGGCATCGCGTTCGGCGTCGATCGCCTGGTGATGTTGATGGCGGGCGCCGACAGCATCCGCGATGTGATCGCGTTCCCGAAGACGCAGACTGCGGCGTGTCCGCTCACCGATGCGCCGACCGAAGTGAGCGAGCAGCAGCTGCGCGATCTGCACATTCGCGTGCGGCTGCCGCCGCCGAGCGCCTAACGGCGCAGCGCGGCGGCGCGTTCGCGGATGCGGCGCAGCGCGACACCGAGTGCGCGCATTTCGCCAGCCTTCAGCTCGTCACCGATCGCGTCGAGGCACAGGTGCGCATCCTGCTCCGCCGACGCCAGCTCGCGGGCGCCCCGCGTGGACAACTGCACGTACAGGGACCGGCGGGCGCGGGGGCCTGGCTCGATGCTGACGAGACCCTGCTGTTCGAGGGCCGTCGCGAGCCGATGCGCGGCCTGGCGTGAACAGCGGAGTTCTCGCGCAAGCCCGGAGATCGAGTGGCACAGGCCGCGGCGCGACAGTGCCTGCAGTGCCTCGTGGCGGCGGGCATTGCCGCCGGCGAATCCCCAGCGCCCATCGCGACGGGCCACGGCCTGGCGCGCGAGATCAAGCGCGCTGGCGGTGTAGCGAATCTCGTTGATGAGCATCAGCACCTCGCGGCGCCAGAGCCGCAGGTGCTCCTGCAGTGTGGGCTTGGGGCGCGGCGCGCGGTTGCGTGCGTGCGGCAGCGGGCCGAGGAGCTGGCGGAAGTCGGATGTGGGCATGAGTGCGGGCCTGGGTGTGGGTGCGCGCTGGGCGGAGGCGCCGGGTGCCGGCGCGTGTTTATCCTCGTCCGGGCCGCAGCTATCAACAAGCGGTCAAATCGGGCGAGTTTGACCGGTTATTGATAGCTGGCGGACGCGGAAGGTGAAACGCGCGGCTCCGGGGACGGTCATACCCGCACCCGCACCCGCACCCGCACCCGCACCCGCACCCGCGCGCCGGCACGCTGCGACCCGTTAGTCGATCGCTGTTCGCCGTACTTGACGCCGCGCCCGCATAATTCACCCCATGACGGTCCACGTCGTTTTCGTGCACGGCCTGTTCATGACGGGCGTCGAATCACTGCCGTTGCGGAGATACCTGGCGCGCGATCTCGATGCGGCCACGCACACCTTTCCTTACATGGCGACGCTCGAGCCGATCGGGACGGTGGCGGCGCGGCTTGCGCGTCGGCTCACCAGGCTCGCGAACGGCGATGCGCAGGCGATCGTGCACCTCGTGGGACACAGCTTCGGCGGGCTGATCGTGCTGCACGCGCTCGAGCAGGGCAGCCGCACACACGGCAGCCGCCCAGGCAGCGGCGCGCCGCCGCCGGGCCGGGTCGTGCTGCTCGGCTCGCCCGTCGCCGGCAGCGGTGCGGCAGTCGCGCTCGCCGGGCGGCCGGTGCTCGGACGGGCGTTGGGGCGCAGCGGCGCGGCGCTTGCGGCGCCGGGGCTCGGCGATGTACGCAGCAACGGACATGAGATCGGCATCGTCGCCGGCGATCGCGCCGCGGGGCTTGGCCGCTTTTTCGCCGGATTCAACGAGCCGAACGATGGCACGATCGCGGTGCGCGAGACGGAGCTTGCCGGTGCCGTCGATCGCATAGTCCTGCCCGTGAGCCACACGGGCATGCTGCTGTCACCGCGCGTCGCGCGCGAGACCGCGTACTTCCTGCGTCACGGTCGCTTCAGCCTGACCGCCAGCTCATAGAGAGTATCGAGCGCAGCGCGTGGCGTGAGCGTGTCGGGATCGAGCGCGTACAAATGATCGAGCGCGGCGCGCTCTGCCAGCGCCTGCGGCGAAGGCTCGGCTTGCCGTGCCATGGCCGGCGCAAGCGCGAGCTCTCGCTGCGGCGTCGGGGTGTGCCGCTCGCGCAGCGCTTCGAGTTCGGCGAGATAGTCGCGTGCGGCCGCGATCACCGCTCGCGGCACTCCGGCGAGTTGCGCCACCGCGATGCCGTAGCTGCGATCGGCTGGGCCGTCCTTCACGGCGTGCAGGAAGATCAGTGAGTCGCCATGTCCGGTGGCGTCGAGATGCGCGTTCGCGCAGGTATCGATTTCCTGCGCGAGTGCGGTCAGTTCGAAGTAGTGCGTGGCGAACAGCGTGTAGCCGCGCACCTGTGCTGCCAGATGGCGTGCCACGGCCCAGGCGAGCGACAGGCCGTCGAACGTGCTGGTGCCGCGGCCGATCTCGTCCATCAGGATGAGGCTCTGCGCCGTGGCGTTGTGCAGGATGTTCGCGGTCTCGGTCATCTCCACCATGAAGGTCGAGCGTCCGCCCGCCAGGTCGTCGGCGGCGCCGATGCGCGAGAAAATGCGGTCTACGGGTCCGATCACCGCGCGCTCGGCGGGTACGTAACTGCCCATGTGCGCGAGGATCACGATCAGCGCGCTCTGGCGCATGTACGTGGATTTGCCACCCATGTTCGGGCCGGTGATGATCAACATGCGACGCTTCGCATCGAGGGCGAGATCGTTGGGCACGAAAGGCTCGTCGATGCAGCGCTCGACCACCGGGTGCCTGCCTGCCACGATCGTGAGCTGCGGCGCCGAGGTGAGTTCCGCTGCGCTCCAGCGATGCGCGAGCGCACGCTCGGCCAGGGCAGCCAGCGCATCGACCTCGGCGAGCGCAGCGGCCGTCTCCTGCAGCGCCGCGAGCCGGTCGATCAACTGCGTGAGCAACTCTTCGTAGAGTTCGCGTTCGCGGGCGAGTGCCTTCTCGCGCGCGCCCAGCACCTTGTCCTCGAACCCCTTGAGCTCCGGCGTGATGAAGCGCTCGGCGGACTTCACCGTCTGTCGGCGCACGTAGTCCGCCGGTACGCGTTCGGCCTGTGCGCGCGCGATCTCGATGAAGAAGCCCTGCACGCGGTTGTAGCCGAGTTTCAGGTTCGCGATGCCGGAGCGCTCGCGCTCGCGGCGCTCGAGTTCGAGCAGGAACGCGTCGGTGTCGGTGGAAATCGTGCGCAGTTCGTCGAGGTCGGCGTCGTAGCCAGCCGCGATCACGCCGCCCTCGCGCAGTACTTGCGCAGGCTCCTCCGCGATCGCCGCCGCGAGCAATTCCATCACGTCGGCATGCTCGCCGATGTCGCCAGCGAGGCGCCCGATGAGCGGCGAGTCGATCGGGCCGAGCGCGGCGCGCAGCGCGGGGAGAGCGGCGAGCGCGCGCCGCAACTGGGTCAGGTCGCGTGGCCGGGCCGAGCGCAACGCGACGCGCGCGAGGATACGCTCCATGTCGCCGATCGCGCGCAGGGGCTCCCTCACTTCCTCGAAGCGGCGCGAGTGCAGCAGCTCGCCGATGGCCTGGTAACGCTCCCGCAGCGGGTCATGATTGCGCAGCGGGCGGTTCAGCCAGCGGCGCAGCAGGCGCGAGCCCATCGCGGTGACCGCCGCGTCGACCTGCGCGAGCAGCGTCGCATCGGTCCGGCCGGTGAGGCTGGCGTCGAGTTCGAGATTGCGGCGGGTTGCCGCATCGATCGCCAGCGCGTCGTTGCGTTCCTCGACTGACAGCGCGCGCAGGTGCGGCAGGGCCGATTTCTGCGTGTCGCGTACATACTGGAGCAGCGCACCCGCGGCGCAGATCGCAAGCGGCAGATCGTCGGCGCCGAAGCCGGCCAGATCGAGCGTGCCGAGCTGGTCGGTCAGCAGGCGCGAGGCGCTCGCGAGCTCGAAGTGCCACGGTGGCCGGGCGCGATGCGCGATCCTGCCAAGTCGCGCGCCATCGCCTTCGGCGACCAGCAGTTCCGCGGGCTTCAGCCGCTCGAGTTCGGCCGCCAGCGCGCCCGCTCCTTCGCCCTGCAGCACCGTGAAGCGACCCGCGCCGAGATCGAGCCACGAGAGCCCGAAGCGCTCGACGGCGCCCGCGCTCGGGCTCGCGCGCGCTTGCGCGTCGAACGCGACAGCGGCAAGCAGCGTATCGCGCCGGTCCTCGAGCAGCGCTTCATCGGTGATCGTGCCGGGCGTGACGACGCGCACGACCTGGCGCTCGACCGGGCCCTTCGATTTCGCCGGATCGCCGATCTGCTCGCAGATCGCGACTGATTCGCCCTTGCGTACGAGGCGCGCGAGGTAGCCGTCGACGCTGTGGTATGGCACGCCCGCCATCGGGATCGGCGACCCGGCCGACTGGCCGCGCGCCGTCAGCGTGATGTCGAGCAGGCCCGCGGCGCGACGCGCGTCGTCATAAAAGAGCTCGTAGAAGTCGCCCATGCGATAGAAGAGCAGCACATCGGGGTACTGCGACTTGATGCGCAGGTACTGTTGCATCATCGGGGTGTGGGCGGCGGACACCCCTGTGGGCTTCGTTTCCAATTCAGTGCCCGAAGACGATCGTCCGCTGGCCGTTGATGATCACCCGGCCTTCAAGGTGACATCGGACCGCGCGCGCCAGCACGCGCCGCTCGATGTCCCGGCCGTGGCGCGCCAGGTCGTCCGGGCCGTCGCTGTGCGTCACGCGCTCGACGTCCTGCTCGATGATCGGGCCTTCGTCCAGATCCGCCGTCACGTAGTGCGCGGTCGCGCCGATGACCTTCACGCCGCGCGCATACGCCTGGTGGTAGGGCCTCGCGCCCTTGAAGCCGGGCAGGAAGCTGTGATGGATGTTGATGCAGCGGCCGGCGAGCCGCTGCGCGAGATCGCCCGACAGGATCTGCATGTAGCGGGCGAGCACGACCAGGTCGGCGGCGGTCGCGTCGATGAGTTGCAGCAGTTGCGCCTCCTGCTGTGCCTTCGTCGCTTGTGTCACCGGCAGGTAATGGAACGGCACTTCGCCAAGGCTGAGGTGCGCGTAGGTCTCGCGAGGGTGGTTCGAGACTATGCCCACCACGTCCATCGCCAGCTCGCCGGTGTGCCAGCGATACAGCAGGTCCGCCAGGCAATGGTCCTGCTTCGAGGCAAGCAGCAGCACGCGCGCGCGGCGACTGCGATCCTCTATCGACCAGTCCATCGCAAAGCCCCGGGCGAGCACGCCGAAGCGTTCGCGCAGCGCCTCGATCGTCACCGCGCCGCTCACCTCGACCGGATTGAAAACGATGCGAGAGAAGAACAGTCCCGACTGCGTGTCGTCGAACTGCTGCGCGTCGAGGATGTTGCCGCCGCTCTGGTACAGGAACGTCGAGACGGCGGCAACGATGCCGGCCCGGTTCGGGCAGGTCAGGCGAAGGACATAGGATGTTGCGGTCAAGCGGGCAATCCGGTGGAAAGTCCCGGCCATATTAAAGCAGCGGACGGATCGGTTAGCCTTGGCCGGCCATGAACTGTGATGCAGCGCTACTCGAACTCGCGCAGCGCGCCGGCAGCGGGTTGCTCGCGGCGGGCTGGCGGCTGACAGTGGCCGAATCCTGTACCGCTGGCTGGGTCGCGAAGGCCATCACCGACGTGCCGGGCAGTTCTGCCTGGTTCGACAGCGGCTTCGTCACCTATTCCAATGAAGCCAAGCAG
>CADEFJ010000048.1 GCA_902826575.1 uncultured Pseudomonadota bacterium | reverse complement strand
GCAATCACGCATAATGCCACGGTGTTTCGCCCGAGCCTCGTCCTGCTGTCGCTGACCGTCGCGGTCGCCCACGGCCAGTCGCCCATCGTGAGTGACTGGGGCTACTACGGCGGCGACGCCTTCGCGCAGCGCTACTCGCCGGTGAACCAGATCAACCGCTCGAATGTCGGCCAGCTCGAAGTCGCCTGGACCTATCGCACCGGCGAGCTCGGCGAGGGTTTCGGCAGCGCCGGCAAGCTGTCCTTCGAGGCGACGCCGGTATTGGCCTTCGGCCTGCTGTACCTGTCGACACCGACCAACATCGTGATCGCGCTCGACCCCGCCACCGGCATCGAGCGCTGGCGCCACGATCCGCGCATACCGCGCAACCAGCACTATTCGGAGGGCACCTCCCGCGGTGTCACGGTCTGGGAGGATCCGGACCCGCAACGCCGGGGAGACTGTCACCGGCGGGTATTCACCGGCACGCTCGATGCGCGCCTGATCGCGCTCGATGCCGGGACCGGCAAGCCCTGCGCGGACTTCGGCAACGGCGGCTCCGTGGCGCTGGCCCCCGATGCGCGACCGACGGAGCCGGGCGAGTATCTGGTCACCTCGCCGCCCGCGACCTTCGAGGACATCGTCGTCGTCGGCTCCGCGATCGGCGACAACCGCGGCGTGGAACTCGAGCGCGGCATCGTGCGCGGTTTCGATGCCCGCAGCGGCGCGCTGCGGTGGCGCTTCGATCCGATTCCCGACTCCGCGGAACATCCCACCAGCGGCGACTGGCAACCCGAACAGGCGCAGCGCACGGGCGGCGGCAACGCGTGGGCGCCGATCACCGTGGACCCGGGGCGCGGCCTCGCGTTCATTCCGACCGGCTCGGCGAGCCCCGATTTCTACGGCGGCCAGCGTCTCGGCGGCAATGCGATGGCGAATTCGCTCGTCGCGCTGGATGCACGCACCGGCGACGTGCGCTGGTTCCGGCAGCTGATCCATCACGACCTGTGGGACTACGATCTCGCCGCGCAGCCCACGCTGATCGAGATCGAAGGCGAGACGCGCTCCGTCGCGGCGGTCGTTCAGGCGACGAAATCCGGCCTGCTGTTCGTGCTCGATCGCGAAACGGGCGAGCCGGTCTACGGCATCGATGAGCGCAAGGTGCCGGCATCGCGCGTGCCCGGCGAAGTGGCCTCCCCCACGCAGCCTTATCCGTCAACGCCGCCGCTCGTCTCGCATGCACCGCTCACCGCGGACGACGCCTGGGGCCTCACCTTCTGGGATCGCGGCAAGTGCCGCAAGCTGATCGCGAAGTACCGCAACGAGGGCGCCTATACACCGCCGGATCTCGAGGGCACGATCCTGTTCCCGAGCTATGTCGGCGGCGTCAACTGGGGTGGCGTTGCACACGACGTACGCCGCAATCACATCTTCGCGTTCGTGAACCACATCCCGATGGTCGTCACCCTCGCGCCGCGTGAGCTGCTGCGCCGGCAGAGTGAATCGGGTGACTACCCGCACTCGGAATTCTCGGCGCAGCGCGGCACGCCGTACGGCATGCGGCGCGAACCGTTGCTCTCGCCGTTCGACCTGCCCTGCGTGCGTCCGCCCTGGGGCACGCTCGTCAGTATCGACATCGAGAGCAACTCGATCGCATGGCAGGTGCCGCTCGGCAGCACGCGCGGGGTGGCGCCCGCGTGGCTGCCCGCGCGCGATTTCGGCATGCCGGGCATGGGCGGGCCGATCGTTACCGCGGGCGACCTGGTGTTCGTCGCCGCCGCGATGGACAACCAGATCCGTGCCCTGGATATCGAAACCGGCAAGGAACTGTGGAAGCGGCCACTGCCCGCCGGCGGACAGGCCACGCCCATGACCTATCGCGCAGGTCCCGACCGACGTCAGTTCCTCGTGATCGCTGCAGGTGGCCACGGCGGGCTCGGCACTCCGAAGGGCGATTACGTCATCGCTTACGCGCTGCCCAAGTGAGACTGCACGCGCTCGCCATGCTGCTCACCACGGTGGGCGCCCATGCCGCTGACACGACCCTGCAGGAGTTCGTCGTCACGACCACGCGGCTGCCCGAACCGCGCATCGACGTGCCGGCCAGCGTCGGTCTCGTCGATGCCGCAGAAGTCCGGCTGGTCGGCGCCACGCACTACTCGGAGACGGTGAATCGCATCCCCGGTGTCTACGTGCAGCGTGGCGGCGGCCAGGAAAGCCTGGTCGCGGTCCGCTCGCCGGTACTGACCGGCGCTGGCGCCTGCGGCGCGTTTCTCGCGGCCGAGGATGGCCTCGCCATCCGACCGGTGGGCTTCTGCAACGTCAACGACCTGTTCGAGGTGAACACCGAACAGGCGGATGCCATCGAGGTGCTGCGCGGCCCGGGCCCGGCGATCTACGGCGCGAGCGCGGTGCACGGCATCATCAATATCCGCACTCCGGCGGTCGCGCAGATGCCGCGCCTCGGTCTTGCACTGGAAGGCGGGCCGGACGTGTATCGCCGCGCGAAGTTCGCAGCCGGCGCGCAACGTAGGGATACAGGCTTCGGCGCGTACGGTCACTACACGCACGACGGTGGTTTTCGCGATGACTCCGGCGTCGATGAGGCCAAGCTGAACCTGCTGTACGACGACGTCGACCTGGCAGGCGGCACACTGCGCGTACGCGCCGCCGGAACCTGGCTCGAACAGGAGAGCGCGGGTTACATCCGCGGCTTCGAGTCGTACAAGGACGAGGCGATCGTGCAAACGAACGACGACAGGGAAGCCTTTCGCGACGCATGGAGCGCACGCGGCTCGGCCGCGTGGTCGCGCTCCGCGTGCGGGGGCTGCGCCGACGACCTGCGCTTCGTCGTGCGCCGCTCGCAGATGGACTTCCTGCAGCACTTCCTGATCGGCAAGCCGCTCGAGGAGAACGCGCAGGGCAGCGTGATGGCATCGGCCTCGATGCGCCGTCCGCTGGGTGAGGCCTGGACCTGGGGTGCCGGCCTCGATCTCGAGGCATCCGACTCGTGGCTGCGCGAGACCCAGGACGGCCCGTCCACCGACGGCCCGCCCGCCGCGAACGCGATCCGCCCGGCCGGCAAGCATTACGACTATCGTGTCGACGGGCGCACCGCAGGCGCCTTCGCAACCCTGGGCTGGCGGCCCGACTCGCACTGGGCGCTGAACGCCGCGCTGCGCATCGAGCGCACGCGCTACGACTACGACAACCGCATGATCGCCGGCAACAGCGACGAGAACGGCGTGCCGTGCGGCGCGGCGGGTTGCCTCTACAGCCGGCCCGCCGATCGCGTCGATGATTTCGACAACGTGGCCCCGAAGTTCGACGTGATGTACACGCCCGGCGAAAGGCATCGCTTCTACGCGTCGTGGTCGCGCGGCTTTCGCCCACCCGAGCAGACGGAACTCTACCGCCTGCAGCGCCAGCAGGACATTGCCGACCTCGACTCGGAGCGACTGCAGGGCGGCGAGATCGGCTGGCGCGCGTCCCTCGGGGACTTCGAGTGGTCGCTCGCCGCCTTCGCGCTCGACAAGCGCAATGTGATCGTGCGCGACAGCAGCGGCTTCAATGTCAACGGCGGCGAGACCACGCACCGCGGCGTCGAATACGAACTGCAGTGGCAGGCCTCACCGCAGTGGCGCGCGAGCGCGGCGGGCAGCGTCGCCTGGCATCGCTTCGCGTTCTCGGCTGCGGTCGAAGGCGGCGAGACCATTACAGCCGGCAATGATGTCGACACGGCGCCGCGCAGCGTGCACGCCGTCAGGATCGGCTGGTCGCCCACCACAACGCTCGACGCCGAACTCGAAGTGCTGTACGTGGGGCGCTACTGGCTCGATGCCTCGAACGCGCATGAATACGCCGGCCACACGCTGCTCAATCTGCGTGCGAGCTGGGCGCCGGCGCCGGCGTGGCGGTTGACCTTGCGCGCGCTCAATCTCGCCGACACAGCCTACGCGGATCGTGCCGACTTCGCGTTCGGCCAGTACCGATACTTCCCGGGGCGCGGGCGCGCGGCGTTCATCGAGGTCGCCTGGCAGGCAGGTGCCGAGTAGAATTTTGCGATGAGCTTCTTCGTAGTCTCGATCATCCTGCAGGCGCTGCTGATCATCCATTGCATCAAGACCGGGCGGAACCAGATCTGGATCTGGGTGCTTGCGCTGCTCTCTTTCGCGGGCGTGATCGCCTATGTCGCCGTCGAGATCATTCCGGATCTGTTCCGCAGCCGCGGAGCACGCAGTGCTGCACGTGGCCTGTCGCGCGTCCTGGATCCGGAGCGCGACCTGCGCAACGCCGAGCAACGTGCCAAAGTCGCAGGCAATGTCGCCTCGCGCCAGGCCTATGCCGAAGAGCTTGCGAAGCAGGGGCGCCACGCCGAGGCCATTGCCGAGTACCGTGGCGCACTCACTGGCCTCTACGAGCACGATCCGCGGCTGATGCTGGGTCTCGCACAAGCGCAATTTGCGACCAGTGACCCGCAGGGCGCGCGCGCAACTCTCGACCAGCTGATTGCCGCGAATCCCGACTTTCGCAGTCCCGACGGGCACATGCTTTATGCACGCGCGGTCGAGGCCACGGGAGATACGGCCAAGGCGCTGGAGGAGTACGAAGCGCTCGCGGCCTATTACCCCGGTGCCGAGGCGTCGGTGCGTTACGCACAGCTGCTGCGCAGCGCCGGGCGCGACGAGGACGCCGGGCGCGTGCTGCACGATTTGCTGGAGCAGGCACGCATCGCGCCGGCGCATTACCGGCGCACGCAGCGTGAATGGCTGGCGATCGCCGCGCGCGAGCAGAATCAGAAAATGCGGTAGTGCTCCGGGTCGACGCTGCTCGCTGGCAACTGCGGCGACAGTGACTCGAGTTCGTGCACCAGGATCTGCGACACCGCGAAATTGCGGAACCACTTGCGGTCGGACGGCACCACATACCACGGCGCGTGCGCAGTCGAGCAGCGCGCCAGCATCGCCTCGTAGGCCTGCATGTAGTCCCGCCATTGTTTGCGCTTCTCGAGGTCGGCGGCGTCCCACTTCCAGTGCTTCGCTGGGTCTTCGAGCCGCGCCTCGAGCCGCTCCTTTTGCTCGTCCTTGCTGATGTGCAGGCAGATCTTCACGATGCGCGTATTGCAGTCGGTCAGCAGGCGCTCGAATTCGTTGATGTGCCGATAACGCCGCTTCCAGATGGTGGCGCCCACCAGTTTCTCCACGCGCACGACCAGCACGTCCTCGTAGTACGAGCGGTTGAACACCGCGATCGAGCCGCGCGGCGGCACGCGCAGGTGCGCGCGCCACAGGTAGTCGTACTGGCGCTCGGCATCGTTCGGCACCTTGAAGGCATGCACGGTGCAACCCTGCGGATTGAAGGCGGTCATCACGTTGCGGATGGTGCTGTCCTTGCCGGCGGTATCCATCGCCTGCAGCACGACCAGCAGCGATTCCACGCCCTCGGCGTACAGCGTGTACTGCAGCTGCTCCAGGCGCTTCTTGTTGTGCTCGAGCGCATCTTCGGCGCCGCGTTTGTGCCAGCCGTGCGTATCGGCCGCCTTCGCATCGTGCAGCACAACGCGGGCGCGGGGCTTTACGCGCAACATTCTCGGTAAGTCCGCCGCTTTCACGGGTTTGCGCACGCTGTGTCCTTCCCTGTCTGCCTCGCCCATTCTACATGTTAGAATTATCGGCTGATTCCAAGGAGTCCCGTACATGTCGACCGCCCCCAGCCCGAAGATCACCCCGCCCGCCGGCGGCGAGAAAATCACCATCCGGAACGGCAAGCTCACCGTTCCCGACCAGCCCATCATCCCGTTCATCGAGGGTGACGGCACCGGCCCGGACATCTGGCGCGCCAGCGTGCGCGTTTTCGATGCCGCGGTCGCCAAGGCCTACGGCGGCAAGCGTCGCATCCACTGGCTCGAGATCTTCGCGGGCGAGAAGGCGAACAAGCTGTTCAACACCTGGTTGCCGGACGAAAGCGTGACCGCCTGCCGCGACTACCTCGTGTCGATCAAGGGCCCGCTCACCACACCCGTCGGCGGTGGCATCCGCTCCCTGAACGTCGCGCTGCGCCAGATGCTCGACCTGTACGTGTGCCTGCGCCCGGTGCGCTGGTTCAAGGGCGTGCCTTCGCCCGTCAAGGCGCCCGAGAAGGTGGACATGGTGATCTTCCGCGAGAACACCGAGGACATCTATGCGGGCATCGAGTTCGAACTCGGCGCCGAGGACAATCGCAAGTTCAAGGAGCTGTTCAAGCAGCACTTCCCCAAGGCCTACGCGAAGATCCGCTTCCCGGAGACCTCGGGCATTGGCATCAAGCCGGTGTCGCAGGAAGGCACCGACCGACTGTTCCGCGCGGCTGTCGAGTACGCCATCGCGAACCGGCGCAAGAGCGTCACGATCGTGCACAAGGGCAACATCCAGAAGTACACCGAGGGCGCGTTCCGCAACTGGAGCTACGCGCTCGCCGAGCGTGAATTCCCGGCACAGACCTATACCTGGGAGCAGTGGGAGCGTACCAAGGCCGCCAAGGGCGAGAAGGCCGCGAACGACGAGCAGGATGCCGCGCAGAAGGCGGGCAAGGTCATCATCAAGGATGCCATCGCGGACATCACTCTGCAGCAGGTGCTGACGCGGCCGAATGAGTTCGACGTGCTCGCGACCTGCAATCTCAACGGCGACTATCTGTCCGACGCGCTCGCCGCACAGGTCGGTGGCATCGGCATTGCGCCGGGAGCCAACATCAACTACGTCACCGGCCATGCCGTGTTCGAGGCCACCCACGGCACCGCGCCGAAGTACGCCAATCTCGACAAGGTGAACCCCGGCTCGGTGATCCTGTCGGGCGAGATGATGCTGCGCTACATGGGCTGGACGGAGGCGGCGGATGCCATCATCACCGCGATGGACCGGGCGATCGGCCAGAAGACCGTGACCTATGACTTCGCGCGCCAGATGGATGGCGCCACCGAGGTCAAGTGCAGCGAGTTCGCCGACGCACTGATCAAGAACCTCTGAGTGGGTCTGGAGCGCCCCGCTTGAGTGCGGAACCCGCGCTGGCCGTCGAGTGCGCGCGGCATATCGCCGCCGCATTCGCCGACTACAACGCGGAGTTCCGCTCGATCACGCGACGTGCGCCGCAGCGCTTCGACGCACGCGACTGGAAGGGCAGCCAGCGCGATGCGATCGAGCGCATCGAACTCTATGATCGATGGGTCGATCGGGCGATCGCCGAGCTGCGCCTGAAGCTCGGCGATCGCGCGCGCGAGCGGGAGCTGTGGCGCGAGGTGCGTGCCCACTTCGCGACCCAGATCGAAGGGCTTCCCGACACCGAATTCACCAAGACCTACTTCAGCTCCATCACGCGCCGCCTGCACGGCACGGTGGGCGTCGCGCCCGAGATCGAGTTCGTCGCCACCGACCTCGACCCGCTCGCCAGCGTGACCAGCGAAGTGCTCACCAATGTCTATCTGCACCGGGGCTCCCTGCCGCTGCTGTTCGAGGACCTGCTCGGCGACTTGCGCTTTCGCTCGCCGTGGAAAGACTTCGACCGCAGCGTCGGCCATGTCGCCGCCGAGGTCGGTGCGCATCTCGCTACACTCGGCGAGCGGCGCATCCTGACGCGAATCGACATGATCCGGCCCGTGTTCTACCAGCTGACCCGCGCTTTCCTCGTCGGCCGCATGACCGGCCGCGGCTTCACGGTGCCGCTGGTGATCGCCCTCAAGAACACCGACAGCGGCATGCACGTGGACGCGGTGATGCTGTCCGAGGCCGATGTCAGCATCGTGTTCGGCTTCACGCGCTCGTATTTCCATGTCGATCTCGACCGGGTCGGCGAGGCCGTCGTGTTCCTCAAGGCGATGCTGCCGCGCAAGCCGGTCAGCGAGCTGTTCACCGTGCTCGGGCGCGCCAAGCAGGGCAAGACCGAGCGCTATCGCGAGCTGCTGCGGCACATGGAGCAGACCACCGACCAGTTCGTGCACGCCGCCGGCGAGCGCGGCCTCGTGATGGTGTGCTTCACCCTGCCCTCGTTCGATGTGGTCTTCAAGGTGATCCGCGACCGTTTCCCCTATCCGAAGAACGTGCTGCGCGAGGAAGTTCTCGCGAAATACAGCTACGTCTTCAAGCACGACCGCGCCGGGCGCCTGGTCGATGCCCAGGAGTTCAAGCGGCTGCGCTTTCCCCGCCAACGCTTCGCGCCGGAGCTGCTCGAGGAACTGCAGACCGAGACGGCCAATACCGTGCACTTCGAGGGCGAGGACGTGATCCTCGATCACCTGTACATCGAGCGGCGCATGACACCGCTCAACCTCTACCTGCGCTCCGCCTCAGCCGAGGCCGCGGAACTCGCGGTGCTCGACTACGGCCAGGCGATCCGCGACCTCGCCTACACCAACATCTTCGCGGGCGACCTGCTGCTGAAGAACTTCGGCGTCACCCGCCATGGCCGCGTGATCTTCTACGACTACGACGAACTCTGCCAGGTCACCGACTGCCGTTTCCGTGACCTGCCCCAGGCCACCAATCCGGAAGACGAGATGCGCGGGGAGAGCTGGTTCTATGTTGCCGACAACGACGTCTTCCCGGAAACCTTCATCAACTTCCTCGCCTTCGACGACGCGCAGCGCGCGGCCTTCCTGCGCGTGCATGGCGAGATCCTGACGGCCGAGTTCTGGCGCGGCGTGCAGAAGCGCCACATCGAGGGCGAGTTGATGGAAGTGCTGCCCTATCACCTGCACCGGGTGCGGGTGGCGAGCAGCGTCTGAGGGGCGATACACATGCGCTATCTGGTGACCGCCCTGTTCACCCTCGCCGGACTGATCAAGATCACGCCCGTGATCGGAGTGCTCGGGCCGGAGCGATTGCAGGCGTTGTATCAGTTGCCCATTGAGGGACCAGACCTCCTGCTGTTGATGCGCCACAGAGCCGTATTGTTCGGAGCGATCGGAGGATTGCTGCTCGTCGCGGCGTTTCGTCCCGCGCTTCGCACCGTGGCGGCGACCATTGGATTGATCAGCGTGGCCTCCTTCCTGCTGCTGGCACTGCCGCTGCACGAGCACGGCGCAGCGCTGCAGCGGGTCTTCTGGGCCGATGTGATCGTGGGTCTGGTACTGCTGCTCGCGCTTGCGTTGGGGAGGCCTTACATGCGTACCCATCTGCGTCTGATCCTGGCAGTCGTCGCCGGCATCGTCATCGGCAGCGTGGTCAACATGGCGTTGATCATGGTGAGTGGCCAGGTCATTCCGCCGCCGCCCGGGGCCGATATGGCCACGGCCGAGGGACTGAAGGCCGCGATGCCTCTGCTCGAACCCAGGCACTTCGTCTTCCCGTTCCTGGCGCACAGTCTCGGCACGCTGGTCGGCGCGGCGGTCGCCACCTTCATCGAGCCAGGCCGTGGCAAGCGCCCGGCGCTCATTGTGGGCGTGGTATTCCTGGTCGGCGGCATCGCGGCAGTGGCCCTGATCCCGGCGCCACTGTGGTTCAGCGTTCTCGATCTGCTGCTGGCGTACCTGCCTGCTGCGTGGCTCGGCTACCGGCTGGCCTCGCGCATCACGAACCGGAAGGCGTACAGCCGGTGAAACTCTGCGAGCGCCGCCATGACTCGACCCCGACGCGCCAGAGCGCTGTCAAGCCTTGCGACCGAATTGACCGGAACGCTCACGCCGTAGACAGCGCGCGCTCGAGGTCTTGCAGCAGATCGTCGATATCCTCGAGCCCGATCGAGAGACGCACGGTGCCATCCGTGATTGCCGATATCGCCAGCTGATCCGCCGTCAGGTCGCGCGGCTTGAGCATCTGCGGCGCCATCACCAGTGATTCCGTCGAGCCGAGGCTCGCGGTCAGTGCGAACAGCTCGAGCGCTTCGGTAAAGCGGCGCCCGGCCTCACCGCCGCCGCGCAGGTCGAAGCTGACCACCGTGCCGAACTCGCGCATCTGGGCCCGCGCCAGTGCGTGTTGCGGATGAGTGGGCAAGCCCGGGTAATGCACGCGCGCGACCGACGGGTGCCGCGCGAGACGCTCGGCGATGCGCTGCGCGTTGGCGCTCTGCTCGCGATAACGCACGAAATAGGTCTTGAGCCCGCGCTGGATCAGGAACGCAGCGTGCGGATCGAGCAGTGCGCCGAACATCGAGAACTCCGCACGCAACGGGCGCAGCAGCTCGGCGCGCGCGATCACGGCACCGCCCATCACGTCGCCCGCGCCCGAGGCATACTTCGTCAGGCTGTGCACGAAATAGTCGACGTCATACTCGCCGTGCTGGTGCAGGCCCGCGAAAGTGTTGTCCATCACGGTGAGCGCGCCATGCTGGCGCGCGAGCTGCGTGAGCCGCGCGATGTCCGCGATCTTGGTGACCGGATTGGTCGGCGACTCGAAGACCATGAGCCGCGTTGCGGTACTTGCGAGTGTGTGCTCGATTCCGGGCAGGTCTTCGATCGACAGCATCGTGTGGGTGACGCCGAAGCGGCCAAGCAGCCGCCGGATGATCTGCCGGGTCGGGCCGTAGGTCTCGACGAAGCACAGCACGTGATCGCCCTGCTTCGTCAGGCCGAGCAGTGTCTGCGCGATCACGTTGACACCCGACGTGCTCGCGAGACAGTCGTCGCGGTCCTGCAGCGGCGCCAGCGTGAGCTCGAGCTGGCGCGTGGTCGGATTCGAGGCGCGCATGTAGTGGAAACCCGGGCGCTCCCCGCGCAGGTTGCGCACCGTTTCCTCGAGCGACTCGAACTCGAACTTCACGGACTGGTAGATCGGTGCCACCAGCGGATGATTGTCCGCAGGCACCGCGACGCGCGGCGGATGATTGACGCGGGTGGTCTTTTTCATTGGCAGTGCCCGCCGGCAAGCAGCGTGAAGGGGTCCGCGTCGCGCTCGACCGGAAAGCGTTCGCGCAGTTCGCATTGCGCCGCGAGGTCCAGCGTGACAGTCACTGACTGCGGCAGTCCGCCCAGTTCCACGAGCGGCTCGCCGAGCGCGTCGAGTACGGCGCTGCCGCCCGAATAGTCGATGCCGTTGCCGTCCGGCCCGACGCGATTCACGCCGACGACGAAGGCCTGGTTCTCGATTGCGCGGGCGCGCAGTAACTGCTGCCAGGCGTAATGGCGCCGCGCGGGCCAGTTCGCCACATAGACGAGGATGTCGTAGTCGAGCGCCGCGCGCCTGCGGCTCCACACCGGAAAGCGCAGGTCATAGCACACGAGCGGGCAAATACGCGCCCCGCGCCACTCGACGATGACCGGGTCGGCACCGGCCGAGAAACGCTGGTGTTCGCCCGCCATCCGGAAAAGATGCCGCTTGTCGTAATGGACGATGCGCCCATCGGGCGTCGCCCACAGCAGACGGTTGTACACACGATCGCCGTCACGGATGAACACGCTGCCGACGACCGCTGCGTCGAGCGCCCGCGCCCTGGCGAGCAGCCACTCGCAGCTCGCGCCTCCCATGGACTCGGCCGTCTCACCGCCCTCCATGTCGAATCCGGTCGGGAATGTCTCGGGCAGCACCGCGACATCGGTTGCGCCCGCGAGCGGCGCGAGCAACGCGGCGAGGCGGGCCCGGTTCGCCGGCGGGTCGCGCCAGGCGAGCGTGGTCTGCAGCAGGGAGATGCGCATACGCGCAGTCTACCGCGTGGCGCGGGCGGCAAACGCGCGCAGCCGCGCGGCGGCCTCAAGCAGTGTCTCATCGCGCTTGGCAATGCAGACCCGCACACAAGTCAGGCGCGGGGGCTCGCGATAGAACGGCGACAGCGGAATGCTCGCCACGCCCCCCTCCTCCAGCAGCCGGCTCGCGAAGTCGGTGTCGGACGCCGCGGGTGCGATGGCGCTGAAGTCGAGCAGCTGGAAGTACGTACCCTCTGCTGGCTGCACGCTGAAACCGCTGCCGGCGAGTGCCGTGACGAGGCGGTCGCGCTTCGCCTCGAAAAACGCCGCGAGCCCCTGCCAGCTTTCGGGATGCTCCGGCAGGTACTTCGCGATGGCCGCCTGCAGCGGGGCTGCAATACTGAAGGTGTTGTACTGGTGGACCTTGCGCAGCTCTGCAGTGAGCGCGGGCGGCGCCACGCAGTAGCCGGTGCGCCAGCCCGTGGCATGCAGGGTCTTGCCGAACGAGAAGACCACCAGGCTCCTGGCGCGCAGTTCCGGGTGCGCGAGCGCCGATTCGTGGCGACGACCGTCGTAGATCACGTGATCGTAGACCTCGTCCGCCAGCAACGTGATCGGCCGGTCGCGCAGCAGCTCCGCAAGTGCCGCAAGATCGCCGGCTCGTGCCACGGTGCAGGCCGGATTGAGCGGCGTATTCAGGATCAGTAGCCGGGTTCGCGGCGTGATGGCGGCGCGCACCCGCTCCCAGTCGTAGCGGAAACGCGGCGGCGCCAGCGGAATGTGGATCGCGCGCCCGCCGGCAAGGCGGATCGCCGGATCGTAGGAGTCGTACGCGGGGTCGAACACGATCGCCTCGTCGCCCGGCCCCACCACGGACTGGATCGCCGAGTACAGGGCCTCGGTCGCGCCGCAGGTCACGGTGATCTCGGCCAGCGGGTCGAACTCGAGCCCGTGGCTCGCGCGCAGCTTGGCGGCAATCGCCTCGCGCAAGGCGAGCGAGCCTTCCATCGGCGCGTATTGGTTGTGGCCCGCTGCCACCGCCTCGGCGAGCGCGGCGGCGAGCTTCGGGTCGAGCGGGTAGTCCGGAAAGCCCTGGCCGATATTCAGCGCGCCGAGCTGCGCGGCGCGATGCGACATCACCGTGAAGATCGTCGTGCCGACGTCCGGCAGCTTGCTCGTGCTCATGCCGCTGCGAGTGCGGCGCCGATGATGCCCGCGTGATTGCCGAGCGCCGCGGGCACGACCGGCGCGCGGGTCGACAGGAAGGGCGCGAACTCATCGAACTGCTCGACGACCCCGCCACCCAGAATGAAGAGGTCCGGCCAGAAAAGCCGCTCCATGTACACGAGGTATTCTGTCAGTCGCGCGCCCCACTCCTGCCAGCCAAGCCCCTGCTCGACACGCACGCGCGCCGACGCATGCAGTTCGGCTGATGCACCGTGCAACAGCAGGTGGCCGAACTCGGTATTCGGCAACAACCTGCCGTCGATGAAGGGTGCCGAGCCGATGCCGGTGCCGAGCGTCAATACCAGGACCGTGCCCGGCACGCCGCGCCCGGCGCCGAAGCGCATCTCCGCAAGCCCGGCCGCATCGGCGTCATTGAGGAACGCCGCCGGGCGACCGAGCGCCTTCGACAGCAGCGCGCCGACATCGACGCCGATCCAGCCCGCGTCGATGTTGGCGGCGGTCCAGGTCCTGCCCTGTTTCACCACCGCCGGCACGCCGACACCGACTCGCCCGCCGCCCGGAAACTGCTTGGCAAGCGCGCAGATCGCGTTGGCGATGGCCTGCGGCGTGGCCGGGCTTGGCGTGACCCGGGAGACGGGGTCAACGGCCAATGCACCGGTGTCGATGTCGACGAGTCCCGCCTTGATCGACGAGCCTCCGACATCGACCCCCAGGTGCAGGCGCGCCACGGACGGCTTACTTGTTGGCAGCGGCCGCCATCTGCATCTCGCGGACGCGGCGGCGCTCCTGCCGGCGCATCCAGATCGCGGACGTGACCACGCCCATGGCCACGATCAGCACCATGATGGTCGCGAGCGCATTGACGTCGGGACTCACGCCGAGGCGCACCTTCGAGAAGATCACCATCGGCAGTGTCGTCGAGCCGGGTCCGGCGACGAACTGCGACACGACGACGTCGTCCCACGACAACGTGAACGCGAGCAGCCACCCCGACAGGATCGCGGGCACGATCAGCGGCAGCGTGATGCGGAAGAACACCTTCGGCGGCTTCGCGCCGAGATCGAGCGCGGCTTCCTCCAGCGAATTGTCGAAACCCGCGAGGCGCGACTGCACCACGATGGTGACGTAGGCCATCGAGAATGTGATGTGCGCAATCGTGATCGTGGTGATGTCGCGGCTGGCCGGCCAGCCGATGAGCTGCTGCAGGGCGACGAACAGCAGCAGCAGCGACAGGCCGGTGATCACTTCGGGCATGACGAGCGGCGCAGTCGTCATTCCCGAGAGCAGCGCGCGGCCGCGGAACGGCCCGAAGCGCGCGAGCACGAGCCCGGCGAGGGTGCCGAGGATCACCGCGCCGGTCGCCGTCATCGCGGCGATGCGGATCGACAGCCATGCCGCATTGAGGATCTGGTCGTTGCTGAACAGCTCGCCGTACCACTTGAGCGTCGGCGAGTTGGGCGCATCCCACACGGTGACGAGGCGTGAATTGTTGAACGAGAAAACGATCATCGAGATGATCGGGATATAGAGGAACGCCAGCCCGACCCACAGCCCCGTCTTCGAAAACCAGTGCCGGTTGCGCAGTCTCATTTGGCACCGGCCAGTTCACGCGCCTGGTAACGCTGGAACACCATGATCGGAATCATCAGGAACAGCAGCATCGCGATCGCGACGGCGCTCGCCACCGGCCAGTCGCGGTTGGCGAAGAACTCGTCGGACAGCACCCGGCCGATCATCAGCTGGTCCGAGCTGCCGAGCAGCGACGGGATCACGTACTCGCCGACCGCCGGGATGAACACCAGCAACGAGCCCGCGACGATGCCGGGTATCGACAGCGGCAGCGTGACGCGCAGGAAGGACACGATCGGGTTCGCGCCGAGGTCGGCCGCCGCCTCGAGCAGCGTGTAGTCGTGCTTCTCGAGGTTCGAATACAGCGGCAGGATCATGAACGGCAGGTAGGAGTACACGATGCCGATGAACACCGCGAAGTCGGTCTGCATCATCGTGATCGGCGTGTCGATGATACCGGCCCACATCAGGAAATTGTTGATCACGCCGTTGTTCTTCAGCAGGCCGATCCAGGCGTACACCCGCAGCAGGAACGAGGTCCAGAACGGCAGGATGATCAACATCAGGTAGAGGTTGCGGGTTGCCGGACTGGAACGCGCGATGGCGTAGGCCATCGGATAGGCGAGCAGCAGGCAGCACAAGGTCGAGATCGCCGCCACCTTGAGCGAATAGAGGTATGAGCTGATGTACAGGGAGTCGGTCAGCAGGAACAGGTAGTTGCCGAAATTCAGCCTGACGTCGACCGCCTTCTCGGTCACGAACTGCCACAGCGGCGCATACGGCGGCATCGCGAGCCGCACTTCCGAGAACGAGATCTTGAAGACGATGATGAACGGGATCAGGAAGAACAGCAGCAGCCACAGGTAGGGCACCGCGATCACGAGCCGCTTGCCGGCCCAGTTGTGCCGCATGTAGTGGGTCCAGCGCGGCGGTCCATAGCGGAAGAACAGCTGCCACCACGGACCGAGCCGCCCGGCCAGCAGGCGGTGCGACGGCATCGGCAAAGGCAGGCGCGGCATGGTCAGCAGCCCGCTATTGCGAGAGCACCACGGGGCTCGAAGCGTGCCAGTTCAGGTACACCTGCTCGTCCCACAGGATGCGCTCGCTGTCGGACAGGCGCTCGATGTTGGGCATGGTGACCCGCACGACCTTGCCCGACTCGATCTGCACCAGGTAGATCGACAGGTCGCCCATGTAGGCGATCTCCTTGACGATGCCCTTGACGCAGTTCTCGTGCGACTCGGCCGGCGCGGCGCGCGAAATATTGATCTTCTCCGGCCGGATCGCCGCCCACACGTTGGCGCCCGGCGCCGCACTGATGCCATGGTCGACGTAGACGATGCCGCCGAGTTCCTGCGACTGGATGCGCACGCGGTCGGGCAGGTCCTCGATCAGCTGGCCCTCGAAGGTGTTCACCGAGCCGATGAAGTCGGCGACGAAACGCGTGCCCGGGAATTCGTAGATCTCGCTCGGCGTGCCGATCTGCACGATTTCGCCGCGGTTCATCACCCCGATGCGCGAGGCAAGCGTCATGGCCTCCTCCTGGTCGTGCGTGACGACCACGAAGGTGACGCCGAGTCGCTCCTGGATATTGATCAGCTCGAACTGGGTCTGCTCGCGCAGCTTCTTGTCGAGGGCGCCGAGCGGCTCATCGAGCAGCAGCAGCTTCGGGCGCTTGGCGAGCGAGCGCGCGAGCGCAACGCGCTGGCGCTGTCCGCCGGAGAGCTGGTGCGGCTTGCGCTGCGCGAACTCGCCCATCTTGACGATCTCGAGGATCTCCCCGACCCGCTGCGCGATCTCGGCCTTCGGCAACTTCTCCTGCTCGAGCCCGAACGCCACGTTCTTCGCGACGGTCATGTGCGGGAACAGCGCATAGGACTGGAACATCATGTTGGTCGGCCGCTCATAGGGCGGCGTCTCGGCCATGTCCTTGCCGTCGATCAGGATGCGGCCGGAACTCAGCTCCTCGAAGCCCGCCAGCATGCGCAGCAGTGTCGTCTTGCCGCAGCCGGAACCGCCCAGCAGGCAGAAGATTTCGTGCTGGTAGATCTTCAGGGAAACATTGTTGACCGCGACGAAGTCGCCGAAGCGCTTCGAGACGTTCTCGATCTCGACATAGGCCCTGGCGGACGGATCACGCCAGGGCTCGACTTTCTTGTCGTTGCGTCGTTCGACCACGGGCTGCCTTCCGGGGCGGGCGCCATGCGCCCGCCCGTGGTGCGGTTGTTATTTTCCGGTCTTGAAGCGGGTCCAGCTGCGGGTCAGCTGCCGCGTGAACTCCGGACTTTCAGCCAGGTCGGGCACGATCTTCGCCATGACTTCCGGCGTCGGGTAGATCGATACGTCGCTCTTGACCGAATCATCGATCAACGGCAAGGCGGCGGCATTGTTGCTCGCGAAGTTGACGTAGTTGGTGTTCTTCGCGGCAACTTCGGGACGCATCATGTAGTTGATGAAGATGTACGCATTCTTGACGTGCGGCGCACCGTTCGGGATCGCGAAGTTGTCGAAGAACGCGATCGCGCCCTCCTTCGGGATGTGGTACGCAATCGTGTTGCCCTTCTCGGCCTCCGCGGCGCGGTCGCGGGACTGCAGCACGTCGCCGCTCCAGCCGAGCGCCAGGCAGATCTCGCCGTTGGCGAGGTCGTCGATGTACTTCGACGAATTCACGTAGCGCACGTAGGGCCGGATCTTCATCAGCACTTCTTCGGCGGCCTGCAGGTCTTCGGGCTTCTCGCTGTTGGCGTCGCGGCCGAGGTAGATCAGCACGGTGCCGACCACTTCCGATGGCGCATCGAGCAGCGTGACGCCGCAGTCCTTGAATTTCGAGACGACGGCCGGGTCGTAGAACATGCGCCAGCTGTCGACCGGTGCATCGGGCATCGCCGCGGCGATCTTCTCGACGTTGTAGCCGACGCCCGAGGTGCCCCACATGTAGTTCACCGAGTGCTCGTTGCCCGGGTCGTGCAGCGCCACGCGCTCGGTGATCACCGGATCGGCATTGACGAGGTTCGGTATCTTCGACTTGTCGAGCGGCATGAAGACGCCCGCCTTGATCTGCCGCTCGAGGAAGGATGCGGACGGCACCACCACGTCGTAGCCGGTGCTGCCCGCGAGCAGCTTGGTCTCGAGGACTTCATTCGAATCGAATACGTCGTAATTGACCTTGATGCCGGTTTCCGCCTCGAACTCCGGAATCACGGACTCCTCGATGTAGTCCGACCAGTTGTAGACGTTGACGACCTTTTCCGCGTCGGTGTCGAGCCCGCCCGCAGCCGGGGCATCGGCCGCCGGTGCGGCATCCCCGGACGGCTTGCCGCCGCACGCAACCACGAGCGCCGCGGTGGCGCCCAACACGAGCAGACGTATTGAAATGGACATGTGGAAACCCCCTGTGGTCGGCCCCGCCAGTTATATAACAGGCGCCGCCGATATCATAGACCGTCAGGCAGACGGTCAGGACCAACCTTCCCGGGCAATCACCGCCGCCGTCTGATCGAGCGCACGCCCGAGGCGTGACACCAGTTCATCGATCTCGGCCGGCGTGATCACGAGCGGCGGCGCACAGATCATGGTGTCGCGCACCGCCCGCGAGACCACGCCGTTCGCGACACACAGGTCGCGGCACACGGTGCCCACCTCGCCCCGGTTCCTGAAGAAGCGCCGCGAGGGCTTGTCGGGCACGAGTTCGAGGGCACCGAGCAGGCCGACAGCACGCACCTCGCCGACCAGTGGATGCTCCGCCAGGGTGCGCAACCGGGCGGCGAAATAGCCCGCCAGCTCCTCGCGCACACGCTCGATCACCTTCTCCCGCCGCAGGATATCGATGTTGGCGACCGCGACGGCGCAGGCCACCGGATGCCCCGAATAGGTGAAGCCGTGGTAGAACTCGCCGCCCTCGGCGATCAGCACTTGCGCGACCCGGTCGGCCACCATCAGGCCGCCGATCGGCAGGTAACCCGAGGACATCGCCTTGGCGATCGGCATCAGGTCGGGGCGGGTCCCGAAGTGTTCGCAGCCGAACCAGCGGCCGGTGCGGCCGAAACCACAGATCACCTCGTCCGATACCAGCAGGATCCCGTAGTGATCGCAGATGCGCTGGATTTCCGGCCAATAGGTCTCCGGCGGAATGATCACGCCGCCGGCGCCCTGCACCGGCTCGCCGATGAACGCGGCCACCCGCCGGGGCCCGATCTCCTCGATCTTGTCGGCCAGTTCGCGCGCGGTGCGCAGCCCGAACTCCGCCGGCGAGAGGTCCCCGCCACGCTCGAACCAGTACGGCTGGTTGATGTGCGCGATGCCCGGGATCGGCAGCCCGCCCTGCTCGTGCATCGGCTGCATGCCGCCGAGCGATGCGCCGGCCACGGTGCTGCCGTGATAGCCATTCCAGCGGCCGATGATCACGTTGCGCTCCGGTTCGCCGCGCAGCTGCCAGTAGCGGCGCACGAGTCGCAGCATCGTGTCGTTCGCTTCGCTGCCCGAGCCGGTGAGGAAGACGCGATTGAACTGCGGCGGCGTGACCTCGGCGAGCCGCTGCGCGAGCTGGATCGCCGGCGGCGTCGCGCACTGGAAAAAACTGTTGTAGTACGGCAGGTCGAGCATCTGCCGGTAGGCGGCCTCGGCCAGCTCCTTGCGGCCATAGCCGAGCGCCACGCACCACAGCCCCGCCATGCCGTCGAGGATGCGGTTACCGTCGGAATCTGTCAGCCATACGCCATCCGCATGCGTCACGACGCGCGCTCCGCGCTGCGCCAGTTGCTTGAAATCGGTGAAGGGATGAAGGTAATGCTCGCTATCGAGCCGTTGCAGTTCGGAGGTGGTAAGTCGTGACATTGAGCGCCCCAGCTGGCGAGCAGCGAACAGCTTGCAGATTACAGCCAGAAAGACGTCACCCGTAACGCCACGCTTCTGGCTGTACTCTGTTCGCTGCGCCCTGTTCGCCCTTCACACATTAAGGAGGAGATGTTCCCGTTCCCAGGAACTGATCACCTGGAGGAACACTTCATATTCCGATTCCTTCACGATCGTGAAGGCGTTGACGAACTTGTCGCCCAGCACCCGGATCAGCGGCGCGCACTCGCGCAGCTTGCGGATGCCATCGTCGAGCGAGCGCGGCAGCGAGAACGGCAGGTCGTGCGCACTGCCGGCGATCGGCTCCGAGGGCTCCAGGCCCTCGATCATGCCGAGGTAACCGCAGGCAAGGGACGCCGCGATCGCGATATACGGGTTAGCGTCCGCCCCGGACAGGCGGTTTTCGATGCGGCGCGATGCCGGATCGGACATCGGCACGCGCAATCCGGCGGTGCGGTTGTCATAGCCCCACTGGACGTTGATCGGCGCGGTCTGGAAGCGCGTGATGCGCCGGTAGGAATTGACGTTCGGCGCGAGCAGCGCCATCGCGAACGGCAGGTATTTCTGCAGTCCGGCGATATGCGAGAAAAACAGCTTGCTCGGCGTGCCGTCGTCGTTCGAAAAGACATTCCTGCCGCTCTTGCGATCGACGATGCTCTGGTGGATATGCATCGCACTGCCCGGCTCCTTGGCGTGCGGCTTGGCCATGAACGTGGCGTAC
>CADEFJ010000047.1:4945-20409 GCA_902826575.1 uncultured Pseudomonadota bacterium | reverse complement strand
GTGTCGTAGAAATGGAAGCGCCAGTCGTCCTCGCCCATGTTGCCGAGCGCCGCGCTGATGCCACCCTGGGCGGCCACCGTGTGGCTGCGGGTCGGAAACACCTTGGTGATGCACACGGTGCTGAGGCCCGCCTCGGCGAGCCCGAGCGTGGCGCGCAAGCCCGCGCCGCCGGCCCCGACGACCACCACGTCGTAGCTGTGATCGATGAATTCGTAATCGCTCATCCGAAGCTCCGCACTGCAATGCGCACGATCGCGAGCACACCGCCCACGGCGAGCAGTGCATGGGCAAAGCCGCTCACGAGCAACAGCAGCGGTTTGGCATGCCTGCCGTGGACGTAGTCCTCGATGATGACCTGTACGCCAAGATGCGAGTGCCAGGTGACGGCGAACAGCAGCGCGATCAGCAGGACCGGGTTGCAGCCGCGCCCGATCCACAGCTCGACTGCCGCATGGTCGGCGAGCGGCACGGAGGTCAGCGCGACGATCAGCCAGATGGTCAGCGGCACGAGTGCAACCGCGGTGACGCGCTGCGCGGTCCAGTGACTCGCGCCCTCATGCGCCGAACCGAGACCGAGGAAACGTCCAAGAGGCGTGCGCAGGCTCATGATGCGACTCCGCGCGCCGCAAACAGCAGCCACGCCAGCACGACGAACAACACGAGCGTGGCGATGAGCGCCGCGCGGAAGCTGCGCCGCGCTTCAGGCTTCTCGTAGCCGAAGCCGAGATCCCAGGCGAGGTGACGCACGCCGTTGAACAAGTGGTAGCAGAACGCCAGCAACCAGCCGGCGAGCAGGATCTTGAAGAAGACGCTGCCGAGCAGCGCGACCGCCACCGCGTAGGCTTCTGCGCCATTGGCTGCCGCGACCAGCCAGCCCACCAGGACGAGCAGCCCGACTGCCATCGCGACACCCGTGGCGCGATGCGCGAACGATCCGATCATCGTGTACTGGAAGCGGTACACGGAAGCGTGCGGCGACAAAGGCCGTGAGTGCATGCGAACTCCCCGGGTCAAAAGTCGGTGCAGCGACCGTTGCGTTCCCAGTCGCCGAAACGCGTCGGTTCGGGGCCCGATGCTCCGCCGAACTCCTGCGGCAGCTCCGCGGGCGGCGGCGGATCGGTCGTCGTTGTTGTGTCCGCTTCGACTGGCTGCTGCATGATCCGCAATCATGCCAGAATCCGGCACTTCTCTCCACACGTGGCTGCCGCACGGACCATCACCGGTGAGTACGCTGAACGAACTATGCGACTGCGACGACCTCGGCGTGCTGTCGGTCCGCGGAATGGACGCGGTGAAATTCCTGCAGGGCCAGCTTTCGCAGGATGTCGCGCAGCTCGACGCACGGCGCCCGCGATTCGCCGGCCTGCACACGCCGCAGGGGCGTGTGATCGCGATCCTGCAGCTGCTGCCGGGCGCCGAAGGCGCGATCCATTGCATCCTGCCGCGCGAGCTCATCGACACCGTCGCCGCCACCCTGCGCCGCTACATCCTGCGCGCGAAAGTCACGCTCGCTGACGACAGTGGATCGCTGTTCGTGATCGGCGCGGCGAGCGGTGGCGTGCGCACGCTGGGCGTGGCGGGCGCCCGCGCAGGCGCGGCTGCCACACTCACCCGCGAGGCCTGGCGCGCGCTCGATATCGCCGCAGGACTGCCGCAGGTGTATGCCGCCACCAGCGGTGAATTCGTCGCACAGATGCTGAACCTCGACTGCGTCGGGGGCATCGCGTTCGACAAGGGTTGCTACACCGGCCAGGAAATCATTGCACGCGCGCACTATCGCGGGCGGGTGAAGCGCCGCATGCAGCCCTTTCGCACGCGGCGCCCCGTGGCCGCGGCTCCCGCGCCTGGCGAGAGCGGCACATTGGCCGACGGGCGCACGTTCCGGGTCGTGGCAGGCACGTTGCTCGAAGACGGCCGGGCTGCCTTCCTCGCGGTCGCCGCTCGCGAAGCGGACCCGGCGGCCGCGGTCGCAGGCGGCGAGGCATGGGACGTGGAAAGATTGCCGTTGCCGTACGCCCTGCCCGACTGATCAGCTCTCCGGGCGCATGTGCGGAAACAGCAGCACGTCGCGGATCGACGCCGAGTCGGTGAAGAACATGACGAGCCGGTCGATGCCGATGCCGAGGCCCGCAGTCGGCGGCATCGCATACTCGAGCGCGCGCACGTAATCGGCGTCGTAGAACATCGCCTCCTCGTCACCGGCGTCCTTGCGCTCGACCTGCGCGCGAAAACGCGCGGCCTGGTCCTCGGGATCGTTCAGCTCGGAGAAGCCGTTGGCGAGTTCGCGCCCGGCCAGGAAGAATTCGAAGCGGTCGGTGATGAACGGATCCGCATCGTTGGCGCGTGACAGCGGCGACACCTCGGCAGGATAGGCGTAGACGAAGGTCGGATCGCGGTAGGTGTGCTCGGCGGTCTGCTCGAAGATCGCGATCTGCAGCTTGCCCGCGCCATCGTGTTTACAGACAGCGATGCCGAGCCGCTCGCAGCAACGGCGCAGGTAGGTCACATCGCGCAGCGACATCGGATCGATTTCCGGATTGTGCTCGATGATCGCCTGCTCGATCGTCACGCGCCGGAACGGCTGCTCGAGGTCATAGCTGCGACCCTGGTAGGTGACCTGCCGCGTGCCGGCGGTCGCGTCGGCGACCCCGCGCATCAGGCGCTCGAGGAGGTCCATCAGGTCGCGGTAGTCCGCATAGGCCCAGTACAGCTCGAGCATCGTGAACTCGGGGTTGTGCTGGGTCGAGAGACCCTCGTTCCTGAAATTGCGGTTGATCTCGTAGACACGCTCAAGGCCGCCGACCACCAGTCGCTTCAGGTACAGCTCGGGCGCGATGCGCAGGTACATGTCGAGGCCGAGCGCGTTGTGATGCGTGATGAACGGCCGCGCCGCCGCGCCGCCCGGAATCGGCTGCATCATCGGCGTCTCGACTTCCATGAAGTCCATCGCATCGAGGAACGAGCGCAGGTAGCGGATGATCGCAACCCGCTGCGCGAACACCGCGCGGCTCGCATCGTTGACGATCAGGTCGACGTAGCGCTGGCGATAACGCGTCTCGGTATCGACGAGTCCGTGCCACTTGTCGGGCAGCGGCCGCAGTGACTTGGCGAGCAGGCGCACGCTTGCCGCGCGCACCGACAGCTCGCCGGTATTGGTGCGAAACAGCTGGCCCTCGGCTCCCAGGATGTCGCCGACATCCCAACCCTTCCAGGCCTCATAGGTCGCACCCAGGGCATCGCGCTGCAGGAACAGCTGGATGCGCCCGCTGCGGTCGGCGAGCTTGGCAAAGCTCGCCTTGCCCATCACGCGCTTTGCCATCAGGCGCCCGCCGACGCGCACGGTCACCGGGTTGGCTTCCAGCCACGCGGCGTCCTTGTCGCCGTAGGCGGCCTCAATCTGCGCGGCGAGCGCGTCGCGCCGGAAATCGTTCGGATAGGCGGGTCCCGCCTCGCGCAAAGCCGCAAGCTTGGCGCGCCGCTCGGTGATCAGCTTGTTTTCGTCTTCGGTGTCGTCTGCGCCCACGCCGTTACAGCCCTGCCTTGAGTGATGCTTCCATGAACTGGTCGAGATCGCCGTCGAGTACGGACTGGGTGTTGCCGACTTCGACGTTGGTGCGCAAGTCCTTGATGCGCGACTGGTCGAGCACGTAGGAGCGTATCTGGTTGCCCCAGCTGACATCCGACTTCGAGTCCTCGAGGACCTTGGCCGCCGCGTTGCGCTTGTTGACCTCGAGCTCGTAGAGCTTGGCCTTCAGCATCTTCATCGCGGTCGAGCGGTTCTTGTGCTGGCTGCGCTCATTCTGGCACGCCACCACGATGCCGCTCGGCAGGTGGCGCAGACGCACCGCCGACTCGGTCTTGTTGACGTGCTGGCCGCCGGCGCCGCTCGAGCGAAACACGTCCATTTCGATGTCGGCGGGGTTCAGCTCGATGTCGATGTCGTCGTCCACCTCGGGAGACACGAACACCGACGCGAACGACGTATGGCGCCGATTGCCCGAGTCGAATGGCGACTTGCGCACCAGCCGGTGCACGCCTGTCTCGGTACGCAGCCAGCCGTAGGCGTACTCGCCGCGCACTTCGAGCGTGGCGTTCTTGACACCCGCGACTTCGCCGGGATTCGAGTCGATCACCTCGCAGTCGAAACCGCGCGCACCGGCCCAGCGGATGTACATGCGCATCAGCATCTGCGCCCAGTCCTGCGCCTCGGTGCCGCCGGCGCCGGCCTGGATGTCGATCCATGCGTTGTTCGAGTCCATCTCGCCGCGGAACATGCGCTTGAACTCGAGCCGGCGCACCTGCGCCTCGAGGGCGTCGCAATCGCGCTCGATGTCGCGCGCGGTGCCCTCGTCGTCCTCGGACTCGGCCAGCTCGAGCAGCTCGCCGGAGTCACGGATGGCGTGGGCGGTACGGTCGAGTTCACCGATGTCGTCCGTGAGTTTGGCGCGCTCCTTGCCGAGCTGCTGGGCGCGTTCGGGATTCGACCAGACTGCGGGGTCCTCGAGTTCGCGGCTTACTTCTTCGAGACGCTCGACCTTGGCGTCGTATTCAAAGAAACCCCCGTAACGAATGCGTGCGCGCTTCGAGGTCCTTGAGCGCACGCTTCAGCTGACTGACTTCCATCGCGAAATTTTATCAGGCGGGCAGCACGTGGTCGACCAGCAACTGCAGCCGCCGTTCGCCCTGGTAGACATTCACGTCGAGCCGATACACGAGGCGCACCTCGCCGCTGGGCGGTCGTGACTCGCCGCCCGCGAGCAGGTTGAAGGCGATGGCGTCGAAACGGCGTGTGCCGCCCGCCAGTTCGACCCACATCTTGACGTGCTTTTCGCCCACGACGCGGGTACGCGCGACGGCAAAGCGCCCGTCGAACACCGGCTCGGGAAAGGCCGCGCCCCAAGGTCCGCCAGAGCGCACGGCCTCGGCCGTCGCGAGGCAGATGTCGTCGGCCGCCAGTTCACCGTCCGTGTCCAGCCGGTCGACGTCGGCGTGCGCGCCGAGCCAGCGGGCCACTTCGGCGTCGAACTCGGCGGCGAAAACATCGAGCCGCTCGCGCGCGAGCGTGAGTCCCGCCGCCATGGCGTGCCCGCCGAAGCGTGCGATCAGTTCGGGGTGGCGCACCGCGATGTTCTCGAGTACATCGCGCACGTGCACACCCGGCACCGAGCGCGCCGAACCGCGCAACGTGCCGTCGCTGCCATCGGCGAAAGCGACGACCGGCCGGCGCACGCGCTCCTTGACGCGGCTCGCCACCAGTCCCACCACGCCCTGGTGCCACTGCGGCTCATAGAGGCACACGCCCCAGCGCTGCCGCACCCCTTCGGTCGCGAGCGGCCCGAGGTGGCGCACGGCGGCGAGCGCATCCGTCTGCATGCGCGCCTCGATCGCGCGGCGCTCGATGTTCAGCTGGTCGAGGCGCGCCGCAAGCGAACGCGCCTCCAGCTCGCGATCCGCAAGCAGGCAGCGAATGCCGATCGACATGTCATCGAGGCGCCCCGCGGCATTGAGGCGCGGCGCAATCGCGAAGCCGAGGTCGCTCGCCGTGAGATCGGCGCGCTCCCGCTGCGCGATCTCGAGCAGTGCGCGAATGCCCGGCACGCAGCGTCCGGCGCGTATGCGCGCGAGGCCCTGCGCGACCAGCACGCGATTGTTGAAATCGAGCGGCACGACATCGGCCACCGTGCCGAGCGCCACCAGATCGAGCCATTCGGCCGGGCCGGGGGCAGCGCGCGCGATGAGTCCCTGGGCATCGAGCGCGCGATGCAGTGCCGCCATCACGTAGAACGCCACCCCGACTCCGGCGAGCGCGCGGCTGGCGAAGCGGCTGCCCGCGAGGTTCGGATTCACGAGCACATTCGCCGCGGGCAGCTCGGCGCCCGGCAGGTGATGATCGGTGACCAGCACGTCGATGCCGCGCGCGCGCGCCGCCGCGACACCGGCGATGCTCGCGACGCCGTTGTCGACCGTGACGATCAGCGTGGGCTTGCGTCCGGCGCCGAGCGCGACGATCTCGGGCGTGAGCCCGTAGCCAAACTCGAAGCGGTTCGGCACGAGGAAATCCACGTCCGCATAGCCCCAGGCGCGCAGCGCGCGCACGATCAGAGCGGAACTGGTGGCTCCATCGGCATCGAAATCGCCGACCACCAGCACCTTGCGGCCTGCGGCCCGGTGCGCGAGCAATAGTTCGACTGCCGCGTCCACGCCCTCGAGCGTACCCACTGGCAGCAGTCGCGACAGGGTGAGCGACAGGTCGGCCTCGCTCGCGATGCCGCGCGCGGCGTACACCCGGCGCAGTACCGGATGCAGCGCATCGCCCAGCGACTGCGCCGCCGCCTCGACGACCGCGCGCCGCTCGATGCGCAGCGTCATGCCGGCACCGTCCACTCGACCGCGCGCCGCCAGGGCTTGACGAGGTCGAAGCGCGAGAAGCGGAACACGCGCTCGTCGATGACGAGCTGCACGCCGCGCAGCTGCCGCGCGGCGAGCGCTTCGAGGGCCGGGGCAAGCCAGTGCGATTCGAACTGGGCCGCCCCTCGCACCACCACGACGGTATCGCGGTCCGGCGCCACGTTGACCGAGGCAAAGGTCTCGCCGGGACCTGCCAGCGATTCACCGGCCGCGCGCCACAGACCGCGCAGCCAGCTGTCGGCCCCGAAGCCCCGCGGCCAGGGCGCCAGTGGCTCCGGCGCTGCCGGCGCCGCCACCGCAGCGCCGCCACCCCACAACCACAACGCCGTCACTGGTGGCGCCCCGCGGCGGCGCAGCGCGCGTGCGAGCGGATGCTCGTGCAGCCACATTTCGATCTCGCTGCCGAGCCGGCGCAACGGCCCTGCACCCTGCCCCTGCGGCAGCCACGCACCGATGTCGGCGCCGAGTACCCGCGCAGGATCGTGGGTGTGCGCGCTCGCGAGGAGTCCCGCGAGCAGGAATCCCTCGGCGCCTGCCGGCTGCAGCGCCAGGCGCGCAGCTCCCGCACCCGCCTCACCGAGTCGCTGCTCAAAATCGGCACTGAGCTGCGCGGTCTCCTCCGGCGTCAGGGCCACGCAGCCGTCCGGCGCCATGCGCACATGATCGAGTGCCGCCACGAGAGAGACCGGGGTGGCGAACCAGGCGCCTGCCGGCTTCGAATCGCAACCCGCGGCGACGTGCGCCGGCGGTTGTTGTGCGAGATCGGCACGACCCAGTCGACGCGCCAGCCAGCCTCTCCAGTCACCGTTCGTGACCGGTGCAGGCCGTGCGCGCGCCAGCGGGCGCGTGAGCGCGGCGCGATCGGCGGGAGACGGCACGGCCAGGATGAGGACGAGTTCAGGCACCTTCGCGTATCGTACCGAAGTCACCCCTGCGGCGACCGACGATGAAACTCACGATTGACTCGCGCTCCGACATCAACCTGATCCGCAGCTACGCGCCTGGCGAAGTGCGCATCAGGGACGCGCTGCTGCGCGTGCCGGTGCTGGTCAGCGCGACCGCGGTCGTGACCGACTGGCCCGCGCGCTCGATCGCGACGCTCGATGAGGAGTTGCTCGCGCCGCTGCTCGCGCTCGAACCCCAAGTGGTGATCATCGGCACGCCGGCGCCCGTGGCCTGGCCGCACGCGGCGGTTCGGGCGCACTTCGGCCGCCACCGTGTTGGTCTCGAAGTCATGGAATTCGGCGCCGCGTGCCGCACGTACAACGTGCTGGCGCAGGAAGACCGGCGGGCGGTGCTGGCGTTGCTGCCGTAGGTTGCCAGGCACGGCGCATCGAGAGAAGACACAGGGAGGAAAGCTCGTTATCACCCCAATCGCCCGCAGCTGACAGACCCGGCCGATTGTCCGTCTGTTCTTTTTGTTCTTCGTTCTACTTCTTTTGCGTCGACTCCCCCTGGAACCCCTGTGTCTTCTCTCGATGCGCCATTGCCGGCAGCGTGCCGCCCCTGTCGGCACCGGGCGACATGGTAGACATGCGCGGCCAGGAATGGCAAGCCGCGCAGCAAAACGCTATTTTTCAGTAGCTTGTGCAGGTTTTATCAAGAGATTCCTTCGAGTAGCGGCACGAAGGCCACGGGCCCCAGGGACTGTCGCTCCATCTTCAGTTCGCGTCGGGTGTAGCGCACGAGCTCCTGCGCGCCCTCCGCGCCCACCGGCACGATCAGTCGCCCGCCGACCTTAAGCTGCTCGAGCAGCGCATCGGGCACGCGCAATGGAGCCGCCGCCACCAGCATGCCGTCGTAGGGTGCGTGCGCCGGCCAGCCGCGATAGCCGTCGCCGTGCCGGAAGCGCACGTTCTTGATGCCGAGCTCGCGCACCCGTTCCTTGGCGCGCTTCAGCAGCGGCTCGATGCGCTCGATCGTGTAGAGCTTGTCGACGAGCGGCGCGAGCACCGCGGTCTGGTAGCCGCAGCCGGTGCCGACCTCGAGCACGTTGAACAGCGGGCCGCCCTCGAGCAGCGCTTCGGTCATGCGCGCAACGATGTAAGGCTGCGAGATCGTCTGCCCGTAACCGATCGGCAACGCGGTGTCCTCGTATGCCCGGCTCGCGAGCGCCTCGTCGACGAAGATATGCCGCGGGACGTTGCGGATGCGGTCGAGCACCGCGGGGCTGCGGATGCCCTGCTCGCGCAGGCGCTGCACCAGCCGGTCGCGGGTGCGCGCGGAAGTCATGCCGATGCCGGAGAAGCGCACGTCAGCCACGCGGCCGCCCGTCGAGCCACTGCGCCACGCTGCCGAGCGCCGCATGGCGCGTCAGGTCGATCTGCAGCGGCGTGACCGACACGAAGCCCTCACTGATGGCATGGAAATCGGTTCCCGGGCCCGCTTCCTGGCCGGGGCCCGCCGGCCCGATCCAGTAGACCGGCCGCCCGCGCGGGTCGCTCGCGCGGATCACCGGTTCGGAGCGGTGCCGGTTGCCGAGGCGCGTCGCGCGAAAGCCGCGCAACTGCTCGTACGGCAGGTCCGGCACGTTCACGTTGAGGATCATGCCGCTGTCGAGTCGCTGCTCGATCAGCCGCGCGACGATCTCGCGCGCGACCCGCGCCGCGCAGGCGAAGTGGCGCGGTCCGCCCTGCTCGGTGCACAACGACACCGCCACGGTCGTCAGGCCGAGGAATCGCCCCTCGATCGCCGCGGCAACCGTCCCGGAATAGAGCACATCGTCGCCAAGGTTGGCACCGTCATTGACCCCCGAGACGACCATGTCGAACTCGAAGTCGAACAGGCCCGAAATCGCGAGGTGCACGCAGTCAGTCGGCGTGCCGACGACGTACAGTACATCGTCCTCGGCCTCGTGGACGCGCAGTGGCACGTCGAGGGTCAGCGAATTGCTTGCACCGCTGCGATTGCGGTCGGGTGCGACGACCGTCAGGTCGGCGACGTCGCTCAGCGCGTGGCGCAGATGGCGGATGCCTTCGGCGCGAAAGCCGTCGTCATTTGCTAGGAGGATTTTCACTCGGCGCGGGAACTTTCGGATTTTTCGGGCGCGTCAATATACTGAAAGCGTTCCTGTGGAGGAAATCGTGTCGAAAAAACCGCCCGACGACGATGCACGGCTGTTCCGGGAAGCCGTGCGCGACGCGCACAAACTGCGGGCGGAGCCACGTGCCGCCGTCCGGCGGCGCCCGCCGCCACGCGCTCGCTTCGCGCGTGCGGACCGCGCGGCGGTGCTCGCCGAATCGCTCGAGCACGCCCCCGCCGGCGCGGACATCGAAAGCGGCGAGGAACTCTCCTACCGTCGCCCCGGCATGCCGGAAGCGGTGCTGCGCAAACTGCGCCGCGGCCAGTATCGCATCGAGGCCGAGATCGACCTGCATGGCCTCACTGTCGTCGAAGCCAAGGTGCAGTTGCGCGAGTTTCTCGCCGAGGCGATCGCGTTCGACCTGCACTGCGTGCGCGTCGTGCACGGCAAGGGGCTGCGCTCCGGTCACCGCGGGCCGGTGCTCAAGCACACCGTGAATGGCATGCTGCAGCGGATCGATGCCGTCCTCGCCTTCACCTCGGCGCGGCAGGTCGACGGTGGCACGGGCGCTGTCTATGTGCTGCTCGGCCGCTGAGGGGAAGACTGGTGCCGGGTTTTCGGTTATTCGGTTATTGCGCGGCTGCACCGCAATAACCGAATAACCGAAAACCCGGCACCCTTATTTCCTGGCGAACAGCGACTTGAGGTGCATCTGGGTCTCTGGCGAGAACCACAGCTCCGTGGCCCGGTCCGCGAAGGTCCCGTCGTCCTCTTCGAACAAGCCGACGAGCGCCGCGCGCGCGGTGTCGCGAGTCGTGCGCATTGCCTGCGAGGGCAGCGCGAGCAACTGCTGCGCATAGGCGTGCGCCCTCGGCACGACATCGCCTGGCGCGCACACCTCGTCGACCAGGCCGCAGGCGCGCGCAGCCTGCGGCTCGAGCATTGCGCCGCGTGTCAGCAGCACCGCCGCGCGGCCTTCGCCGACGAGACGCGCATACGCCTTGTGCAGCAGCGGCCCGGGCGTCAGCCCCACGGCAACCTCGTTGAGACCCATCGTGAACGGTCCGTCGGCCATCACGCGATAGTCGCAGTGCAAGACGAGAACCGTGCCACCCGCCGGCGCGTGCCCGGTGATCGCGGCAATGACCGGCACCGTTGATCGGGCAATTGCTTCCTGGGCACGACCCAGTGCGGTGAACGCGCACCGCATGCCGGCGGCATCGAGGCGCAGCAACGCCGGCACATCAAGGCCCGCCGAGAAGATTCCCGGCTGTCCCGACAGCACGATGGCGTGCGCGCCGGCTGCCGGCGCGGCCTGCACCGCGTCGGCCAGGGCCTCGATCAGCGCGGTATCGAGCGCATTGACCGGCGGGCGCGCCAGACGCAACTCGCGTACGCCCTCGCTATCGATCGTTTGCAGCATCGAGCACCTCACGCAGCACGGTCGTGGCAAAACTGCCCGCCGTCAGGCGCAATCTTAGTACGAGCATGTCGCCTTCGAACGCGTGCGCGAGATCGCGCACGGCCACGCGCAGCGGTCGGCGCGCCATGGCGACGCCCTCGGCCTCGAGCGCCTGGCACACGGATGCAAACTGCTCCCGGACCGCCGCCTCGAGCGCGGCGACGCGGCCCGTGACCCGCGGCTCGCCCTGGCCCCACAGCGGCCCTGTTGGATGCAGGTCGAGGCCGGCAGCGCGTGCCGCGAGCGCCTCATCGAGCGCGTCGACGGCGAACACGCTGCCCTTGCCGTCGAGATTCGCGACATCGCCCGCCTCGAGCTGCGCCCAGCTGCCGTCCTGCACGCGCCGCGCGAGCACTGCGTTGAACACCAGGCTGCGCGCCGCGGACAATGCAAAGGCGCGATCGGTACGCAAATCGCCGGCGTGCAGGCGCACGAGATTCGACAGTTCGCGCCCGAAGCGCTGCGGTCCGAAATAATCGGGCACGCCGTGGTCGGCAAGGTCGCCGAGGCGCGCGGCGAGCGCTTCGCGGTCCCCGACGACGTCGCGAATCCGCAGCTCGAAGCGATTGCCCGCGAGCGCCCCGCGCGGCAACTTGCGGGTGTGTGCGTGCGCCTCGAGCACGGCATAGCCCTCGCCCGCGTGGTCGAGCCACGCTTCGACCGGCATCTTGCCGCGCGGCACCGTGAACCACTGCGTCGTCACCGCATGGCGATCCTTGAGGCCGGCGTAGCCGACGTCGAAGGGCCGGCAGGCGGCGCGGCGGGCGAGCTCGCGCGCGACCCACTCGGTATTGGCGCCGCGTTTGCGCACGCGCAGCAGCACGTGGGGGCCCTCGCCCGCGGGCTCGAAGCCGAGCAGCTCCTCGACGATGAAATCCCCGGGTTCGGCGCGCATACGGCCGCGCACCGGCGGCGCTCCGAGCGCTCGCGGCGGATCGAGCGCCAGCACGCGCCAGTCATCGGGAACCGCACTCGCCATCAGCGCGCCGCTGCGGAATCGGGCTTGTGGATCAGCACCACCGCCTGGGCGGCGAGGCCTTCGCTGCGCCCGATGAAGCCGAGGCCCTCGGTCGTCGTGGCCTTGATGTTGACCTGGTGGTCATCGATGCCGAGCAGCTGCGCCACCGCACGGCGCATCGCGTCGCGATGGCGCGCGATGCGCGGCGTTGCGGCCAGAATCGTGATGTCGGCATTGCCCACTACATAATGCCGCGCATGCAACTGCGCCATCACGCTGCGCGTGAGCTCGCGGCTATCGGCGCCCTTCCACTTCGGATCAGTGTCCGGAAAGTGCATGCCGATGTCGCCGAGCCCGGCCGCACCAAGCAGCGCATCACACAGGGCATGCAGGGCGACGTCACCGTCGGAATGCGCGATCACGCCGCGCGTATGCGCGATGCGCACGCCCGCGATGACCACGCTGTCGCCGGGCCCGTAGGCGTGCACGTCGGTGCCGAAGCCGATCCTCGTCGCCGTACCTGTCATGGCGGCATTCTGGCCCGCAACAGCGCGTCCGCCAATGCGAGATCGGCGGGGGTCGTCACCTTGATGTTGCGCACGTTGCCGGGCACCAGCAGCGGCGCATGGCCCTGCCATTCGATGGCCTGTGCCTCGTCGGTAGCCTGACGGCCCGAGGCCTGCGCCGCAGCCAGCGCCGCAGCGAGCGGCCCAAGCCTGAACATCTGCGGCGTGAGCGCCCGCCACAGGCCCTCGCGCGGCTCGGTGCGCAGCACTTGAGCGAGGTCGTGGGCGGGGCCGGTGGCGGCGCGCTTGAGGGTATCGGCCACGGGCACGGCGAGCAGCCCGCCGACCGGATGGGCACGTACCGCGCTGACCAGCGCGTCGATCTCGGCACGCGATACGCAGGGCCTCACGGCGTCGTGCACCAGCACCCATTCGTCGTCGTCCGCGCCTTCCTTGAGCGCACCGAGCGCCCGCCGCACGCTGTCGGCGCGTTCGGCGCCGCCATCCACGGCCCCTATCGGGCAGCTGCCGCGCCCCTGGCAGCGGTCGGCAACCTGCGGCCAGGCGGCGTCTCCCGGGGCAATGGCGACCACAATCCGGTAGCAGCGCGCGTCGGCGAGGAATGGCGCGAGCGCATGCTCGATGACGGAGGCACCGGCGAGCGGCTCATACTGCTTGCGCAGTACGGCTGCGCCATATCGCCTGCCGGAGCCGGCAGCCGGCACTACGAGCGCGTATCGCATCGGGTCGACGGCGCCGGCCGGCTACCGGTGCGCGGTACGGGTACGCGGCTCCGCGCCCGTGGCCGAGCCCGGCTGAGGTACGACCTGGTAGAAAGTTTCGCGCGGCGCGACCATGCCGAGTTCGCTGCGGGCGCGCTCCTCGAGTGCGGTCAGGCCCTGCTTGAGGTCGCGGACCTCCGCGGCGAGGCGCGCGTTGCGCTCGACGAGCGCTTCGTTCTCGCCACGCTGGGCGGCGACATCGGCTTCGAGGCGGCGCATTTCGCGCAGCCCGTCGGGCGAGGCGACGAGGCGGTACTGCAGCAGCACCACCACGATCAACAAGGCACCCGCCAACCACTTCATGGCCGCATGACTCTAACAGACCTCATGCGACGGGGACAGGGAACGCCTGGCGACCCGCGAAGGCCGCGCGCTTGCCGAGGGCCTCCTCGATGCGCAGCAGCTGGTTGTACTTCGCAATCCGATCCGAACGGGACATCGAACCAGTCTTGATCTGGGTGGCCGCAGTCGCCACCGCGATGTCGGCGATACACGTGTCCTCGGTCTCGCCGGAGCGGTGCGAAACAACCGCCGCGTAGTTCGCCGCGGCGGCCATGTCGATCGCCGCGAGGGTTTCGGTCAGCGTGCCGATCTGGTTCGGCTTGATGAGGATCGCATTGGCGATGCCCTTGGCGATGCCCTCGCGCAGGATCGCGGTGTTGGTGACGAACAGGTCGTCCCCGACGAGCTGGATCTTGCTGCCGAGCAAACGCGTGAGCTGCGCCCAGCCGTCCCAGTCGCCCTCCGCCATGCCGTCCTCGATCGTGATGATCGGGTACTGCCCGACGAGCGAGGCGAGGTAATTCGCGAACTCGGCGGCGGTGAATTCGCGGCCTTCGCCTTCGAGCACGTAGCGGCCGTCGCGGAAGAACTCCGAACTCGCGACATCCAGTCCGAGGTAGACATCGCGTCCGAGCCGATAGCCCGCCGCTTCGATCGCCTCCGAGATGAGGGCCAGCGCCGCGGCATTGGAATCGAGGCTCGGCGCGAAGCCGCCCTCGTCGCCCACGGCGGTGCTCAATCCGCGGGCCGCGAGCAGCTTCTTCAGGTGCTGGAACACCTCGGCGCCACAGCGCAGCGCTTCGGCGAGTGTCGGCACGCCGACCGGCAGGATCATGAATTCCTGGATATCGAGGCTGTTGTTGGCGTGCGCGCCGCCGTTCACGATGTTCATCATCGGCACCGGCAGCAGCGGCGCGCGCGCTCCGGCGAGCGACTCGTACAGGCCCTTGCCGGCATCGAGTGCCGCGGCCTGCGCATTCGCGAGCGATATCGCAAGCAGCGCGTTGGCACCGAGCCTGCCCTTCGTATCGGTGCCGTCGAGTTCGATCATTGCGGCATCGAGCCCGGCCTGGTCGGCCGGGTCGCGTCCCTTGAGCGCCGTCGCGAGCACGCCGTTGACGTGTCCGACGGCCTTCAGCACGCCCTTGCCCATGAAACGCCTGGCGTCGCCATCGCGCAGTTCCACGGCCTCGCGCGTGCCGGTCGACGCCCCGGAGGGCACGGCCGCGCGTCCACGCACGCCGCTGTCGAGCGTGACCTCCGCCTCGACGGTGGGATTACCGCGCGAATCGATGATCTCGCGGCCGCGGATGTCGACGATGCGACTCATAGTAGCGATTCCTCGTAGGGCTGTGACTTGACGGCGCGATCCAGCGCCTTGAGCGTGGTGAGGAGCGCCTCCATGCGACCGAGCGGCCAGGCGTTCGGTCCATCGGACAGCGCCTTGTCGGGGTCCGGATGGGTTTCCATGAACAGGCCGGCGATGCCGGCGCCAACGGCAGCACGCGCGAGCACCGGCACGAACTCGCGCTGGCCGCCCGATGCCGAGCCCTTGCCGCCCGGCAGCTGCACGGAGTGGGTGGCATCGAACACCACCGGGCAACCGGTCTGCCGCATCACGGCGAGCGAGCGCATGTCCGACACCAGGTTGTTGTAGCCGAAGGTGAAGCCGCGCTCGCAGACCATGATGTCCGGGTTGCCGGTCGAGCGCGCCTTGTCCACGACGTTCTGCATCTCCCACGGCGAGAGGAACTGGCCCTTCTTGATGTTGACGGGCTTGCCCTGCGAAGCGGCGTTGACGATGAAATTGGTCTGCCGGGCAAGGAACGCGGGGGTCTGCAGCACGTCGACGACTGCCGCGACCTCGGCGAGAGGCGTGTCCTCGTGCACGTCGGTCAGTACCGGCACGCGAAACTGGCGCTTCACCTCATCGAGGACCTTGAGGCCCGCCTCGAGGCCCGGGCCGCGAAAGCTCGAGCGTGACGAACGGTTGGCCTTGTCGTACGACGCCTTGAAGATGAACGGAATGCCGAGGCGTGCCGCG
>CADEFJ010000047.1:0-4935 GCA_902826575.1 uncultured Pseudomonadota bacterium | reverse complement strand
CGCCACATCGAGCGTGAGCTGCCGGCTCTCGACGACGCACGGGCCGGCGATCAGGAAAAACGGCTGGTCCGCACCGATCTGCGCGCCCGCGACCTTCATGGCCGGCGCCTCATGCGCCCGCCGCAGCGGCCGCCGGCAGCTGTCCGGCGCGGTAGTCGCGTGCCGCGCGCACGAAGCCACTGAACAGCGGATGCCCGTCGCGCGGTGTCGACGTGAATTCGGGGTGGAACTGCGTCGCGACGAACCACGGATGCGCCGGCAGTTCGACGATCTCGACGAGCCCATCGCGCGAGAAGCCGGAGAACTCGAAGCCGCCCTTGCGGTAACGCTCGAGATAGGTGTTGTTGAATTCGAAGCGATGGCGATGACGCTCGCGGATCACCTCGCGGCCGTAGGTCGTGCGCGCGAGCGTACCCTCCGTGAGCAGGATGTCCTGCGCGCCGAGGCGCATCGTGCCGCCCTTGGCCGACTGGTCATCGCGCGCCTGCGCGCCCCTGAGGGCATCCTGCCATTCGGTGATCAGCGCGATGACCGGGTCCGGCGTGGCGCGATTGAACTCGGTGCTGTTCGCGTGCTCGAGGCCGAGTACGTTGCGGCCATACTCGATGACCGCGAGCTGCATGCCGAGGCAGATGCCGAGATAGGGGATGCCGTTCTCGCGCGCGTACTGGATCGCGCGGATCTTGCCTTCGACGCCGCGCTCGCCGAAGCCGCCGGGGACGAGGATCGCGTCCATGCCCTTGAGGGCATGCATGCCACCGGCGTCGAGGTCGCTTGCCTCGATGTAGTGGATGTTGACGCGCGTGCGCGTCTTCAGGCCGCCGTGCATCAGCGCCTCGTTGAGCGAGATGTATGAGTCGCGCACCTGCACGTACTTGCCGACCATCGCGATGTCGACCTGCCCGTCCGGGTTTGCCTTGGCGGCCACGACCTTGCGCCACTCGGCGAGATCGGTCGGCGGCACTTCGAGGCGCAGCTTCTCGACGACGATCTGGTCGAGACCCTGGTCGTGCAGCAGCATCGGGATCTTGTAGATGTCATCGGCCTCGACACCGGTGATCACCGCACGCTCCTCGACATTGGTGAACAGGGCGATCTTGCGGCGCTGCTCTTCCGGCAGCGGATGCCTGGCCCGGCACAGCAGGATATCGGGCTGGATACCGATGCCGCGCAGCTCCTTGACCGAATGCTGGGTGGGTTTGGTCTTGATCTCCCCCGATCCGCCGACGACCGGCACCAGGGTGAGGTGCATGTACACGCAATTGTTGCGCCCCAGTTCGACACCGACCTGGCGGATCGCCTCGAGGAACGGCAGCGACTCGATGTCGCCGACGGTGCCGCCGATCTCGACCATGCACACATCCGAATCGCCGGCGCCGAGCATGATGCTGCGCTTGATCTCGTCGGTGATGTGCGGGATCACCTGCACGGTGGCCCCGAGGTAATCGCCGCGGCGCTCCTTGGCGATGACGCGCTCGTAGATACGCCCGGTGGTGAAATTGCTGTTGCGGCTCGTGGTGGTGCGCACGAAGCGTTCGTAGTGGCCAAGATCGAGATCCGTCTCCGTGCCGTCATCGGTGACGAACACCTCGCCGTGCTGGAACGGACTCATGGTGCCCGGGTCGACGTTGATATACGGGTCCAGCTTGACCATCGCGACGGTGAGGCCGCGCGACTCGAGGATCGCGCCCAGCGAAGCGGCGGCGATACCCTTCCCCAATGAGGAAACCACGCCGCCTGTGACGAAAACGAATCGAGCCATGGGGTGTCCGCCGCGAAAAAGAACCGGTGCCGCTCACCCCCGGCGGGGATGCATCACGACGGGAGGCTAGACTAGCAAATCGGCGCCGCCCGGGCGAGCGCGGCGCGGCGATGGTTGCCACATGATCCGGCCGCGCCTGCGCGTGGCGGCACTCGTCTGGTAGTCCGCGTCGATCCAGCGATCACCGACCGCCACCAGACGATCGCCGGCGTAAACGAGCGGCACTGCGGCACGCGCCCACGGCGCAATCCTGGCGTCCTGCAGCAGGCGTTTGACACTGCGCGACGGCCCGCCACGGCGCGGGCGCAGCCGCTCACCTCCCAGCCGCCAGCGCACGAGCAGCGCCGCAGGCAGCAGATCCAGATCGAGCGTGCCATGGGTATCGGCCTGGACGCCGATGCGCCCCCGGGCGCCAGGCAGCCAGATGACGGGCGTCTCCTGCCAGCGCCACTCCCCGGGTGCCGGCTGCTCCCTGTGCGCCGCTGCGACTTCGTTCGCGCGGCCCACCGCGCCTTGCGGCTCGCAAACGAGGCGGTTGCCGTGCCGGCGCACGCTACCCCCGTCCCAAGTGACCTGTGGAAGCGCATCCGCGCGCGCGGCGAGCATGGGGCCCGCGATTTCGACCAGGCGGCGCGTATCCGGCACACGGCTGCCCTGCCTCACGATCCACTCGCGCAGCGCGTTGCGCCGCCGATCGTCCGCCAGCCGGCGCAATACGGGGACGGCAAGATCAGGGCCATCGGCGGCGGCCAGCAGATCTCTCGCCGCAACATCTGCGAGCAGCTGGCGCGCATCGCCGGCGTGGCGCGCGGTGCGCGCGAGCGAGCGGGCGGCGGCGGGCCAGCGCACGCGCAGTGGCGCGAGCAACTCGTGACGCACGTACGCGCGATCGAATCGCAGGTCGGCATTCATCGGGTCTTCGATCCAGTCCCAGCCCCGCTCGCGCGCATAGTCACGCAGCGCCGAGCGCGGCACCTCGAGCAGCGGGCGCAGCAGCCAGCCCTTGCCGAGCGGGGCGCGCGCGGGCATCGCCGCGAGACCGGCAATGCCCGCACCACGCAGCATCTGCAGCAGCACAGTCTCCGCCTGGTCCTCGAGATGATGGGCCGTGAGCAGCGCCTCGTCCGTGCGCAACAGGCCGGCAAACGCCGCATAGCGCGCGGCGCGTGCCGCGGCCTCGACCGACTCCCCCTTCTGGCAGCGCACCTGCACCCGACGCACGATGAGCGGCACCTGCAGCCCGCGTGCGTGCGCGCGGCATTGCCGCGCCCAGGCGCGCGAGGTCTCCTGCAAACCGTGATCGACATGAATGGCGCGCAGCGCCAGGCTTCGATGCCGGCGCCGCAGCGCAGCCAGGGCCGCGAGCAAGGCGAGCGAGTCCCCGCCGCCCGACAGCGCTGCCGCCACCGCGACACGCGGAAAGCGCGGCAGCAGCGCAGTGAGCTGCGCCGCGAGGACATCCGGGCCGAATGCGGCCACGGCGCGCAAACCTAGCTCGCGACTTCGGAATACACGCCAAAGCCGGCGATGCGCTCGTTGCGCGCATCCCGCAGCTGTTCGGGCGACAGTTCATCGAGCTCGGCGAGCTGCTGGAGCAGCGCGGCGCGCATGGTCTCGTACGTCGACTGCGGATCGCGGTGCGCGCCGCCGAGCGGCTCGGGCAGGACTGCATCGACGAGCTTCAGCTCGGCCAGTCGCGCCGCCGTCAGGCCCATCGCCTCGGCCGCGATTTCCTTCCTGTCGGAGTTCTTCCACAGGATCGAGGCACACCCCTCCGGCGAAATCACCGAATAGGTCGCGTACTGCAGCATCAGCAGGCGATCGCACACGCCGATGGCGAGCGCTCCGCCCGAACCGCCCTCGCCGATGACGACGCTCACGATCGGGATGCCGAGCACCGACATCTCGAACAGATTGCGTGCAATCGCCTCGCTCTGGCCACGCTCCTCCGAGCCGACGCCCGGATAGGCGCCCGTCGTGTCGATGAAGGTGATCAGCGGCAGGCGGAAGCGCTCCGCGAGACGCATCAGGCGCAGCGCCTTGCGATAGCCCTCGGGCTTCGGCATGCCGTAGTTGCGGCGCACGCGCTCTTTGGTATCGCGCCCCTTCTGGTGGCCGATGATCATCAGCGGCCGTCCTTCGAGGCGTGCCAGCCCGCCGACGATGGCGAGGTCGTCGCCGTACATGCGATCCCCGTGCAGCTCCTGGAAATCGGTGAAGATCGCCGCGATGTAATCGAGCGTGTAGGGCCGCTGCGGATGGCGCGCCAGCTGCGTGATCTGCCAGGGCGTCAGGTTGGCGAAAATGCTCTTGGTCAGTTGGCGGCTCTTCGCCTGCAACTTGCCGATCTCGTCCTTGATATTGACCTTGGATTCGGACGTGACATGCCGCAACTCCTCGATCTTCGCTTCGAGCTCGGCAATGGGTTGTTCGAAATCGAGAAAACTGACGGCCATGGGTCCCACGTGGATGACTTGCAGCAAACGAGGTTAAGGGCGGGGCGCCGGGTGCGCAAGGCACGCGCATTCGACGTAGAATCGGGGCTGGTCCTGACGGGCAGCAAGGAGCCGCTCATGCTACGAAGGGATTTCGTCCGCGCCGCCACCGGGCTCGCCATGCTCGCGCCGGCATCTGGCGCCTTTGCCAGGACACTGGCGCTGCTCGCTACCGCCCCGACCCTGCTTCCGGCACGCTCCCTCGTGGGCAGCGAGCTGCAGCTCGCGAAATCCGACGTCGAGGCATTCGCCGCCAGCCTGCGCGGCGAACTGCTGCTGCCCGGTGCCGACGGCTACGACAAGGCCCGCCGCGTATGGAACGGTGCGTTCGACAAGCATCCGGCGCTGATCGCGCGCTGCACGGGCAATGCCGACGTCGTGGCCGCCGTGGACTTCGCGCGCCGGCATGAACTGCTCACCGCGATACGCGGCGGCGGCCACAGCACGTCCGGCAAGTCGACCTGCGACGGCGGGCTCGTCATCGACCTCGCCGCGATGCGCGGCGCCAGCGTCGACCCGCGCGCGCGCCGCGCCCGGGTGGCCGGTGGCGCGTTGCTCGGCGATCTCGACCACGAGACGCGAGCCTTTGGGCTCGTGACCACCGCCGGCACCGTTTCGCACACCGGCGCCGGCGGGCTGATCCTCGGCGGTGGCTTCGGCCGCGTGTGCCGCCACTTC